>BTQL01000049.1:0-18618 GCA_036985855.1 Acidimicrobiia bacterium | reverse complement strand
GCCGCAACTCATATACAGATAACGCCTGGGAACACGCCGGTGTTCCCGATCAATATCGACGCCCTTCCCAAGCAACGCGAGCTCGCCTGCCTCGAGACACCGTTCTGGCGTCCCTCAGGGCGGCATGATGCCCTGAGGGACGCCAGAACGGAAAGGCGGTCAGAACACCTGGTTACACCAGGGAGGTTTTGCGGTGTGAAACAGGCCGTGGAGATGGGCCAGCGCATCTGGCTCGGCATCGATGCGGTGGGCTGCGGCCTAACCATGGGCGTCCGCGCCCCCGAGATACAGGGCGCCGAGGACGTCGAGGTCGATACCGAGATCAGCTTCGCCTTCGATACGAGTGCATGAGCCGACGCCGTTCTTGATGCTCAATGCATAGCCGCCCTGAACATCGGGCCGGAACGAATTCGTGACCGTGAAGCTGATCACACCGTCCTGCTCATATGACCGCGCTTCAAGCGCTGCGACGACGTCGAGGATCAGGATCCACAATGCGTCGATTCGAGTCACCTGCTTGATACGTCTCGGATCGACCACCTTCATCGCCAGCGGATCGTCTGTGGGCTGGTTCCAGGACCGGACGTTGGGACATCCATCGACGTTCGTCAGAAAGGACCACAACGCAGTGTGCGCACGATCCGTTTCCGACAAGATCTCAACGACGTGCACCGTTCCGTTCGCATGCCCGTCATCGCTCTCGTCACTCTTTTGGCGGTAAATGGCGAACCCGTCCGGTCCATCCGGGCCGTGGTGAATCACAACCCGCTTGGAGGTTTTCCCCCGTTTCATCCACTCGGCGTCATGGAGTACTTGAGTCTTCCACCAATCCGCTGATCGTGCGAACATACCAGGCGTTTCCGGGAGGACACGATCAAAGACAGGAGGGAGCACTTCGTGTGCATCTTCAACACTGATCCGCCTGACTCCTTCGACATCGATGCCTTCTCGGAATCGGATGTCTCGACCCTGCATCGTGATGGTGTCCGCGTATGACGCGATTCCGTAACCGAAACGGCCGTAGATACTGGATTCCGAGGCCCACAGACCGGCGATCGCATAGCCATTGGCTGCCGAGGTTTCCAGATGCCGTGCCATCATTTCATTCATCAAACCCCTGCGGCGATGTGTCGGAAACACCGTGACAACCGTTGTGCCCTCCATCGGCAGGCTGCCACCCGGCACCGAAAGATCGAGGGCGTACCCCCCGAAAGTACCGACGATATCCCCGCCATCGAATGCGGCAAGCGTCCGGTCGGGGGGAAGGGTTGCTTTGAGAAGATCGGGAAAGTCGTCGTCTGGGACGTCTTCAGAGAAGCCCTCGATCAGGGCACGAGCGAACGCCGGATATTCGTCCTCGGTGACGGGTCTGAAAGTGATGGATTCCACCGAGACAGAATACTCGGCGTCGTCAACGCCAATCGCGGCAGTTATGGTCATAGAACCCAAACCGAGGAGCCCAAGGTGCCAGACGTACGCGTCGCCGTCCAACTTCAACCCCAGCACGCCGGCTATGCCGACATCCGACGTGCCGCGGCAGAAGCAGAGGAGCTCGGAGCCGACGTGCTCTACAACTGGGACCACTTCTATCCGCTCTACGGCGGCAAACCTGACGCCAACGTTGGCAAACACCTCGAATGCTGGACAATGCTGGGCGCATGGGCAGAAGCGACGGAGAACATCAAGATCGGGGCACTCGTCACCTGTAACAGCTATCGGAACCCACAGCTGCTCGCCGACATGGCTCGTACCGTCGATGTGATCTCAGGCGGGCGTCTCATCTTCGGAATCGGAAGCGGCTGGTTCGAGAAGGACTACGACGAATACGACTATGTATTCGGCACGGCAGGTGAAAGGCTCAGAGCTCTCGATGCGGCTATGCCCATCATCAAGGAACGCCTCTCCCGGCTCGACCCCCAGCCGATGGGCGATCTCCCGATCCTCATCGGTGGCGGCGGCGAGAAGGTGACGCTTCGCATCGTGAGCGAATACGCCAACATCTGGCATGGATTCGGTTCGCCTGAACTGTTCATCCACAAGTCGTCTGTACTGGATGAATGGTGCGCGAAGATCGGACGCGATCCCACCGAGGTCGAGCGTTCGGTCGGAGTCGAACCGAATATGTTGCACAAGGCAGACGAATACGCGGCTGCAGGCGCCGACGAGATCACGATCGGCCTGAACGGGCCTGACTACGACATGGGACCCGTTCGAGAACTGCTCAGCTGGCGGAATAGCCGATAACGGAAGGCGGCACGTCGACCCCGGCCTCGAGGTCCGGTGCAGGAATCGGGGCGCTTGCCTGCATCGTAAGAGGTATCACGCCTGCCCAGATCCCTGATTGCATGTCCTCTACGTCATCGACCGGAGGGCCCGTGCGAACCTTCGCGGATGCCTCATCGATATCGATCGCGAGGAGCTTGGTGCCCTTGTCCTCCCTCTCGTTCGGTTGACGGGCTTCATCCCATCGACCCGGAAGCACGTGGTTCGTGATGGCCTCGAACGCTCTGGTCCGTTCCTCCTTGTCATCGACAACTCGGGGGATGCCGAACACCATCACACTTCGGTAGTTCAACGAATGGTGGAAAGCTGAGCGAGCAGCAACGATGCCATCAACGATCGTGGCGGTGACACAAACCTCCGAATCCACGGTTGATCGCATCATGCGGCCGGCGCGGGAACCATGGAGATACAACACGTTGCCAACGCGGGCATGGATCGTTGGGATCGCCACGGGTCCGTGTTCCGTGGCAAAACCGAGATGACAGATCAGGGCTTCGTCGAGGATGCGGTTGATCGTGTCTCTGTCGTACACGCCTCTCTCGGGAAGACGCTTGACCATGCTTCTTTCGCTGGATGACTCCATCTCGGCATGCTATCGGTCATCGTGTGCCGCGTTGCCAGACCTCGACAAGCTCCTGGTACTTGGGCGACTGGTCCACGAGCTCATCGTGTGTTCCTTCGGCGATGACGCGGCCAGCGTCGATCATCACGACCCTGTCCGCCCGCTCAGCAGACCTGAGTCGGTGGGCAATCACCACCGACGTGCGGCCGGCAAGCAGCACCCGTAGTGCTCCCTCCACCTGGATTTCGGTTTCCGGGTCGAGGTTGGATGTTGCCTCATCGAGCACGATGACCGACGGTTCGGACATGAATGCCCTGGCAAGTGCGACTAGCTGTCGCTCACCTGCCGAAAACCGGCCACCCCGCTCCCTGACCTCGGTATCCAGGCCATCAGGGAGAGATCGAACCCAATCATCGATACCCATCGCTCGTAGGACATTCCACACGGCCTCATCAGGCGCAGAGACGTCCGCGTATGCAATGTTCTCACGCAGCGTGCCTGCGAAGAGAAATCCATCCTGGGGAATCAGGGCAAGCGTGTCGGAACGGGACTGATCGGTGAGACCGCGAAGATCATTGCCGTCGACGCCGACCGTGCCGACGGTCGGGTCATAGAACCTCATGATCAGCTTCGCGATCGTGGACTTGCCTGATCCGGTCTCGCCGACGATCGCAACGCGCTCACCTGCCCCGACCGCCACCGAAACGTCCTCGAGGACGGGCGTGCCTGGCTCATAGGAGAACGAGACACCGTCAAGCGAAACACTCCCGGCGACGGGTTCAGGAAGGTCATAGGCGCCGGGCCTCTCACGGACGCCAACCGGCTCATCCATCAGTTCGAAGAGCTTGGCCAACGCGGAAAGAGCGGACTGAAGGAGGTTGTACACGTTCGACAAGTTGATGATCGGCTGGAAGAACCAGTCGAGATATAGCAGGAACGCGACCAGCGTTCCGATGGTGAGCGAGCCATCCAACACGCGCGATGCACCGATTCCAAGTGCTGCTGCCAGGGCTGTGACCCTCAGGAAGGCAACGATCGGGAAGTACCAGGAAATGGCCCTCGCTGCCGCCATGTTCGCCTCGAAGTATCTTTCGTTGATCCGCCCGAATGTTGAAGCCTGGGCATTCTCCTGGGTGAACGCCTGCACCACGCGCACACCGGTGATGCCTTCTTGCAGCGATGCGAGGACATGCCCGATGCGCTCCCGAACCTGGTCGTAAGCACGCCTCGCCTGCCGTTGAAATATCACCGATACGCCGGCAAGCACTGCCACAACGGCGAAGACAGCGAGCGCCATTCGCCAGTCGACAACCACGAGGGCAACAGCAACACCAACAACTGTGAGAGCGTTGGTGAGCGCCATGACTGCGCCATCGGATGCGAACTCCTGAAGAGACTCGATATCTGACGTCATACGTGACACAAGGACGCCACTCTTGGACCGGGAGTAGAACGCCATGTCGAGCCTGAGCAACCTCTGGAATACGACAGACCTGAGTCGAACCAGATACCTCTCGCCGACGACCGCAACGCTCCATTGGGAAATCGCCGCTGCGATGTACTGGAGAACCAGAAGTCCGACGTAAACCGCCGCAGCCACCAGGATCGCCCGCTTGTCCCCCTGGGTGATACCTTCGTCGATGCCGCGCTTGATCACGAACGGTCCGAGGAGGCGAACGATCGTCGCGGCAAACGTGATCGCGATCGTGCCGATGACCGACCATTTCAGATCCGGAGCAATGCGACCGGCACGAGCAACAAGCCTTCCTGGGCGCTCAACCCTGTAATCCCCTGCGGAGGACATGTATTTCAAGCGATCACCTCAGCCTCTGTCGCGAGAACCTCTGCATAACGTGGGACCGTCGCGAGAAGTTTGTCGTGCGGTCCAAACGCGACTACACGGCCATTCTCGATGAACAACACGTTGTCAACGAGGGCGAGGGTCGATGTTCGGTGAGCGATGATGACCGTTGTTCGGCCGGCCATCACCTGCCTCAATGCCTGCTGGATCTCCGCCTCAACGATCGCATCAACCGAGGACGTTGCGTCGTCGAGAATGAGCACTCTCGGGTCGCGAACGACGCCCCGAGCGAGGCTCACGCGCTGGCGTTGTCCTCCAGAAAGCGTAGATCCTCTTTCTCCAACAACAGTTTGGTAACCGTCGGTGAAACCGCAGATGAACTCATGGGCCTTGGCAAGGCGAGCCGCTGAGCGCACACGATCATCGGACGCCATGGGATCACCAACTCTGATGTTCTCTTCGATCGATGCGGAAAACAGGTAGGACTCCTGGAACACGACCGCAACCTCCCCTCGAAGCTCATCAAGTCGGAGATCGCGTACATCGACGCCATCGATGGTGATCGAGCCGTGCGTGACGTCGTAGAACCGGGGGATCAGGTGCGCAATGGTCGATTTGCCAGAGCCGGTAACACCCACGACGCCGACCGATGTGCCACCAGGGATGACGACATCGATCCCATCGAGAACGCTTGGGCCGTCCGGATATGCAAACGACACGTCGCTGAAGCGGACTTCGCCCGGCCCAGGTTCGAGGTGCACCGGTTGTCGAGGCTCGAAGATTTCTGGTGCGGTGGCAAGCAATTCATCGATACGTGAAGCGGCTGCCGCGGATCTCGGAAGGTTCGCGAAGAACCATCCCGTGATCAGAAGCGGCAGAACCATCACTGCCAGGTACTGAGTGAAGGAAACGAACTCACCAAACGTCATCGACCCATCCACGACTCGAATCCCCCCGACAGCGAGGACAGCAACTGTGCCGAGGGCGGGAATGATCTCGAACAGCGGTCTGTAGATAGCCCTCTGTTTTGCCATGCCCATTGCGGCGTCGTAGATCGTCTCTGCCTTGCCATCGAGCCGGTCCTGCTGTTGGGCCTCCTGTCCGTAGCTCTTGACGACTTCGATGCCCGACACTGTCTCCTCCACCACGTGAGACAGTTCGGAGAGTCTCTGCTGAAGGTCGAATGAGAACCCGACGACGCTGCTTGCAAATCGACCAGACGTGAACAGGAGGGCAGGAACCATCAACGCAGCAGTGAGGCCGAGGACAGGATCGATGATCACAAGCACGATGGTGACCACGAAGAACATGACGAGGTTGGCCAGGGTGATCGGGGCCATCGCGAGAATTAACCGAAGCTGGCTCAGATCCGATGATGCACGAGCCATGAGTTCGCCTGTTGATGTCACGTCGTGGAATGAGAACGCCATGCGTTGTATGTGGGTGAAGATGTCGTTACGAAGATCAGCCTCGGCGCGGTACGAAACCTTGAACCCGAAGTAGCGACGCATCGAAATGCCGACCGCTTGGATCGCACCCGCAAGGATGATCAAGCCGAGCAATGTCCACACCTCTGACATGTCCGATAGAGAGACAATGGCATCGATGACCCGACCAACGAGATACGGGACCACGATGACCATCGACATCCAGATCAGCGCCCCCAGGATCGACATGGCTGCGATACGGCGATAGCTGATCAAGACACGCCACAAGAGGGCGATTCCAACCTTGAGGTCCCCTAGCCGCGATTGTTCTTCCACCATTGTTCGCAGGCTACCGGTCCTTCTTCTCCTCCAAAACCTGCAGCAGTGAGCCAACAGCGATCGGGCCGGCCACAACGACGACGCCGATCCCATACATCCACACGAGAACCAGTCCGATGGTCCCAAAAACAGCTACCGAAAGCGACCCTCCGGAAGGCACGAGATTGAACGCAGCCCATGTTCCGACCACCAACACCGCGGTCACGACAGCCGAGGTCGTTGCCGGTCGGCGTACCGATACGGCCGCGCCCCATCGATACACCGCGAACAACAGCAGGAAGATCCACAGGACGGCGACTCCGGTGAGTAGGAATTGCTCAATTGGGAGTTCTCCAAGGAACATCGGTGCAAAACGACCCGTTAGGTCTCCCCCGACAAGAAACAAGGTGTAGGCGGCGAACACTCCAGCGCCTGCCCCAACCGTGACCAAAAGGCCCGTCGACCTCATTCGCACGTATCCGACGTCAACGACGGAATCTTCGACGAGCCGAAGGGCCTTCTGCACCGTGTAGACCGACCGTGAACCAGACCACAACGCCACCACAAGGGTCACGACGATGATGACGGCCCTGTTGTTCTCCAGCGCTTCGATGGATTCGCTCAGGATCTGGATCAGGAATGATGCGATGTCAGGGGGCAACGTCTCGTTGATGAGTCGATACGTGTCGGCAAGCACCCCCTGCGAGTTGTCGAACAACGTCAACATCGAGACGAATGCGAGCGCGAGAGGGACAACCGCAAAGATTGTGTTGTAGGCAAACGCAGCGCCCATCAGGAGAGGGTCTGCTCGTCGGAGCGCGGGGGCGGCATCGGAGTACCACGCCCGAACGAAGTCGATGATGGGTCGCATCCCGCGAGCCTAGGTGTGCCAGGATGTGCAATCCGGGTATGTGGACTATCAGGTCTCGGTTCCTACACTCGCCGCGATGCGAAAGCTGATTCCACTTTTGTTTGCTCTGTCACTGGTCGCGAGCGCATGCGTCGCAGGCGAAGACAACGTGATCTCGATTGAACCACAGGATTCCGTGACAACACTCCCTCCGCTCTCGTCGAGCACGACAAATGGCGGCGAGCCCGGCCCAACATCGACTCTTCCCTCCGAGACAACGACGACGACCATCTCCCCCCGACCGGCAGGTGTGGTGACGCCTGAAACCGTGTTCAAGCCGTGGGGATCTGTCAACGGACTCACCATGTTCCGAGGCAATCCCACCCGTACGTTCTTCGGCACTGGTCCCGTCCCTCGATCCGTACCACGTGTTCTCTGGAAGTACCCCGACCATCCGATGACGGGTTCGTCGCCTGTCGGTCGTGAACCCAAGGTGTGGTCTGGAACGGGATGGACGGGTCAACCCGTCGTGTATGAGCGAGAAGACGGCAAGACGGAGCTGATCTTCGGTGCATACGACAAGAAGATCCACTTCGTAGATGCCGATACCGGGGAGAACCTGAGGCCCGGATACGACATGGGCGACATCATCAAGGGAAGCGTCACGCTCGATCCCGACGGTTTCCCGCTCCTGTACACAGGGTCGCGTGATCCCAGGTTCCGAATCCTTGCTCTCGATGGAGACGAGGTGCGCGAGGTCTGGTCGTTACACGCCAAGGCCGTAGAAGGTATTTGGAACGACGACTGGGACTCCAACCCCGTGATCGTCGATGACATGATGTATCAGGGGGGCGAGAACTCGTGGTGGTTCGCAGTCAAGCTCAATCGGGGTTATGACGAAGAGGGCAGGGTCACGGTGAGCCCAGAAATTGTCTACCAGACAAAGGCGTGGTCCGACGAACTGCTCGACCTGCTCGGGCGTGACCAGTCCGTTGAGAACTCGACAGCCATTTTCGGACAGAAGGCCTACTTCGCCAACAGCGCTGGGCGGATCCGGGGAATCGACCTTTCCGATATCGAGAACGGAAACGCAGAGACCTTCTTCGACTGGTGGATCGGGGACGACACCGACGCCACGATCTCGATCGACGCCGAGGGTTTCATCTACGTCGTAGCGCATGCCGACCACGAAAAGGACAACAACACCGCAGCACGGCGGGTTCGCGAGGTCGGCCAGCTCGTAAAGCTCGACACCTCGATCGAGGTTGGGGATCCGCTCACCAGCGTCGCACCGATCGTTTGGAAAGTGGACATTCCTGCAGCCAGAGGGCAGGACACCGGGGCGTGGGCGACGCCTGCGTTGCATCCAGACGGCGTGATTTTCGTCGCAACCGACAACGGAGACTTACTTGCCGTCGATACCGACACGGGCGAGATCGTGTGGGAAGACACGATCGGTGTCAACGCTTGGTCGTCGCCCGTCATCGTCGACGACACGCTCATCATCGCCGTGAATTGCTTCTCGAAAGATTCTGGTCTCCGAGCCTATGACCTGAGTGACCCCAGGAATCCGGTCGAGATGTGGACGAAGACGCCTGCGAGTGATGGCTGTATCGAATCGACACCCGCCGTATGGAACGGCACCATATACGTAGGTTCTCGCGACGGATTCATGTACGCTTTCGGATCGTGATCAGCCAAACCGAGACGGGGATATTCGCGGGCCTGCGAAGCGCGCTGATCATCCTGCTCTACATCGCGGGTGGTGGCGCCGTGATTTTCACCGTTGCAGCGTTCTTCGGTGGCACATGGTGGCTCTTTGACTACGCGGCAAACTTTCGATGGCAGATGTTCTGGGGGTTGATCGCCGCGACGATTTTCTACACCCTCGTCACAAGAGGAATCGCGTCGATCGTATTCCTCGCAGCAGCTCTCGTGAACGCGTGGCTCATCGTTCCGTTGTGGATGGGGACACAACCAGCGCCAACGGGCGAGAACGGCGTTCGAGTTGTCCACGCAGACGTCTATCCCGGCGTCGACAGCTCAGACGTCGTGCTTCGATGGCTCTTCGACAGCGAAGCGGACCTGATTCTCGTAGCCGGTACCACCTCGGAACGCATGGAGCCATTGACCGCCGAGGGCTCACCGTATTCGATCATCGCCTCTCCTGATCGGCCCGATGTGCCGGGGATCGTCGTTCTGGGAACCGAGGATTGGCCCGTCGACGTCACCTACACGGAGGGACGCTCCGAACCCGTGTACCGCATCACTGTCGGTGCCAATGGAGAGGCCATCGAGGTCGTGACCGCCTGGGGTGAGCTGGCCTCGAACGCCGAACGCGCTGATCGTCTCGCTACCCGCCTCGACGCCGTATCCGCTGCGGTCGCGTCTGCATCCCACCCTGTTGCGGTGATCGGGAATCTCGGTGCCACCAGATGGACCTACGGGATGTCGACGATGAGAGACACACTCGGCCTCAGGGACACAACCGAAGGTTCCGGTTATCAGTCGACGTGGCCTGTATCCGACATCCCACTCGTCGGGGGATGGATCGGCATCCCTATCGACGTTGTACTCATGACAGAGGAGATCACGCCATTCGAGCTCACGACTGGCCCTGATATCGGAGCAGCACATCTACCCGTGACCGTCGTGATAGGCCCAGCCTTCGGCAGTTGACGGTCAACGGTCGGCAAGCCGACCTGTGAACTAGAAGATGCTCTTCAGTGCTCCTCCGTCCACAGCCAAAGTTGCTCCCGTGATGAATGACGCTGCCGGTGACACCAAGAACACCGCTGCACTCGCGAATTCGTCTGGCACACCGTAGCGACCCAGTGGGATGGCGGCCCGGCTCGCCCGACTCACGTCGTCTGGCGTGGCGCCGCGAAGCTCTGCGACATAGGCGTCGAGCTCGGCGAGCCTCTCTGTTGCGATGCGCCCAGGGATGAGCTGGTTGACCCTGATGCCATCTCCAGCCCAATCAGACGCGAGCGTTTTGGCCAGAGCCGCCACTCCGGCGCGGAATACGTTCGACAGGACAAGGCTCGAGATCGGTTCCTTCACAGAAGATGATGTCAGGTAGAGCATCGAACCACCCGCATCCAAGTGTCGCTTCGACGCCGCGGCAAATGCCATCGCAGAACGCAGGGTCAATCGGTAGGCAGTGTCCCAATCCTCGGGCATGGTGTCGGCGAAAGATCCGTGTCGGGGCCCGCCGGCGTTTGGGATCACGATGTCGAGACCACCGTGGCGACGAGCTGCCTCGTTCACCCACGCGCTGATCGCATCACCATCGGTAACGTCTACTTCCGAACCGATCACTGCCTGACCGGTGCTCGCCGAGATCGTTTCTGCGGTGCGTTGCGCGCGATCGAGCGAGCGCGAACAGATTTCGACGGTGCACCCCTCCTCGGCAAGGGTGCGCGCAATAGCTTCGCCGAGTCCTCGCGAAGCTGCGGCTACCAGCGCGACCTTCCCTGCAAGACCTAGGTCCATGGTTCCTCCTCGAATGCTGCCCTCACTGTGGTCAGATCGTGTTTCCCATTGGCAAGTTTTGGAATCAGACCACGTTGCAGCCATCGTTTCGGTCGCTCATGTGCCTTCAACTCGCCCTTGGCCATCGCGATCACGGACACCAGCCCGCGATCTGAGACCACCATTGCGCCGCCAACCGTTCCCCATTCGGCATCCGCGAAACCAACGACGCAGACATCATCGACCCCATCGAGACCATTGATGATATCCGCCACTCGCCCGAGTGACACGTTCTCACCACCGGAAACGATCACATCATCGATACGGCCCTCGATGAAGAGGTTCCCTTCTACGTCGAGTCTGCCGAGGTCACTGGTTATGAACCTTCGCCCCCTGAACTCCTCACCGAGATAACCATCGAACACGGCCGGTCCTTCGACCGAGATCAAACCCGTTCGACCCGGCCCTACGGGCTCATGATCGAGGCCGACGATGAGAACCTCCATGTCGTCGAGGGGAGTCCCGACCCATCCGGAAGACATGTCCAGGTTTCCAGAGGCTGCGGTCGCCACCTGTGATCCGGCTTCGGTGAGACCGTATGTCGGCACGAGTTGCACACCGGAACGCACACATCGCTCCCAAAGGGAAAGGTCAAGTGCGGCTCCTCCGACGAGCACCGACCCGATCGACGCGAGCGCAGCTGGGTTGTTGTCCACAAGCCGATGCACCATCGTGGGCACCATCGACGCAATGGTCGGTTCGAGGCGCTCGATGACTACTCCGCTCGGATCGAACGGTACGACTATCGCGGTCCCCCCCGCCTCGAGGGTCCGCCAGATGATCGAAAGTCCGCCGACGTGGCTGAGGGGCAGAAAAACCAGCCATCGGTCATCCGGACCATTCCCGAGTCGTTTTCGTGACGAGCGAAGCGATGCTGCGACATTCGTGAAGGTCAGCGGGACGATCTTGGGTAACCCACTGCTCCCGGACGTCTCGACACAAACAGCGACATCGTCGGCGACCGTAACCGGGAGTGACGGTGCTCGCCCGGTGTACGGGAACGGAACACCACCCGCTGCCTGGGTTGCGAGGATCTCGATAACCGAGTTGACATCGATAACAACCTCAACGGGCACGATCTCCCATGTTTCGATACCGGGCCGGATTTCGTGCGCCCTTGAATCCACACGGGCGAGTACGTCGCCATAGGCCAAGACGTTGGCTTCATCGACGAGACACGATCGCTCCGGATCACTGGCCGCGACCCGAGAAAGCCACTGATATGGAGTATCGGCCGTCATCGGTCACTACAGTATCGCCGGGCGGCCATCCAATGGAGGAACCGTGGTTTCTGATATCTTCGATTCATCGGCATGGGAACCAGTGGCAGGCTTCGACCTCACCGATATCACCTACCACAGGGCCAAGGGCGTCGGTGCCGTACGCGTCGCTTTCGACAGACCGGAAGTACGCAACGCTTTCAGACCGCACACTGTCGATGAGCTCTACCGCGTACTCGACCACGCCAGGATGACGTCAGACGTTGGCTGCGTACTGCTCACAGGCAACGGTCCCTCCCCAAAGGATGGAGGGTGGGCCTTCTGTTCCGGCGGGGATCAGCGGATCAGGGGCAAGGACGGTTACAAGTACGAGGGCTCAGAAGGGATTGATCCCGCGCGGCTTGGCAGACTCCACATCCTCGAAGTCCAGCGCCTCATCCGGTTCATGCCCAAAGTCGTCATCGCCGTCGTGCCGGGCTGGGCGGTCGGGGGCGGCCACAGCCTCCATGTCGTGTGCGATCTCACCATCGCGTCTCAGGAGCACGCCATCTTCAAGCAGACCGACCCAGACGTGGCGAGCTTCGACGGCGGCTACGGATCGGCATTGCTCGCGAGACAGGTCGGTCAGAAACGAGCAAGGGAGATCTTCTTCCTCGGGCGCGGCTACTCGGCACAGGAGGCCTTCGACATGGGCATGGTCAACGCCGTCGTTCCGCAAGCGGAACTGGAACCGACCGCACTCGAATGGGCGAGAGAAATCACATCGAAGAGTCCAACAGCCATCAAGATGCTGAAATTCGCTTTCAATCTGCCGGATGATGGAATCGTTGGCCAACAGCTTTTCGCAGGCGAGGCAACACGCCTCGCCTACGGCACGGAGGAGGCTCAGGAGGGCAGGGATGCCTTCCTCGAAAAGCGTGACCCCGACTATTCCTCGTTCCCCTGGCAGTTCTGAGGGATGGCACCGTCCCCAAACCCCTGGATCATGGCGGCGCGCCCCGCAACGCTGCCCGCGGGGATCGCACCTGTTCTGATCGGGGCCGCGAGCGCATGGCACGACTCAGTATTCGCCCTTCTCCCCTTCGTCGTGGTGCTGTTCGCCGTCATCGCACTTCAAATCGGAGTGAACTACGCCAACGATCTCGCCGATGCCGAGAAAGGCGCAGACACTGAGACACGGATTGGGCCGCAGCGGGCCGTGGCGTCTGGCGTCATCACTGCACGAGACATGAAGCGGGGCGTCGTGGTCGTATTCGGACTCGCCGGGATTTCCAGCCTCTATCTCATCTGGTACGCCGGATGGCCGATCCTGGTGATCGGGATCATCTCGATCCTCGCGGCCCTGGGTTACACGAACGGACCCGTGCCCTACGGCTATTACGGACTCGGTGAGCTGTTCGTGTTCGTGTTCTTCGGTATGGTTGCAACCGCAGGAACACGGTTCGTCTTCGGAACCCCGATTCCGCCAGAAGCGTGGGCGGGCGGTGTCGTCATGGGTCTGCTCGCAGCTGCGATCCTCGAAGCAAACAACATCAGGGACATTGACACGGACAGAGACGCTGGAAAGCGAACGCTCGCCGTCGTTGTGGGGCGCACGTGGGCTCGCCGCATCTATGCCGGCACACTCGTTGCCTCCTTCGTCTTGATCGCTTTCGGCTCGCTCGTAGGCTGGTTCCCACCATTGGCATTGATCGCTCTCATCGTTGCGCCGCTGAGCATCCCACTCATCGAGACGATCTACACCGAAACGCACGGGCCACCACTCATCGGGGTGTTGAAGGGGACTGCGCAGCTCCAGCTCTTTGTGGCGCTTCTGCTGTCCCTGGCGATCGTGTTTTAGGAGTGCGCTGATGACCAGCACAGACGAAACGGCACGCTACTGCACGAATCTCGTGGCAGGACTTGCCGACGCAGGTGTCGACACGGTGTTCATCTCACCCGGGTCGCGGAACACTCCCCTCATCCTCGCTTTCACAGCCGATCCGAGGATGCGCGACATCTCGATTCGTGACGAACGGTCCGCAGGTTTCGCTGCTCTCGGGTACGGGAAGACAACGGGTAGACCCGCCGCTGTCGTGTGTACATCCGGCTCTGCGGCAACCCACTACCTTCCCGCAGTCGTGGAGGCGAACCAGGCTGGATCGCCACTCATCGTGCTCACCGCTGATCGGCCCGCACGACTCAGAGGTACGGGGGCGCCCCAGACGATGAACCAGATCGATCTGTATGGGCCGCACGTCAAGTGGTTCGTCGATCTCGATACGACCGACCCCTCCGGACACGACGAGGGTCGCCTGATCGCGACAACGGCAGAGACTCTCCCCGCCGGACCCGTCCACGCCAACGTGGCCCTCGACGAACCCCTCGTTCCCGACTTGTTGCCCATGCCGAGAGATCCACAGGAATGGATCGCGTCCGATGTCGCCGGCACACGAGAACGGTCTGTGCTCGGTCGGCTCGTCGGTAAGAACGTGCTCATCGTGGCAAGCGGTCGGCAGCAAGCGGGTTTTCGTGAGGCTGTCACTGTTGTCGCACAGGCGCTCAATGCTCCGATCATCGCTGATCCTCAGTGCTGGGTCACGGGCCACAACACGGTCGAGTACGGCGACCTACTCGCTGGAATCGACAACACACTCGATGACAATCGGCCGGATGTTGTGCTCAGGCTTGGCCCGATCGCGACATCAAAGTCGCTGTGGGCGTGGCTCGAGCGATCAGGAGTCGAACAGATCCTGGTTGATCTCACACGTCTCACCGATCCACTCGGGAGTGCAACAACCGTGATCGAAGCCGATCCAACGGTGTTCCTTCGTGCGAATGTGCCAGATACGAACAGCGACCGCTCCTTCCTCGACACCTGGCGGGCGATGGACAGGACAGTGGGAGCTGCGATTGCCGAGGCAATGGCTGGGTTCGCGTTCCCGAGCGAACCAGAGGTCGCTCGCTCCCTTGTGTCGACCGTTCCCTCCGGAGGTATCGTCTACGTCGGTTCCTCTATGCCGATCAGGGATGTAGATACTTTCGCTAATCCGCGGGCGGATATCACCGTCATAGCGAACCGGGGTGTGAACGGGATCGACGGCACGATCTCCTCCGCCCTGGGAGCTTCGCTCGCAGGTTCTCCCACAACCCTGCTCGTGGGCGACGTCGCAGCGCTTCATGACGCCGCGGCGTTGTCTGAGGTCGCAAGACTTCATGCTCCCCTTCGCATCATTGTCGTCAACAACGACGGTGGCGGCATCTTCTCGTTCCTGCCCCAAGCGGAATCTGACATCGTTGACGCGCCCACGTTCGAGAAGCATTGGGGCACTCCCCACGGACTCTCACTCGTCGCGATCGCCGAAGCGTTCGGAGTGGCGGCAACAGCGATCGACACACTCACCGACTTCATCGAAACCGTGTCCGCGCCGATCGAGGGACCCAGCCTCATTGAGTTGACCACCAACCGCGATGAGAACGTGGAGTGTCACCGGGCCCTGCGCGAAGCCGCCGGGACAGCCCTCTCCTAGTTGGCCGTCAGGAGATCCATGAGTGGACGCAATTTCAGGCGCGTCTCGATGAGTTCGGCCTCAGGTTCTGAGTCTGCAACGATGCCCGCTCCTGCGAACACGTGGGTTGTGTTTCCCCTGATCAGACCACACCGCAACCCGATGCAGATGGCTCCGTCACCGGCTCCATTGATCCACCCGATCCCGCCGCTGTACCAGCCGCGGTCGATCACCTCATTGTCTTTGATGTACCGAACCGCAATGTCACGTTCAACACCACCAACGGCAGGCGTCGGATGTGTTGCTTGGATGATATCGAGGATGCCGATACCCGCGGACAGGACTCCATCGATCTCTGTGGAGAGGTGCTGCACCGTCGCCATCTGTTTGAGCGACGGAGATCTTGGCACCGTCATCTCGGCCACGAGCGGCGCAAGGCGTTTTGTGAGGTCATCGACGACGAGCGCATGCTCCTCACGTTCTTTTGAGATCGTCATGAGCTTCTGGGCGATGATCCTGTCCTCGTCCTCACCTTCACCTCTCGGAGCAGATCCCGCGAGCGGGTTCGAGTGGAAACGGTTGCCGTCGACGTCTGCGAACAACTCTGGACTCGCTCCCATGAATACGGCGTCGCCCGATTTCCACGCGAAGTTGTAACACTGCGGGTACTGGCGCACGAGTTCCCTGAACACACGCAGAATCGCAACAGGCACGGTGGATCGCACCACGACTGATCTCGCGAGGACTACCTTGTCGAGATCGCCTCGACGGATCGCTCCGACGGCATCGGCGACCGATGCTGCCCAATCCGAGACCGGTGGGTGCGATTCGATAGCGTGATCACCAAGATCCATCACCTGGATCCACTCAGGGTGACGTATCGATCCGAGCAGATCGAGAGTGGGCGCGAGCTGATCCCCCGCAGGGATGATCACGGTCAGCCGGGTGCCGCCGCCGGACTGCTCGATCCCGATCCGGGGAAGAAAGACTTCCGCCGGTGGATACCCATCCCATACATTCGAAGCCGCGCCCTCGGAAAGGAACGAGAAACCGATGAAAGCCTTGAGATCCGACCGTCCCAACTCCCTGAGCTTCTCTCCGATGTCGGCGAAGCGAGTCTCGCCGGTTCCCGACGCACTCCACGCGGTACCGATTCCAACGAGACGGTCACCGTTCGGCATCGAGTACGCAACTGCCCTGTCAACAAGACTCTCACCGGTACGGGCGAAGTCGAAGGCGTCGAAGGCGACGTCGATGGACGCGATCCGGAACCCTGACTGGGTTACCAGATCAGCTCGCAATGCATCGATTTCTTCAGCGCCGAGCAGGAACATCGATGAGATGGTAGATGCCCTCGCCTCTCAGTCTCCTGTCATCGCTTGATCGATGATCCGAGCGATCGATCCGGGATCCTCCATGGGTACGAGATGGCCGGCTCCCGGCACGATGACAACCTCGATCTCGCGGAATCGAGAAGCGAGCGCATCGAGATGCTGCTTCGGGTGCGTATTGGACCCCTCGCCTGCAACAAGGGTGACGGATACTTCGATGGTACCGATGCGGTCCCACGTGTCGTGATTCAGTCCCTCCGCGTAGAAATCAGCCTCGACTTCAGGAGCACACTTGAGTTCCCAGCCGCTATCGGTAGCCCGGAAGCCGTGGTCTATGTATGCGGCAAGAGCGTCCGGAGTCCATGAGCCGAAGGGACCGGATGCGAATCGATCGTACGCAGCGTCGCGCGACGGAAAGGCATTGCGGCGTCTCCTCGTGCCCTCGGACCAGGGGCCGTTCACACGCTGAAAGGGTGGAGGAAAGATGATCGGTTCGATGAGGACGAGATGTCTGAAAATTCCGGGACAGAACGCCTCTGCTCTTGCGATGACGCCCCCTCCAGAGGAGTGACCAACGCCGATCATCCCGACGCGGTCCTCGAGAACGCTGATCACGTCACGAGCGAGGGAATCCCACTCGTTGGGAAGAGACCCCGAGTCGCTGTCCCCGTGACCTCGCTGATCGATGGACATCCACGAGAATGGTTCTGTGTGAACCTGATCGATCACGGGCTGCCACACTTCCTTGCAAAAGCCTGTCGCATGGACGAACAGAGCGTCCAATGGTCCATCACCGCTTGAAGCTGTAGCGATCTGTATCCCGTCGAAACCGTCAGCCACCGCCGGGCTCGACTCCCCCTGTGTCGTCGAGACGCCACGTGAGATCGTTCCGGACGTCGACGACTCCATCGAGCCGTCTTGTGAGTTCTTCGACGAGTCTGGCCTCGGTACGCGTTCCGATCGAGCCAACGAGGCGAACGATGCCGTTGGCGACGGACACGTCGACGGTTGCAGGGTCGACGAAGAGAACGCGTCGGATCAAGTCCTCGCGGATCTCATCCTCGATCAGGTCGTCGGGGCGGGTGAAGGCCGCAACGATGTCGAAACGGGAGAGCACGCCGACCATCTTGGCGTCTTCCACAACCACGACTCGCTTGACGTCGTTGCTCTGCATGAATTTGGCGACCTCGAGAATCTCGAGATCGGGCGGAACGCTCAAGACAGAATCTGACATGACGTCGCGTACGAGTTCGGGAACGAGACCAGATTCAGCTCTCTCGACTTCGAGAGCGAGGAAATCACCCTCGGTGATTATCCCGAGCACGTGATCATCCGAATCGACAACCGGCAGTCCGGAAACCCGATAACGAAACATCATCCGAGCGGCATCTCTGACCGATGTGTTTGGCGCTACAGCAACCACATCGGTTGTCATCAGATCCCTGACGTGCATGTCGGCTCCCTAGATCTTGGACGGCAAGTCGGTTCGTGATGGGATCCATGTTCCCGTCGTCGGACGTACCTTGATGCGCGCATCCACGATACGCACACCCGAACCCGGTGTGCCGACTTTGACGGGATTCAGATCCATTTCAACGATCTCAGGCAGGTCGTCTATGAGGGCAGACACACGGAGAAGTGTGTCAACGACCGCGTCGATGTCCCCTGGTTCCCCTCCCCTGTAACCCTCGAGCAACCTTGCCGATTTCACCTCGTCGATCATTTCCCTGGCGTCACGATCCGTCATCGGGTGGATTCGAAAGGCCACATCGCCGATGAGCTCGACGAACACGCCTCCGAGTCC
>BTQL01000048.1:0-18901 GCA_036985855.1 Acidimicrobiia bacterium | reverse complement strand
AAAATGAACGCAACGAGCTGATAGTTGACCACGCCGTAGGTAATTGCGCCGATCACGGACGCGAGCGCGATCCAAGGGATCGATGTGCTATTCGTCACCGAAAGAATCAGCGACAACACGCCAATCGAGACGGCAGCGGTCACGACCAGCTGACCGAAATTCACAGCGGGTTGGAACCATCGCCGATCACCGATGTCCTTGGGTTGGAGCGGTCCGAGGGCAGCCATTGCCGCACAGCCAAGAACAGCCGATCCCGGTCCGAACACGACAGCCGCGGTCATCACGACCATGACGCTCGGCGATGCAAAGAGTTTGTCGTTTACCTCGACCGTGTTCCATTCGAAGAATACAAATGTTGCGGTGAGAAGCGCCCAAAGCCAGAGCGGTCTGGGGAATGACTGGACGAAAAAGAGGCCACCGAGCACCGCTACGCCGACGATCGGGAAGACGATCGCCATGCGGACTTTCGCTCTGTGCTGTCGTGCCAGTTCGTTGGGGAACATGGGTTCCTCGTGTCCAGGAACACGGAGGGGGCCCCGGGTCACTCGTTATCCGATCTTGAGACTAGCTGCGCCGGCCATAAGAGCCGACGCCAGCGTTCCAAGGGTCAATACGAGTTTGACAATGGTGCTCTTCACGAGGGCCTCCAGAATGCATCATTCTCAGTCCTGACATCATGTCGTCAGTGCCTGGAATGTGTGTTCGCTCCGCTGGAGTAATCCGTTTGAGCTTCCCGGGGTTCCACCACCTCCAATGCCCGGAGGATCCCTCTCCCGAGCAAATCGTTCGTTTTTCGGTTTTCTATGCCTGTCCCAACCGAAATCCGAACCTACGCAATGTTCCCCGCGTAGAAACGTTTCGGACCCCGCCCAAGGGGTCTTGCTGCCTGAGCGCAGACAGCAAGTGACAAGATACTCGCGAATCTCCCAAACCGCAAGGGTGGAAGAGAAGTACACGGTGCACAGTCCACAGCCACAAATCCAAGATCCTCGCGTCGGTACACCGCTGTTCGGTCAATTTCGACTACGCTCGCCGCGATATGTCTGTGAACTTCAGAGAACTCGAAGAGAACCTCGCGAGGATGGATTCGGTCGATGCGGCCCGGGTTGTCAATCAAGGCAGCACGATCACCGAGCTCCATGTGATCGCTGCGCCCGACAAGCCGGCGAAGCAGGTCGTACGTGATGTGGTAAGCCTCGCCATGGCCCGGTTTGGGGTCGCCATCGACCACAGGGTCATATCCGTGGTGCAGATAAGCCCTCACCAGCTCGACCTCGCCTCAACGCCGCGCGCGGCGTTGATGAGGATCGGTGAGTCTCCGAACGGGACCCGGACGACGATCGAAGTCACTCTCCGCTACGAAGACGAAGAGCACGTTGGTACCGCCACAGGGCCTGCGGTCATGTCGGCAAGACCGCGTCTCGTGGGCGAAGCCACCATCAGCGCCATCGAGCAGACCTTCCCGACGATGCCACCCATCGCTCTCGATGCGATCTCTCTGACACCGGTTGGCGACAGGAACGTTGTCGTTGCAATGGTCGTGTCGGCCGGGCAACGGGGAGCCGAAGACCTCAACGTTGGATCTGCGGTTGTCTTGAACGACCCAGACGACGCGACGGTCAAGGCCGTGCTCAACGCCCTCAACAGACGTCTGGGAAATCTGGTCGAATGACCGCTCCGGTTCGTCCAGCCGAAGCACTTGTCACAACGAACCCAACCGACGGATCCAGGGGAATCGCCGTTTCACCCCACTACCTAGCTTCACAAGCAGGTATCGACATCCTCCATTCCGGCGGCAACGCTGCGGACGCCGCGATCGCGGTAAACGCCGTACTCGGCGTCGTTCTCCCCGACACGTGCGGACCGGGCGGAGATCTCTTCGCCCTTGTTCACACCCCGGGCGATTCGACACCAGCCGTCCTGAACGCATCCGGCAGGGCAGGGTCAGGGGTCGGCGCAGACGAGATACGCGACGAAGGACTCGGAGCGATACCCATGCGAAGCCACCTGTCGATCACCGTACCGGGGTGTGTGGACGGCTGGGAAGCGCTCGAAAGTCGATTCTGCACGCTTCCATTGGGGTCTCTGCTCGAACCTGCTATCGACATTGCAAGGTCGGGGTTCCCCGTATCGAGCGAGCTTGCAGCATCCTTGAGCCAGCTTGCCGACCTGATCGGCGACCAGGGATCCTCTGAGCCGCTCTATCCCGATGGCGCCCCCGCCGGTGTCGGCACGTCGATCATGAGGCCGCGGTTGGCTGACACGCTGGAGGCGATCGCCCAGGAAGGGCGCACTGCCTTCTATGAGGGACGGGTCGGCATCGAGATCACGAAAGTAACTCAGGGTGCCATCACGCCGGATGATCTTGCGATTTCGCAGGCGGACTGGATCACTCCAGTGGGTGCAGACATTTTCGGCCGTACGGCGTGGACGATCCCTCCCAATAGCCAGGGATACCTCACGCTCGCGACGCTCCGGATCTTCGAGATGCTCAGCCCGCCCAATGATCCGAACGATCCGCTCTATCAACACCTGCTGATCGAGGCATATCGATCCGTCGCGTGGGAACGGGAAGACACCGCCGTGGATCCGAATCATGGATCGTCGACCGGCGTAGATCTCCTTGCACAAGACCGCCTTGACGGGCGAGCGGCAGCGATCGACCGGGACCGGGCCGGTCGCTGGCCGATGCCTGCGCCCGCTCCGCAAGGGACGGCGTACATGACTGTCAGGGACAGCGCAGGAATGGGAGTGTCACTCATTCAATCCAACTTCCGGGGTATCGGATCAGGGCGATCAGCAGGTGCGACAGGCGTCTTCCTGCACAACAGGGGTGCGGGGTTCAACCTGATCCAAGGTCATGCAAATGAGTACGCGCCGGGCAAACGCCCACTCCACACGCTGTCTCCAACACTGTGGACGACGGAGGCAGAACTCGATCTGCTGCTCGGAACGCGTGGAGGCGACCAGCAGCCCCAGTTCCTTGCTCAGTACGCGGCGTCGTTCTACCACGCAGGTAATTGCACGGATGATTCACAGTTACTGCCGAGGTGGAACATGGAACAGCCGACTCCAGGAACCGACAGCGCACTGAAATACGAATCGAGGGTCGCACCTTCAACCGTGAGAGGACTCATCGAACGCGGCCATGCGGTCGAATTGGCCGACACTCACGAACCGGGCTGGGGACCGATCTCAGCAATAGACACGAAACGAGAGTTCAAGGGATCGGCAGATCCCCGTATTTCAACGTCAGCAGCGTTGACCACCTGAGGCGCCCTATGTCGCATGGTCCTCCCCCGATCAAGCGATTCCCGCCGGGAGCCTCGTCCTCTCTGAGACCCATCTCGTCGCCCCTTTGAAGGGAGGACACGAGGACTCGAGTTCCCTTCGATTCGGTTCGTGTCACGACTCAGAAAAGAAGCCAGGAATGGGAGGTGGGGTCTCGCGTCGCCTTTTCCTTCTGTACTTCGCGATCAGGCCAAGCGTGATCGCGATCGAAGCTACGAGAACAGAACCGGTCGTCAGAGCCACACCGCCAATCCACCCGGTGGTATCCGAATCTCTTCCTCGCAGATCATTTCGTAGTGACACTCGCCACTCCCCCTCGATCTGAGACCAACGTTCGCCATCGGTCTCACGAAGAACCTCTGTTCCGTGAGTCTCAACGGCGAAATCCATGAAGTCGCCGATGGGCGCAAAGTTGGTCTCAGGATCCCAATCTTGAACAGGCTTCTGGATGGATGATGTCCAGTCGATGATCGATTCGGTGTCGAACAGGTTCGAGAACATGACATCCCTGTGGTACTGATCGAGCCGTTGAAGGATGCGCGCCCGGTACCACTGTCCGATGACAGATGCGATCGGCTCGGGAAAACCCTCGTTGCCGTTGTGCTGCCACAACGCGTGCTGGGCCAATGCGTACGCTGCGGCAGGAGCGACGAATCCGATTCGTTCAACATTCAGAACCAACAACTGGTCCGGCAGGTCCGAATGGGCATGGAAGCGTCGACTGCCACCTTCGTAGCGTCTCGAATCGAAGGCCGACTCCCCCGACACGAGGCACACCGTTACCGAGTACGGACCGATGTCATCAGATATCCAGCCATCGATGAGGGAAATCTCTTCGTCGAAACGCGTCGCGAGCGCGGGAGTCATCCCGGTGACTTCAATACTGACTCCACCCGACCGCACGGTAACCCACTCGGTTTCGGGGAACCGGATTGAACAGCTGTCTCCCACCGCAGCTGCGGCTGGTCCACTGGATCCGACGACGGAGATCGCTGCGAAGGCAGCGACAGCAACAGTGGCGACGAGCTTGATCATGCGCAAAAGGTACCGGTCGATTCAATACACAGACAGTGGGGTTGGAAGATTCTGTCACTATCAGGGTTGCTCTACGGGGCGAGCACCGATACCCTGTGTGACAGAAGTTGAGGCCGGCGCGCGCTGAGCGCCGAATCGACACCGTGCGGGCACGCATCGTTGGTGCACCCTCGGGCCGGAAATACCCGCGAGATCCACGGAGATACGTGAGACCTCGAATACCACTCGCATACGCCAGCCTCCTGGTCATCGCCCTCGTGGCAGTGATCGGGTTCGCGGCGTTCTCGACCTCTTCACCATCCTCAGTGGAGCAAAACGCCGCGCCCACGACAACTGAGGTATCACCGGTTGCATCGGCACGGATCGCTTCAGCCGTTCTCGCCGTTCGAGTCGCTGATGCCGAAACCCGGGTTGCAACAACGGACACTCCCACAACCTCGTCAACCGAATCGACACTGGCGCTCGTGGCCGAAGAACCTGTCTCAACGACCCAGGGAACCATTGCCGTCGAGACCACAACGTCAACAACGAAACCGAAGGACACGACACCACCCCATTTCGAGATCACGTCACACTCAGACGGCGATACCGTCACGACCTCCTATGTTGTGTTCAAGGGGACGAGCGAACCCGGTGCGTACGTCAGGTCTGGTCCGTTCGACGCTGATGTGGACGAACAAGGGGACTGGTCAATCGGTCTCGTGATGACCGATGGAGACAACCGAGCGATGTTCACAGCTATCGACAAGGCCGGAAACTCCACCGAGGTCAAGATCACCGTCACCTATGACAAACCTCAGGTGACCACCACGACAAAACACACAGACGCCACCACCACCACGACCCATGCCGAGACGACCACGACCAAGCCGCCGACGCAGTCGGCGTGGTCGCCACTCTGGCCTGCCGACGCAGGTGGCATACGCAACGTCGAGGCATGGCGATCTCTCGTCGAGAAATACTGGGCAGCGGACAAGGTCGATTGCGTTCTCGGGATCATCAAGAAGGAGTCGCGGGGCGACCCCCGCGCTTACAATTCCGCAAGCGGGGCCGAGGGCCTCATGCAGCATCTCAGCAAGTACTGGAAAGCTCGGGCAGCCGGGGCGGGGTTCCGCGATTCGAACGGGCTCTATGCAAGTCCGTACAGCGGTGAGGCCAATATCGCTGCCGGTGCATACATCGCAGGCTCTGGTGCCAACTGGTATGCACCGTGGAGTTCCTATCCCGCCTACGGGTCCTGCCCTGCAAGCGGCGGCTGAACCACGGGTATCAGGGAAGATGCCTTGTGTGTCCTGTGACCTGAAACCAGACGCTACAATCCGGTCACTATGAACCAAGCCGCAAAGAACCTACTGAGAATCGCAGGCGTCGTCGCAGGTCTCGGTGCGGCGGCTTGGGCACTCCGTGACAGGATGCTTCCCCAACCGGAGATCCACGATGAACCGCCGCCGAAGTTCAGAGCAGGCGGAGGAGTGGACGATCTCACCCTGATCAAGGGTGTCGGACCTGTCTTTCGAGAACGACTTGCCGCAGCCGGAATTCACAGCTTCTCGGATCTCGGCGGCAGCAATGCCGATGAGATCGCTGGGGCCGCTGGGACATCCACAACAGTCGCACAGGGCTGGGTGAAGACCGCTCAAGCCCTGGCCTGAGGTGCTGTATCTCACCGAGCCTGAAAGGCTCGGAGAACTGTTTCCTGAGGAGCCTCGATACCGCACAGTCCAGCTCTCCGAATGGCTATATGAACACCCGGTGACGTCGGCAGATCGGATGACCAATCTGCCTGTCTCGATAAGAGAGAGGATCGCAGGCGAACACTGGCCTTTCTCGGTCGAGATCGAGCAATCTGGTGACGATGGTCTGACGAAGAAATGGCTCTTCCGCTGCACGGACGGGTCTCCGATCGAATCTGTTCTCATGGGGTACCCGACCCGTACGACGCTGTGCATCTCGTCCCAGGTTGGATGTGCCATGGGCTGCACGTTCTGCGCCACGGGCCAGTTCGGATTCGATAGACATCTCGATGCAGGCGAGATCGTAGCTCAAGTTGCATACGCGAATGCCTATCTCGCGGAGACACCGCTTCCCAGAAGCCCAGAACGGGTGACCAACGTCGTGTTCATGGGGATGGGCGAACCGCTCGCGAACTACACCAACACCATCGAGTCCATCCGTCGCATGACCGAGATGATGACTATCTCAGCACGCTCTATCACAGTCTCGACCGTCGGATTCGTCCCTGGTATGCGCAAACTCATCGAAGAACCCTGGCCTGTGAACCTCGCTGTCAGCCTGCACAGCACGATTCCGTCGGAGCGATCGAAGCTTGTTCCGATCAACGATCGATACCCGATCGATGACGTCATCGAGGCAGCAAAGGACTACTTCGAGGCAAAGGGACGGCGCGTGTCTCTCGAATGGACTTTGATCGCGGGCAAGAACGATTCTGATCAGGAGGCCATTGGCCTTGCCCGCCTGTCAAGACAGATCCACGCACATGTCAATGTCATGGCTCTGAATCCGACGCCACTCAGCCAGGACAAAGCGCCGTCGAACGACAACATCAGGCGATTCATCGGAACATTGAAACGCGAGGGTGCGAACGTCACCTTGCGCGACACCCGCGGTCAGGACATCGACGCAGCCTGCGGACAACTGCGGCTGCGGGCGGAGCCCTCGTAGAAGTTCACGGTTGAAAGTTCACAGGCAGACCCAGAGCAGAACTTGTGCACCCGGCGCGGAGATTCTGTTGCCGGTCATCCGAAGCGGCGCCAAGTCTCGGATCCGCCGTCTTTGCACTGAGAACTCGGGTCTCAGCAGCGTTACGCTGCGTTGGAGCTGAAAGAGGAGAACATGGGATTGAAACCAGGAGAAGCAGCGCCTTCATTCTCGGCACCAGATCAGGATGGCAACATCCGCTCCGACAAGGACTTCGCCGGCACAAAGTTCGTCATCTACTTCTACCCGAAGGCCTTCACCCCTGGATGCACCACCGAGGCCTGCGATTTGAGGGACCGCCACGAGCTCCTCGAAAGCAACGGATACCGGATCCTTGGTGTGTCACCGGACCAACCAGACAAACTCGCGAAGTTCAGGGATGAGTACGAGCTTCCGTTCGACCTTCTCTCCGACCCTGATCACCAGATCGCGACCGCCTTCGGAGCCTACGGATTGAAGAAGAACTACGGCAGGGAGTACATGGGCATCATCCGCTCGACATTCCTCATCGATGAATCCGGGACGATTGAACAGGCGTATTACAACGTGAAAGCGACCGGTCATGTCGACCGCGTCGTGAACGCCCTCGAGTCCGCATGACGGAGGTCAAGACGGCAGTGTTCCCTGTTGCTGGATTCGGTACCAGGTTCCTCCCCGCCACGAAGGCAACACCGAAAGTCTTGCTTCCCATTGTCGACCGTCCACTGATCCAGTACGCCATGGACGAGGCCGTTGCGGCAGGAATCGAGAACTTCGTGTTCGTAACAGGTCGGGGCAACAACGCGATCGAGGACTATTTCGATGTGAGCTACGAACTCGAATCAACGCTGAGGGCTCGTGGAGACGTCGAAGTCGCGGCCACACTCGAGAAAATCCGTCACAAACCCGGGCACGTCGCGTATGTTCGCCAGATCGATCCCCTCGGCCTCGGACACGCCGTGTGGTGCGCACGGAACGTCGTCGGGAACGAACCGTTCGCCGTTCTGCTGGCCGACGAATTGATCCTGTCCGATCCCCCAAGCCTGGTGGCGATGCTCGAAGTACACGCAACTCACGGCGGGAACGTGGTTCTCGTTGACGAGGTACCTGATGAAGAGACATCCAAATACGGCATCATCGAGCCGGCTGGGGAGATCAATGGTGCAGTCGAGGTCGACGACATCGTGGAGAAGCCGGCTACCGATACCGCACCATCGAATCTGGCTGCGATCGGACGGTACATCCTCGATCCAACGATCCTGACCATCCTCTCCGAAACAGCGACGGGCGCGGGCGGAGAAATCCAACTCACGGACGCACTGCGGGCGTCGATTGGGCGAGTACCCTTCCACGCAGTTCGGACGAGTGGCCGACGATTCGATTGCGGATCGAAATCGGGCTTCGTCGACGCAACGATTCATGTCGCTCTCCAGCGCGATGACATGAGAGCAGACCTACAGCGGACGATTGACGGACTTGCGAGCCGAGAATCGTAGACGGTAGACGGCAAGCGACGAGGTGACCACTTGAGCAAACTCCATCAACTCCACGAGGCGGGCCAATCGGTGTGGTACGACTTCATCCGAAGGGACATGCTCGCAGGAGCCGGACTCCGAGATCTCGTAACCTCGGGAATCCGCGGCGTCACGAGCAATCCATCGATCTTCGAAAAGGCCATTGCGGATTCGAATCTGTACGACGACCACATCGCGAGCCTCGGCAGTTCCAAACCCAGTGAGATCTTCGAAGCGCTAGCGATCTCTGATATACAGGCAGCTGCGGACATCCTCCGCGGCGTCTATGACTCGTCCGACGGAGAGGATGGGTACGTGAGCCTCGAGGTGTCGCCAGAGCTCGCACATGACACATCCGGGACGATTGCCGATGCTATGCGCCTCTGGGCCGCTGTTGACCGGCCGAATCTCATGATCAAGGTTCCCGCAACCGATGCAGGTATTCCTGCCATCGCAGAGCTCACAGCGGCAGGTCTCAACATCAACGCGACGCTCATGTTCTCTCTGGACGATTACGAAGCTGTCGCAATCGCTTTCATCGAGGGGGCTGAGCATTCGACCGATCCATCGAAACTGGCGTCGGTGGCATCGTTCTTTGTCAGCAGAGTCGACTCATCGACCGATGCCGCTCTCGAGCGGGTTGGCACTGAGCACGCACTTTCTCTGCGAGGCAGAGCAGCCATCGCCAACGCCAAGATCGCGTACCTCAGGTACCAGGAGCTCTTCGAAGGAGAACGTTTTACAGCTCTCCGCTCGGCAGGGACACGACCGCAGAGAGTGCTCTGGGCGTCCACGTCCACAAAAAATCCCGACTACAACGACGTGATGTACGTCGAGGACCTCATCGGACCCAACACCGTGAACACCGCCCCGCCGGGGACGATCGACGCATTCATCGACCACGGTACGGTCAAGGCGAACTCACTGCTCGAACATGTGGATGAGGCAGCCACGTTCATCGACTCCCTTCCCGACGCAGGTATCGACTTCGCATCGATCACGTCGACCCTGCAAGTTGACGGAGTGGACTCGTTCGCCGACGCGTACACCTCTCTCCTCGGCGTAATCGAGCACAAGCAGGCACAGATCTCCACATGACGGTCATCGTATCGACGCCGTCCGGCAGTGAGCGCCTAATCGAGATACAGGCCGCTCGATGGCGCGACAACGACATCGTGGCACGGATGTGGAGCAAGGACCCGACCGTGTGGGCAGACCCACCGGTACCCGAAATCGCAAACCGCCTCAACTGGCTCGACGCCCCTTCGACTTCTCGCAGTTTGACAGCCGAGATCGAGGAGCTGCATGCCGCAGCCGTTGCAGAGGACATTGAGACCATCGTGTTATGTGGGATGGGTGGTTCGAGCCTCGCTCCCGAAGTGTTCGCTGCCACCCTTGTCCCCACCGAGGGCTCTCCGACACTCACCGTCATCGACTCGACACACCCAGACGCGGTGGAAGCAGTGCAAGCTGCCACGAACCCCGTGACGACGTGGTACGTCATTGCATCCAAGTCGGGACGAACGATCGAAACCATGTCGTTGTATCGGTTCTTCTGGGATCGGGCCGCAAGCGTCCTGACGGATCCCGGCAGCCATTTCATCGCCATCACAGACCCGGGTACCAGCCTCGATACGCTTGCTCATGATCGTGATTTCAGAGCAACAATCCTCGCTGATCCGGATGTCGGCGGCCGGTACTCCGCGCTGACTGCCTTCGGACTCGTGCCCGCCGGCCTCACTGGGACCGATCTGCCTGCTCTCCTCCATGCGGGAAGAGAGGGCGCGGCCATGTGTGGACCCGAGCAACCGCTCGAGATGAACCCTGGGTTCACCATCGGCGTCCTCCTGGGAGAGCGAGCGATCTCTGGAGTCGACAAAGCACAGTTCGTGACATCGGGACCCGTCGAAACGATCGGGATCTGGATCGAGCAGTTGATCGCTGAATCGACAGGGAAACAGGGAGTCGGGATCATACCGATCGACCGGGGCCCTCTGCTGAACGGTTCCCCCGGTGCCACGATCATCCGAATCGGTCATGACACCACCGGTGAGGGGAACGTCACGATTACGGTCGACGACCCGTATGACGTCGCGGCGGTGATGTTCATTCTCGAGTTTGCGACCTCGGTCGCCGGCGAGATCCTCGGGATCAATCCCTTCGACCAGCCAAACGTAGAGATGGCCAAGAAACTCGCCAAAGAGGCGATGGAGGGCGGCATCGCCTCGCCCGAGGTAGCTCCGATCGACGTCGAGGATCCTGCATGGATCGAAGCGCTCACTGCCCTGTTTGGCAGCACAGAGCCGTCCTATGTGTCGATCCAGGCCTATGTGCCACAGGATCCAGACACAGATTCGTTGCTCGAAACCCTGCGGGGCGTATTCAGCAGATTCCTGGCCGTCTACACGACCACGGGGTTCGGTCCGAGGTTCCTCCACTCGACAGGGCAACTCCACAAAGGTGGGCCGGCAGGAGGAGTGTTTCTCCAGGTCGTGGACGACACCGGCACCACCCTCCGCGTCCCTGAAACCGCATACAGCTTCAACGAACTCATCGAAGCTCAGGCCCTTGGCGACCGGGCCGCTCTCGCTGCAAGCAAGCGAGGCGTCGTCGCAGTGAGCCTCGGCGCAGACAGAAAGAGCGGACTCCAATCCATGATCGAGCAAGTCGAAAGGGCGTTCTCTTGACCGCAGACGTGACGTTCGTTGTCTTTGGAGCAACGGGCCACCTGGCGAGAACCAAGCTCCTGCCAGCCCTCGCAAATGTCGTCATGGACGAGGCGGTGCCTCGTCACGCCCTCATCGGAGTCGGGTCACGCGAGCGCACGGACGAAGAATTCCGGGAGATCGTCGCTCGTAGCCTCCGGGATGCCAACATCGGTGACGCATGCCGGGATCAATTCCTCGCCGCCCCCGTGGCGTACAGATCTGTCTCCGGTCCGTCGTCCTTCGAGAATGTCGAATCCGTCGTCGGTGAGATCGAAGACAGCTCGCAACTCACCGGAAACCGCGTCCTGTATCTGGCGATCCCGCCGTCGCATCTTGATCCCACCGTCGAAGGGATCCATGCATCTGACCTCAACCGAGGTCGGGGATGGAATCGCCTGGTTGTGGAGAAACCCTTCGGAGTAGACCTCGAATCTGCGAAACGCTCGAACGAGCTGATCCATCAGGCCTTCGACGAAAAGGATGTCTTCCGAATCGACCATTTCCTGGCGAAGGAGACCGTGAGAAACCTGCTCGTATTTCGATTCGCCAACAGTTTGTTCGAGCAGGTGTGGAATCGGCGCCACGTCGAGTCGGTGGAGATCACGGTTGCGGAGTCCGCCGGAGTCGAAGGAAGGGCAGCGTACTACGACGAATCCGGTGCGGTTCGAGACATGCTGCAGAACCACCTCGCCCAGATCATGACGCTTGTCGCCATGGAGCCACCTGTTGCCATGACAGCGTCGGCGATCAGGTCAGAGAAAGTCAAGGTGCTGCAGGCCGCGAGACCGATACTGCAAGAGGACGCCGTGCTCGGACGGTACACGAAAGGTGAACTCGACGATACGGCCGTCTTGGGTTACCTCGCCACCGACGGAGTCAACCCAGACTCCTCGACACCCACATATGCCGCAATACGAGTCCACATCGACAACTGGCGTTGGCAGGGTGTGCCGTTCTATCTGCGAACAGGCAAACGCATGAGTCGCAGGCTCACCGAGGTTGTGGTTCGCTTCCGGAAGCCACCTGTGTGCTTGTTCCACTCAGGTGGGGAGTGCCGCGGCCACCAGAATGTTCTCCGTCTGAGGCTTCAACCAGACGAAGGTTTCGAGCTTCTGATCGACGTCAAACGACCAGGAGACGACACGAGAATTGGCCAGATTCCGCTCGCGGTGTCCTACGACGAAATCCTCGAAGGGGCGCCAACCGCCTATGAGACGCTTCTCGCAGATGTTCTCATTGGCGATCAGACGCTGTTCGTTCGTTCGGACGAGGTGGAGGCATCGTGGAAGCTGTTCGCTCCCCTACTCGATCGCAGAGACATCCACGCCTATGCGGCCGGCACCGATGGTCCGCATGCCGCGGGTGAAATCATCTCCAGTGAACCTGGCTGCTGGTCTCCCATCAGCTGCTGAGTCGTCAGCCACACGAGGAAGTTCGAGACGGAACACGCTGCGGCCATCGTAGCGATAGGTGAGGGAGCCACCCATCAGTTCGGCGAGAGTTCTCGAGACGGTGAGTCCCAATCCAACCGATCCTGGTTGGCCTACGACGTGATGTGCTCGTTCATATGCCATGAAGATGCGCTCATGGTCTTCAGGCGGGATACCAGGACCATCATCGATCACTTCTACGGCGAGGGATCCAGGACCCGGGGATGTCACGACCTCGATGGTCGGTCCTCCATATCGCAGCGCATTCGTGATGAGATTCCTGAGGATCTGTCGAACTCTGATCGGATCAGCTACGACCAGCTCTGAGGATGTTCGCACGGTGATGGACGATGATCCTGTGTCAACGAATCCGGCGATCACGCTTTCGATCTCACGCTCGAGACTGACTTGCTCATGACGTACCGTGACGTTCCCGATATTAGATCTTGCTGCCACGAGCAGGTCCTCGATGAGATCGGACATGTCACGGCTCTGCTCAACCAGCATCGCCGTGAATTCTCCAAGCTCTTCGTCGCTGAGGTGCATCCACCGTTCGTTGAGTTCGTGTGCCATACCGGTAACCACTGTGAGCGGCGTTCGGAGCTCGTGGGACACGGAGGCGACAAAGGCATCCTTGGACCTCAGAAGATCCTCGAGCCTGGCCTTGGCGATCGAACGATCGATCGCTGCCGCAAGCACGTTGGCGACGGCGAGCAGGAAGTTGATGTCGTCAGCAGTGAACAGTCGGTCATCTCGCGCAACGACGATGAGGGTCCCAAAGTCAGAGTCGACACCAGGAATCATGACGGCGACACAGGATTGGACTCCGATGTCGGCGAGTTTCGGCGCCGCGAATCGAACCTCGGCCTCACTTCGAAGCACAACTGGTGCTGCGGTCATGTGGGCGCGATCTGCCACCGTCAGAACCGCTTCGGGCGTCAAAGCGAACCCTGTATCCGCTCCCGTGAGTTCGAACTTGTCCTCTGAGCGTCTCTGGAGAAGCACCACGCCGTCGCTACCGAGCACCCGGGAAACAAGGCTTGTTATCTCGCCGAGAGTTGAAGCAATGTCATCGGAGTCGAGAGCGATCTGACCGATGGTCGCTGCCGCCTCCTGCTGCGCTGCGCGGGACCACAGCTCGTCTTCCATCGACCGCCTGCTGGTGATATCCACCATCGCACCTTCGTAGGCAACACCGTCGTCTGTCAGGATTCGTCTGGACGTGTCTCGAACCCAGATCATCTGGCCGTCCAATCGGTACATGCGCGCCTCGAAGCCCACGACCACGTCCGCATCCTCGAGCAACAGGGCGAGGTGCTCCCTGTCGGCGCGGTCAACATAGAGATCACGAGCGTCGAACGCGACCACATCAGCCTCGGACTTCGCACCAAACAGCTCCAACAGGGCATTGTTCGCCCTGGTGATGGTCCCGTCCGGAAGGGATCTGTACAGGGCGACGGGGATCCGCTCAAAGAACTCGCGATAGTCCACCTCGGTCCGACGGAGATCGAACTCCGCCTTCCGCTGTCCTGAACGGTCATTGAGCGCTATCTGAACCGCCAGATCCCTGCCATGGTCGATGACGGTGCACGTGGCGTCGACCCAGCGCTCCTCAGATCCACCAACGTCGACCCGAATACTCTCGAAGGTGGCAGGCCCGAGACGGTCGGATGCTGAGCGAACGGCACCGGCGAACCTGTCTCTATCTTCTTCGGCGATCATCTCGGCGAAGTTCGAACCAACGAGAACGTCAATTCGTCTTTCGAGGAGTTCAGCAGCAGCATCGTTTGCGTACACGATCTCCGAATCGACCTCGACCAGATATGCGCTTGGAGCAGCATCCATCAGCCTTCGATATCGCTCAGAGCCGGTTTCAGCGGCTACCGCGACCTGGCGTACGTAGTGGTCAACCGCACGAAACAGCAGGTAAGCGCCTCCGATGACGATCGTTCGAATGAAGAGAATCCCAACGTCGGTTGCTTCCGAAGGCGAAGCTGGATCCGAAGTCGCAGCGCCGAGGAGCACAGCACCGATCTTCGAGAGTTCCAGCGCAATGGCGACGAGGGTGATTCGCGACGCGCTCTTCGCTGGGCTCAAGAACACAACGATCGCCAGGGCCCAGAGTGAAAGCAGCAATGACAGCCCACCTGCCCAGGGAACGGTGAGCCAAAGGACGAACGACGCGGCCAAGTCGATCGCGGCCGAGAGTCGTACCCCTGCGTATCGATTGTTGCGCCGGACGATGAAAGGCGCACCTGCCGCGGATACGATCAGTACAGCGGACACGACTTTGGTTGGCGCGGGCGACGCAAGAGCGATAGACACGAGGATGCCGACAACGAGGTAGACCACGGCGCGAACGCGCAGCAGAATCCCGACGAACCTATATCGCTCGCTTCGCTTCAAGAGACCGGAATACATTGGGATTCGTATCGGTCGAGTTCTCCATGACCTTGACCCATGTCAGGTGCCGGGCTTCAGGTGTCAGAGGCGAGGCTCATCGGTTGATTCCAAGGGCGATGCCGGCTGCCGCAGCCAACAGCCCGGCGACGGACGGAACAAGCGTCGTCGCCAATCGCATTCGCCTGCGTGGCGCCTCCTCGATATCGACCATCCAGGTCGAGAAGGTTGTGAACCCCCCGAGCAAGCCGATGGTGAGGGGCTCGGTGGCAAACAAGATCTGTCCACCCGCAACAGAACCGACTATGAGACCTAGAGCGAATGACCCGACCACGTTGACAACCGTGATGCCGACGGGGAAGCCGCCATGAGATTTCGGAATGGCCGTGGCTACGCCCCAACGAGCTACCGCGCCGACGCCGCCTCCGATTGCGATCAGCAACGCAGTCATGGACGTGATGCCAGCATGCGACCCTGCTTCGCAGCGATGAACCCGCCGACCAGCGAGATGACCACGTATCCGACGCCGAACAACCAGGCTCCCGAACGGAGCAGGGCGACCGTCTCGACCCTAAAAGCGGAGAAAGTTGTGAACGACCCGAGCAGACCGACACCAACAAACGCGATGACCGGTGTTGACCACGGTGCAGCATGCCTGGCTCTCTCTGCGAACCAGCCGAGGCAGAGGGCACCGAGCAAGTTCACGACAAGCACGGGAGCAGTGGCTGACCACCCCACCCCTACCAGCAGTTCGCCGACAGCGAATCGGAGGGACGATCCCGCCACCCCACCAAGAAAAACCGCAAGTGCTGTCTGGAACGTACGACCCATGGAAGTGTGGAAGGTGCCAGCCCCCCGGCGACAAGTCGTCTAGTCTGAAACCGCTCTATCTAGGAGGACCATTGAGCGACAACAACGACAAGGTAGGACTCGGAGGTATTTTCGACCTCAGTTTCGAGAAGTTCATCACACCGTCGGTTGTGAAGATTCTCTACATCCTGATCCTCGTGTTCGCAGCACTCTTCTATCTCGTTCTCCTCATCGCAAGCTTGTCATCTGGCATTGCAGCGTTCCTCGGTGCGCTCGTCTTCGGCGGCCTGGGATTCCTTGTTTTGATCCTGTTCTACCGCATCTTCCTCGAGTTGACGATGGTGCTGTTCCGCATTCACGAAAACACAGAAAAGCTCGCAAGCAGGCCCTAACGAGAACCCTTCTCATCTCTCCCCAGGCGCGAGAGATGAGAAGCCCAAAACGAGGGTCAGAGAAGGGGCGGCCAGAACGGCTGGTGTCGTGGCACTAGGCGTCGCACTCGCCTTCGCCGATTGCGACCGATTCGCCTTCGTCCTGTCCGGCGAACACTCTCCGAACCTTGTTCCGGATCCGATCGACATCGGGAATCGGCTGGCCGAGAGCATTCCGCTCATCCTGCCAATACGCATGCGTGAATCCAACGGTCTGGATATCGGAGAAATCAAGCCCTCCAGCGGTGGCGATGAAATCCGCAGCAAACGAACGGGGCACGTTCGTCACGACAGAATTCTCAATAGCATCAACAATGGCAGGGAAGGCTCGCAGCAGGGTGAACGCATCGGCCTTCGCTGCAACGCCGCGGAGCATGCACCGCTGCCGCTCCATGCGCGCGTAGTCGCTTGAACCCTTCCTCGCCCTTGCGTACGCCAGGGCCTCCGGTCCAGACAGATGATTCCATCCGACGTCCACATCAACCTCTGCCCACGGATCTCCCTCCCTCGGGGGTGACACCTCGGCCTGAAGAGCCTGGCGAACATACACGTCGATCCCGCCGATGGCCTCGACAAGATCCACGAAGGCTGCCATGTCGACAAGCATGTAATAGTCGATGTTCACACCCATGAGACCCTCGATGACATCTCGCAGCGCGGCCATGCCTGGGTCGACCTCATTCGGGTAACTACGCGTCCACCGTCTTGTGAACGGGTAGATCGCGTTCATCTGCTCGGGGAAACACTTGCAGCTCTCCCACTCGGGCTGCTCCTCTCCTTCGACGACGGGCACAGGTTCGGGCGCCAAGCGCTTCTCCAAGTCCACGAAGGCGTTCTCGAACCTCTTCGGTAGCGGGATCGAACCGAGATTGCGAGGAAAACTGAACAGTGCTGCCTTACCCGTTCCGGTATGCAGCGACGCGACAATCATCGAATCCGTTCTCAAGCCTCCCCTTCCTGGACCTGCATCTCCACCGGCAATCAGGATCGTGATGCGACGCTCACCAACCCGTTCGTTGAATGGCAAGAAAGGGGCCCCGCCCGGCGGCGTCTTGTCACCTGCGATCCTGATGCGGGTCGAGACCGCGAGTGGATCCCACATGTCCTCGTCGAATACCGGAGGGTACGGCGCCACCGCCCGAGATACGATCGGCTCTCCGGCCGGATCGGCCACGATATCGGCATCCGTCCCGATCGGGATCAGGGGTTCTGCGGGCACAACGAGATCGTCCGCCACGAACACGGTCGTGACGAGGGACAAGGCGTCAAGGGTGTACCTCCCGACGATCAGGTGCGGTGCCAGGATGACAAGCGCAATCATCGACCACCCAACTGCGAGCGCCATGACACCTGGGGCACGAGAGTGCTCCCGGCTTGAGATCGCGAAGGCATCTGCCGCCGCCGCGAATCTCCAAACGGCACCCGCGATATTGAGCCAGAACACGCCCCACAGCACGGTCGGATCAAGTGCAGCACCAACAAGGCTGATGACGGATCTATCGACAGCGAGAACGGCCACGATCACGGCAACGATCAGCGGAGAAAACCACAAGAGTGCGCGGGTGTACCTGCGAACAAAGAGGTGGCCGAGACCAGGAATGACCACACTCAGAGTCGCGGCGAACCAGCGACTCGAGGACGACGTCTGCCGCACGTCACTCGTCGCTTGGTACCTCTCGCCTGTTGACGTTGCCACTATCCCCCGAGTTATCCGATATCAGAACGCTACCGCTTGTGAAGAAATGGGAGTGCGTTCTAAGGCATTCGTGGTGTGTCTCGGAATTGGCGTCCTGGTGTCTCCGCGGCATCGGTGTCATCTGGCAAGGAGACACAACGAAGGCGCAGTCTGGACTGCGTAGAGGCGGAGCACGCAGCCGGGGGCGCTGAGGACCGGAAAGACACGGTATTCATTTCTGTGAGACCACTAGATTCGACACTCGCTCTCGCGTCCTGTGTCGAACTCGGTATCCGCTTCTGCGTTCAGCGCCCATCGCACGATGGCGTGAATCCGCAGTAGGTCTGGCGTTGGTTTGCCACGATCGTCGAGAACCGGTGTGTAATACGGAGGAACGAACCCGACAGTGGCAACATCATTGAAATCGAGAGATGACCCGTGCCTCAGGAGAGCCGGCAACAACTCGACAGGGATATCCGTGCGCACAGAAGAGGCCACTGCCCTCGAGATCGCGGAGAATCTGGTAACCAAGGTCACCGCATCGGCCCGGGCAGCGACGGCCTTGAGCATGCACCGTTGACGCTTCATGCGCGTGTAGTCCGAGCTCGATTTCCGCTCCCTCACGTATGCGAGGGCTTCGCGCCCGTTGAGGCGATTCCAACCAGGGCTCAGATCAATCTCGATCCAGTCTTCGCCTTCCCTTGCGGGCGAAACGTCTGCCTGTACGGAGCTGGTGACATATACACGAACACCCCCAAGCGCATCGACAAGCCGAACGAAACCAGACATGTTGACCATTGCGTAATAGTCGATCTCGAGTCCGAGCATGATCTCGATCGTGTCTCGCAGTGCCGCAAGCCCTGGGTCAACTTCGTTCGGATAGGTATCAACCCACTTTCGGGTGAACGGA
>BTQL01000047.1:0-19269 GCA_036985855.1 Acidimicrobiia bacterium | reverse complement strand
AATCCTGCAGTGCCACGGTGCGCGTGCCGTCGACCGAAACGAGGTCAACGCTGGCGTCCAGTGCGAGGAGTGCAGAGATCGTATCGTTCGCAGGACTCGCCGTGATGAGATTGCCTGCGACGGTCGCCCGGTTTCGCAGCTGGGCGGACCCGACCTCGAGGGACGCTTGACCAAGCGGCAACCCCGCCTTGCGGATCAGATCCGATGCCACTACCTGGCGGTGTGTCGTTGAAGGTCCGAGCACGACCAAACCGTCGAGCAATGCAACGCCGTCCATGTCGGGTATCGCTGAGAGGTCGATGAGGACATCGATCTCTCTGACGTTCCTCTGCATTTCGAGGAGAAGGTCGGTGGCACCAGCCACGATTCGCGCTCGCTCACGAGTTGTATCGAGCATCTCGAGCACGGCCTCGATGGTCGGAGGCCGTTCGAATCGGTCGACTTGCCACGTCCTGTCCTGGACCTCATGCATCAATCGACGTTCCGTTCCGCCGCCGGGGCAGTGTTGTAGATTTCTCTGCCGGCCTTCTGGTACATGACGAGAATCTCAGAAGCCTCTTCCCTCAACACATCTCGAACGACCGCGATACCGCGTAACTCGAGAGACTCGATCCAGTTGGCAGGTTTGTTGCCCTCGTCGAAGCCCACATCTCTCGCATCCTCGTCCCTGGCTCCGATCACGATGCTCGAGACGCCGCTCCATGGGGTGGCACCGAGACACATCGCGCACGGTTCGACGCTTGTCACGAGCGCGGTTGGCCTCCGCCCTCCGTCACCGAGGTCGTACATGCCGAGTCTGGAGCCAGCGACGCTGATGGCAACGACCTCTGCGTGAGCGGTTGGGTTGGAATTCGGTACCACGAGGTTGACGCCCGGTCCCACAAGACGATGCATTGTCAGATCGAACACTGCTGCCCCGAAGGGTCCACCCGTGTCCTCCTCGACGTTGCGCCGAGCCAGTGTGTTGACAAGCCTCATCTTGTCTTCTGCCGTCGGATACGGCTCGTTGAAATCGATCATTTCACCGATCCACGGAGGCAGCTGACATACGAACCCGATTGTGTTTCGTGTCATTTCATCGGTCGTTGTTCATCGCACTGAGGTAGTTGTAGATCGTTATCCGGCTGACCCCCATCGCCTGACCGACGTCTTCGATCGACTTGCGGAGACGAAAGGCGCCCCACTCGTCGAGTAGTCGCACCGCCCGCTGTTTGTCCGTTCTGTCGAGATCGGCAAGAGACGAGCCGAACTGCCTTTCGATCGTTGCCACCAGCCGATCCAACGACACGATGTCAACCAGACGAACGCCTACGGCCGGCTCGCCCTCCCAGGCGAGTTCGATGTCCCCGTCCCCGATGTCCTCCGCAGAAACGAACTGCCCCCCGATCGCGGTGACAAGCGGTTCGATCGCCTCGGCGAGGGGATGGATGGGTGTTTTCATGTCGATTCGATCACAACCTCGACGAGCACGCGATGCGCACCGTCCTTCACCGCTGACTTGACCATCGGTCCGATGGCATCAGAGACGCTCTCAACTTCTCCGGTCACGGTCGAGCCGAACGGTCCCATCGACACATCGAGTCCCCTGGTCTCCATGGCCTGGATACCGGCCAAGACGTGTGCGCCCGGTTCACCTTCAACGAACGGCTCGATCACGAACTCGATGGTGCAGCGACTCATGATGCAGCGATGCCTTCGTACACCTCTGGCCTGCGGTCCCTGTAGAAGGCCCAATGTCTCCGTGCCGCCTCGATCTCGGACATCTCGAGATCCCGCACGATGACCTCGTCCTCGGTGTCCGACGCGGTGTCACCAATGATCTGTCCGCGGGGATCAACAAAATACGACGACCCGTAGTAGTCGGTGTCTGTGAGGTCCTCGGCGCCGATCCGGTTGATCGCACCAACGAAGTACTGGTTCGCTACAGCAGCGGCAGGCTGTTCGAGTTTCCAGAGGTACATGGAATGTCCGCGGGTCGTCGCAGACGGATTGAACACGATCTTGGCCCCTTTGAGTCCGAGCTCACGCCACCCCTCGGGGAAGTGCCTGTCATAACAGATATAGACACCGATACGGCCGACGGCCGTATCGAACACGGGATATCCGAGGTTTCCCGGGCGGAAGTAGAACTTCTCCCAGAAACCCTCCACCTGGGGGATATGTGTCTTCCGGTAGAGGCCACGGAGGGTCCCGTCCGCGTCGATGACGGCTGCGGTGTTGTAGAACGTGCCTTCGTCCACGCGCTCGTAGATCGGGACCACGAGCACCATGCCTGTCTCCTTGGCGACTTTCGTCATGGCAGTCACGGTGGGACCGTCTGGAATTGCTTCGGCGAGGTCGTAGAAGGACGGATCCTGCACGTTGCAGAAGTACGGTCCGGTGAAGATCTCCTGGAAACAGAGCACCCTGGCTCCATCGTCCGCGGCCCGTTCTGCATACCGGATGTTGACGTCGAGCATCGAGTCATAGTCACCCGTCCATGCTGCCTGGACGAGAGCCGCCCGTACCGTTCCAGACATGTGGATTCCTCTCGTTCTCTGGTTCTTTGGACCCTACACAAGCGCTTGACAAAAGGTCAAAAGTCCCACGGTGCTGTCGAATCGGGTTCTTTCGCCCGCAGATGCGCCGTAGAGGTCTGCACCCACAATGGCGGCAGCGGCCGCTGCGCTCAGGCGAGTGGGAGTGTCAGTTCGAAGAGACTGTCTTTCTCGTGTCGTCGATAGGTGATGTCGCCGTCCATGAGACGGGCGAGGTGACGTGAGAGCCCGAGTCCGATTCCGAGAGCGTTGGTTAATCCGGGAGCCTGGTCGCCGCGCTGATACTTCTCGAAGATCCTCTCTGAATCCTGTTGGGGGATGCCATCCCCGTCGTCCACCAAAACAATGTAGCCGGTCGACTGGCGGCATCCAATCTCGATTCGCACATTGGGTCCGCCGTACCGGAGAGCATTGCTGATGATGTTGCGGATGATCTGGCGAACCCGCGCGGGGTCGCCAAGGCAGCGAACCGGCGGACCGCTCACATTGACCCGTGCCACGACCTTGCGACCCCACGTCTGGAGAACGTGGGAGGCCTGGGTGTGCAGGTCAACCGGGACTTGAACGACGTTGAGCTTTCCGATGTCTGCCTTTGCTGCGACGAGCAGATCTTCGACGATATCGGCGACATCCGTGGTCTGAGCCAGCAGGGCCTCGAGCATCTCCTCACTCTCGGCTTCCGAGAGGTTGTCACGCTCGTCGCGCAGGAGTTCGGCGAAACCCAGGACTGCCGTGAGTGGCGTCCGGATTTCGTGAGAGACGGAGGCGATGAGGTCGTCCTTGGACTCTGCAAGGTGTCTGAGCTGTTCTTCGGCGGCTTTGCGCTCTGTGATGTCGGCCAGGGCCACGATGACGTGTGAAAGGTCGAGATTGTCGGCGGATCGGTTCGCAGCGAAGTGAAGTACACAATCGATGTGTGCTCCTCGGTAGGTGGTAGCGGTGAAATCGAGTTCGAGGCTATCCCGGCCCTCCCATATGGCTACCAACTGATCGATGAATACACCACGCACAGGTCCCGTACGGAGATCCTCGCGGAACCCACCGAGAAGTTGTTCGACGCTGTCGGCTTCGATCAGTTTGACTGCGGCCGAGTTGGCGTTGCGAATCTGGATGAGGCCAATTGCCTTGTCGAGAGCATCGTGATGCGTGGTGAGATGTGACCGCAAGTTGTCGACACCACTCTCTCTGAGGCCGTCCATCCATGCCCCTACGGCCGAGAAATCCTCCTCCCACATGGCGATCGGGGACCGCTCGAACAGGTTTCGGAAACGCTGTTCGCTTTCTCGGATCTGTCGTTGTGCCTCGATACGTTCGGTGATGTCGCGAACGATCGAGGTCAGGACTTTCTGTCCCCCAACTTCCACCTTGGAGATTGTGATCTCGGCCGGGAATTCGTCTCCATTCTTGCGTTGTCCGACGAGTTCGAGCCGTCTGCCTATGAGTCGTTGGCCGACTTCTCCACGTTCGAGGGATGCGATCGTTCTGCTGTGCCGTTGTTTGAAACGATCGGGCATGAGCATCTGCATGGGCTTGCCGAGCACCTCCTCGGCCGTGTAACCGAAGACTTTGCTCGCTCGCCTGTTGAAGACGATGATCTTTTCACCCTCTGTTGAGATGATTGCGTCGCTCGCGTTGTCGAGGATCGCTTGGAGTCGGTCGTCGCTCTCGAGCAGAGCCTGTTCCCCGTGACGCCGCTCGATTGTGCCCGCCAGTATGTTCGCGATGGACAGAAGGAAGTCGATGTCCTCGGGAGTGAACGCGCGGCGTTGGCAGGTGTGTACCTCCAGCACCCCGAAGGGGTGGTCTTGGCCCTCGATGGTCACGCTGATCCCACTGACTATTCCGTGGTCGGTGAGGTATGGGGAACCGGAGAACCGCTCATCGGTTGCGAGGTCGTTGACTATCACGGGTTCGGCAGCCGACACCGTGAATCCTGCCAGCGATTCGAGACCGGTCTCGACGGTCGTCTCCGCCACCAGGTCGGGGTTCCAGCCCAAGCCTGCTTTGAGGAGGAATTGCTCCCGCCCGGGGAGGATCTTGAGGATCCTCCCGTATTCGACCCCCAACGTCCGTGTGACGATTTCGGTGGCTTCGTCCATGAAATCGTCGAGATTGGCAGTTGATACGGCCGACTGACTCAGCGCTGCGGTCGCAGCCTGCTGGGATTCGCGAACTCTGAGCGATCGAAGCGCAGTCTCGGCTTCGTGTCGGCTATCGCTCTCACGCTGGAGCAGCCGACTGATCCCAATGGCGGCAGCCCCCTGTGCGGCTACCCCCTGTGCGATCTTGATCTGTTGTGGAGCGATCGGCCCGTGCTCCGGACGGTCGAGTAGGAGCACGCCAAGGCCCTGCCCCCAGACCGTGAGAGGAACGAAGAGCACGGAGTTGAAGTCGAACGGTGTGTGCCATTGTGGGGGGATCAGATCGGGGATCGTTTCCGGATTCTCGTATGCGACCGGTATGCCGGATTCGACGACCAGACGGGCAGCCGGGAGGTCGGCCCGGATGGACCGGAACCGTTCCCACATCTCGACATCGGGGTGGCCGTCGGCGAACTGGCTCATCACCGGTGTGAGGGAATCGTCATCCTCCATCAACAGGATCGAACACCGAGCGAAGCCGGTCACTCTGGCGGAGTTGCGTGCGACGGCTGCCAACACAGAGCTCAATTCGGTCGAGTCGGTCAGGACGGTGGCGACCTCGAGCAGTGCGTCACTCTCTTCTGTGCGGTTCTGTTCGCGCTCGAATGCCTTCGCGTTCGCGAGGGCCAGAGCTACGACTTGTGCCAACTCTCGGATATCGGTCCGGCGACTGTCCAGATCCTCATGGTCACCTTCGATGAGCAGGGCACCCAGCATCTCTGACTCGACCTGCAGCCCGGCCACCAGCAGGGATCTCATTGCGTACGCGTCCACCGATTGGTGGGGGAGTACGTCCGTTGGATTCTCGATGAGCAGTACGTCTTCACCCGCACGGAGCCGCGTCGCCAGCACAGAATCCTCGAAGGCATGCGAGCCGCGCCATTTCGTGAACTGGGGTTGGTCGGTCGTTCCGGACGAGTACTCCGATACAAAGGGAACGAAGCGCCCATCTTCAACGACGAAGACGGTGACCCGGTGGGCGAGCAGGGTTTCACCGATGAAACGACTCAGCTCGGCAAAAACCTTCGCCGTGGAGCGCTCCGTACCGGCCAGGTGGACGAAGCGGAGAAGATCCTTCAGAGACATCGATGGCATGAGTGGTGAATCGGTTGAACGTGTCGTGCACTTGAGCCAGGGAATGGGAAATGGCTCGCCTCGCCCCACGGCAGATGAGAGTCGAGAACCGGTTACGGACGACAGGCGACAGGTTCTATCACTGCCTCAAGGGGAGTCCTCTCGGAAACCACCAGGCTCGAGCCCGGTCTCGGTCGTCGGCGAGGAAGCGCAGAGAGCGATCCGTCGTCAGCCCCAAGCAAGCCGCTGTCAGCCGTCAATCCTTGCGTTGAACGCTTCGATCAGCTTGTCGATGGGATCGACCATGGCCTGGATACCCGTCCAGTAGTCGGGGTCATACCACTGAGCCTGGATCTCGTCATAGGTCTTGCCCTGTTGTTCAACCCACGTGTAGTACTTCAGGTTGTGGATCCGCTTCCGCTCGTAGTAGTCGAGTTCTTGAACGTGCTGGAGGCTCTGGCCCATCAGGTGCTGGTGATATGCGCCCGCGGCGTCGAGGGTGGTGAATTCGCCACGCTCGGCGTTCATCTCTGTCAAGCGCGATCCGTACATCTCCATGGAGTCGGTTCCGAGCGTCATCACAATGTCGTTGCCGGTGAGTTCGTACCACTTGGCGAATTTGATCGCCATCAGCATGTTCGCCACTCCCGAGATACCGAGCAGTGGGAGCTTCTCGATGAAGTCCGTCGAAACACCTTGGGCGGCCAGGTATTCCAGCCCCGCCGGCTCGTTGAACAAGCGGATCAAGCTGACCGAAGACTCGTCATCGATACCCATTGCCAAATCCGTGTTCCGAACGTTGTGGATCCACGGGATGTGTTTGTCGCCGATGCCTTCGATTCGGTGTTCGCCGAACCCGTTGTAGATCATCGTTGGGCACTCAGTCGCTTCGCCGGCAACGATCTTCGAATTCGGGAAGACTTGCTTGAGGTAGTCTCCCGACCCGATCGTTCCTGCCGAACCCGTTGTCAGGGTTACTCCGGCGAACCGGTCGTTGGGCCCCATGACGTCGTTGAGAACCTCGACCATGGCTGGTCCGGTCACTGAGTAATGCCACAGGTAGTTCCCGAACTCATCGAACTGGTTGAAGATCACGAGATCCTGCCCGGATGCCCGCAACTCGTTGCACTTGTCGAAGATCTCCTTGACGTTCGATTCACTGCCGGGCGTCTTGATGATCTCGCCTGCGACGGCTTCGAGCCAATCGAATCGCTCGGCACTCATCCCCTCGGGGAGAATCGCGATCGACTCACACCCGAGCAGATTCGAGTCGTACGCGCCACCACGACAGTAATTCCCGGTGGAGGGCCACACGGCCTTCTGCGTCGCGGGGTCGAACTGGCCCGTGACGAGCCGGGGGGCGAGACACCCGAAGGCGGCCCCGACCTTGTGGGCACCGGTTGGGAACCACTTTCCCTCGAGCATGACGATGCGGGCTTCGACGCCGCTGATCGTCGATGGGACCTCGAGGTAGTTCACGCCGCCGAAACCACCCCCGGAGAGCTTCGGTTCGTTGTGCCACGTGATTCGGAACAGGTTGAGCGGATCGAGGTCCCATAGTCCAACGCTCTCGAGGCGTTGCCTCACGTCGGAAGGGATCAGGTTCGGGTTCCGCATCTGTTCGAAGGTCGGGATTCTGAAGTCGCGTTCCTTGGCCTGCTGGACGGCAGATGCGAGAGCAGGCTCATTGACGGTGAGGTCGATCATGACCGGTGGTCCTTTCAGTTCTTGAGTGCTTGTTTGAGTGCTTCGAGGCTCGGGTCGACGCGGATGGGCTCGGTTCCGACAGCGGACACGGCCTTCATGGCGGACGCGACGTCCTTGAGGCCGCTCCCCGTTGCGAGGATCACGACCCGGTCGTCTGGTCCGACGATACCGAGGTCGACCGCGGCGACAAGGCCTGCGAGCGGCGCGGCTCCTGCCGGCTCGGCGAAGACGCCGGAGCCCCGGGCCAGCGTCGGAATCGCGGCGAGGATTTCGGTGTCGGATACTCGGAGATAGGAACCCGCGGTCTCAGTGACGGCGGCCATCGCCTTGATCCGATCTCGCGGCAGGTCCGCACTGATCGAGTCGGCAACCGTATCCGCGGAGATCGGCGCTTTCGTGAGCACGTCCTCACCATTCTCGAAAGCCTGAACGAGATAGTCGCTTCCTGCGGCCTGAATACCGTAAAGCCGTGGCATGCGGTCGATCCATCCGAGAGCGAAGGCGTCCTTCATCCCCTTGTGGACTCCGCCGATGATCGAACCGTCTCCGACGCTCACGAAGATGGCATCGGGGGCTTCCCATTTCAGGTCTTCGAGGATCTCGAGACCGGCAGTTTTCTTCCCCTCGGTCATGAACGGGTTGAATCCGGTGTTGCGGTTGTACCAGCCGTACTCAGCCGAGGCCTTCATGCAGAGATCGAACGCGTCGCCGTACGTTCCGTTGACGAGAACGACGGTCGATCCATATGCGAGGAGCTGGGCGATCTTCGCTTCCGGCGCGGAAACAGGCACGAAGATGACGTTCGCCTGGCCCACACTGGCTGCGAGGCCGGCGAGCGCTGCCGCGGCATTCCCTGTCGATGCGGTCGTCACGATCTCTGCGCCGCGCTCCTGCGCCTTGACGACGGCCATTGCGGACGCCCGGTCCTTGAGTGATGCGGTCGGCTGACGACCCTCGTCCTTGACGAAGACCTTCGCGACACCGAGCGTTGCTGCGAGTGGTTTCGCGTCATAGAGCGGGGTTCCACCGACAGTGAGCGGTGGGACTTCCGCGTCTTGAGCGATCGGCATCAGTGGTCGGTATCGCCACATCGTGCGGTCATGATCCGCGGCGAGGGTTTCTCTGGTGAAGGTTTCGCCGATCCGTTCGTAGTCGTACCGCACGTCGAGGATGCCCTCGCTGCCGTGGTCCGGACAGATGTAGCCGGTGTAGTCCGCCGGGTACATCTTGTCGCAGACAACACAGGTGAGACCAACAACGTTGGTCATCGAACGATCCTGGTACCGGTCTCATCGGCCATCGCTCGTTCGAGGTTCGCCGGGTTCGTGATCAGCGCCTCGTTGCCGCCGGCCTCCAGGAACTGGACGACCGCACGCATCTTCGGCGCCATTGAGCCTTCGGCGAAGTGCCCACCCTCCTCGAGGTACTGCTTCACCTCGTCGAGGGTGAAACGGTCTACCCATCGCTGTTCGGGCGTACCGAAGTTGAGGGCGACCTGCTCCACCGCGGTGGAGATCAGCAGGAGGTCGGCGCCAACCTGGCTCGCCAGCAGTGCGGAAGCGAGATCTTTGTCGATCACCGCGGCGATCCCTTCGAGATCGCCGTACTCGTTCGTGACGACGGGGATGCCGCCCCCACCCACTGCAATCGTGACAATGCCCCGGTCGAGTAGACCACGGATCACGTCGAGCTCGATGATCCGCATCGGCTGGGGCGACGCAACAACACGGCGCCATCCGCGTCCGGCGTCTTCAAGGACGTCCCAGCCATCTTCGTCGCGCCGGCGCTTGGACTCTTCCTCGTCCATGAACGAGCCGATCGGTTTCGAGGGTGTTACGAACGCGGGGTCGCCGGCATCCACCTCGACCTGGGTCACGACCGTGACCACGCTCTTGTCCATGCCGCGCTGGCGGAATTCGTTGACCAGGTTCTGCTGGAGCATGTAGCCGATCGCGCCCTGCGTGTCTGCCCCGCAGTAGTCCAGTGGGATCTCATGGAGCTCGCTGCTCGCAAGCTCCGACCGGCGCAGGATGAAGCCGACCTGCGGCCCGTTTCCGTGCGAGATCGCAACATCCCACCCCTGCTCGACGAGAGCGGCGATGTGGTGGTCGGTCTCAGCCGCTGCTGCGTACTGATCCTGAACACTCCGGTGGTCCTTGTCCGGAATCAGTGAATTGCCACCGATGGCGATGACGAGTCTTGGCATTACTCCCAGGCTCCCAGCACGGACGAGAGAAGGGCCATGCGCATGACAACACCGTTATAGGCCTCCTGCCAGTAACGGGCGTGCTTGAGATCGTCGACCTCAGACAGCAGTTCGTCCATGCGTGGCAGCGAATGCAGGATGATCGAGTCACCCTTGGCCTTCTTCATGACGTCCTGTGTGATCTTGTAGTTGGCCGGGGTCAGTCCATAGTCGTCCTGCTTCTCCTGGACGGACACGGTGTAGTCGGGCTGGACAACCGGCTCCATGTAGATGACGTCTGCGTCGGCTATGACCTCGTCGATGTGGTCGACGATGCGATAGTTGGTGCCCTTGTCGTCGAGTTCGGCGAGGAACTCGGGGAGCGGCGCCATCTCCTCCGGCGAGAGGATGACCATCTCGGCGTCGAACTGGCTGAGGGCGTAACCGAGAGAATGCATCGTGCGCATGCGGTGGTCACCGATCGCGACGAAGGTCAGCCCATCGAGCGTTCCCTTCTCCTTGAGGACGGTGTAGAGGTCCGTGAGTACCTGGGTCGGGTGCTCACCCCAGCCGTCACCGGCGTTGATGACAGGGATCGATGCCCACTTTGCGGCCTCGTGCGGCGCTCCCTGGGTGAAGTGGCGCATGACGAGGACATCGCCGTAGTACTCGAGCATGTGGACGGTGTCCTTGATCGACTCCTGGTAGAAGTCGCCCGCACGGGTCATCTTGGCGTCCGAGAATCCTGTCACGTGGCCACCAAGGCGGTGCATCGCGGCCTCATGTGCAAGGCGGGTACGCGTGGATGGCTGATAGAACGCCGTCACCAGCGTCTTGTGGGCGAGCAGATCTGTGTTTCGGCGCTCTCGCGCGATCGGCTCGAGGCGGTCCGCGATCTCGAAGAGGTGGAAGAACTCGTTCCGTTCGAATTCCTTGAGCGAGAGAATGTCGCGTCCGGCGAAGCTGCGCATGCCTGTCCTCCTAGGTTTGGCGTGGATGCATTGGTAATACTATATTACGACATGATGACCCTATGCCAACTGGATCGTTCCCGATGATCACCCGCAACCCTTCACTCACCGATCAGGTGAAAGCGCACATCAAGGAGCGCATCACCAGTGAGGGATTCGACGGTGGCCGCATCCCTCCCGAGACGGAGCTGGCCAGCGACCTCGGGGTGAGCCGTACCACCGTTCGCGATGCCCTGAGCCGTCTCGAACACGAGGGCACGATCTATCGCAGGCAGGGTGCCGGCACGTTCGTCAGTGAGCAGGGTCTCCAGATCAAGTCCCGACTGGAAGACATCTGGTCGTACGAGCAGGTGCTCGAAGACCACGGCTATGAGCCATCGGTTCGTGTACTCGCTGAGACCGAGATGGTTGCCGATTCCGCGACCGTCGAAGCACTGGACCTCGCCGATGGCGACACCGTGCTCGTCGTCGAGAAGCTGTTCCTCGAGGATGAGGATCCGGTGATGTTGACGGTCAATCGCATCCCAACCGGCATCTTCTCCGACTCCGAATACGCCGATGACGAGGCGAGACCGGTATACGAGTTCATCGAACGTCACTGCGACCGCACTCTCAATTATTACCTCTCAGAGATCATCCCCGTGTCCCTCGACGCCGACACGGCGACAAGACTCGGGGTCGAACCCGGTACGTTGGCCATCTCGTTCGACGAGATCGGATTCGACCAGAACAACGAGCCCATCGTGAGGGGGACATCGTATTTCCGCGATGACCTCATTCGATTCAGGCTCATCCGAAGGAGAAGCAGGGCATGAACCCGTGTGACTCCACCCACGAGCTGCGAAGGAGCACTTGATGCAGACTCATCTGCACGGTCGCGACATGATCACGACCCAGGAATGGACCAAGGACGAACTCGACACGGTGATCGATATCGCCCTCGACCTGAAACGCCGTCGAGCCCTCGGTGAGCCGCATCCGCTGCTGCGCGACAAGGTCCTCGCGATGCTGTTCTTCTTCTCGAGCACGCGGACCAGGGCGAGTTTCGAAGCCGGAATGGCCCAGCTCGGTGGCCATGCCATGTTCCTCGATTCCACCAGTACACAGATCGGGCACGGCGACACATGGAAGGAGATCGGCGAGATCCTCGGTCGCTACAACGATGGCATCGCAATCCGTCAGGTTGACTGGGGTATCGGCAACGAATACATCCGCGCTGTTGCAGAGGCCAGCCGTACTCCTGTGCTCAACATGCAGTGTGACTGGTATCACCCGCACCAGGCCCTCGCCGACCTGCTCACCATCATCGAGCAGAAGGGTGACCCTTCAAAGCTCACGATCAACATGAGCTACGCATACGCGTCGAGTTATCAGAAGCCCATCAGCGTTCCTCAGAGCGTCATACTGCTGATGACCCGCTACGGCGCAAACGTGCGTCTCACGCGTCCGCCCGAGTTCAAGCTGATGCCGGAGATCGTTGCTCAGGCCGAAGAGAATGCCAAGAAGTTCCACGGCTCGTTCGAGATCGTCGAAGACTTCGAAGAGGGCATGCGCGGCGCAGATGTCGTCTACGCCAAGGCGTGGGGATCCATGCTCACCACTCCCGACCTCGACGAGTCGGCGAGGATCTCGGACAACTACAAGGACTGGATCGTCGATCCTCATCGTATGGAAATGGCAGACGAGGACGCCATCTACATGCACCCACTCCCTGCGGACCGAAACATCGAGGTGGCCGACGCCGTGATCGATGGTCGTTGGAGCCGCGTATTCGACCAGGCTGAGAATCGACTCCATGTGCAGAAGGCTGTGATGGCACTCACGATGTGAGCGCCATCGCCAGGAACTCAGGAAGTGAATCCCATGCCTGCCAAAGATTGGATCGTCCACAACCCAGATGGTGAGCACCGAGTGGTCATCACGAAGGAACTCCCCGGCAGTCGGTGGCTCGACATCCTGGCCGCTGCCGATTGTCGTGTCGAGATCTGTATGTCGGGCGAAGTGCTCTCGGTCGCCGAGATAGGCGACCGGATCGGTGACTCCTGTGCCGGAGTCATCGGGCAGTTGACCGAGAACTGGAACGCCGACCTGTTCGGGACTCTCGCCGCAGCCGGCGGTTTGGTGTACTCGAACTACGCCGTTGGATACAACAACGTGGACATCGCGGGAGCGACGGCCGCGGGGATCCCCGTCGGGAACACTCCGGGCGTGCTGACCGAAACGACTGCCGAGATGGCGATTGCTCTGACGTTCTCGGCCGGTCGCCGCGTCGCTGAGGCCGATCGGTTCATGCGTGGAGGCGAATACGACGGATGGCTACCTGCTCTGTTCATGGGAACACGGTTCCATGGTGGCACTGTCGGGATCATCGGAGCAGGGCGTATCGGCTCGGCGTATGGCCGGATGATGGTCGAAGGACACAAGATGAATCTCGTCTACTTCGACCTGTATCCCAACGAGGCGCTCGAACAGTATGTCGCGGACTACTCCGAGTTCCTCGTTCAGCACGGTGAGGACCGCGTCACAGCTACACGCGCTGGCACGATCGAGGAACTGTTGGCAGTTTGTGATGTCGTCAGCGTGCACACGGTTCTCGACGACAGCACCTACCACCTCATCAATGCCGAGCGACTGGCAGCGATGAAGCCCGATGCCATCCTTGTCAACTCGAGCCGTGGGCCGGTCATCGATGAGGCCTCCCTCGTTCAGCACTGCCGAGCCAACCCGCAGTTCACCGCAGGCCTCGACGTATTCGAAGACGAGCCGGCGATGAAACCGGGTCTCGCTGATCTCGACAATGTCGTCATCGTTCCGCACATCGCCTCCGCTACCAAGTGGACCCGTGAAGGAATGGCAACCCTTGCCGCGGCGAACGTTGCGGCGATCCTCCAGGGTCACCCGCTTTGGGATGGCGACGATGTGCTCCCATTCCTGTCTGGCGACGTTCCCCGAGCGGCTCCAAGTATCGTCAATGCCGCCGATTTGAATCTCGAATAGAAGGAATACACCCATATGCGCATCGCCGACCGAATCTCGACGCTCGGTACCGAGACCGCCTTCGCGGTCTCGGGAGAAGCTGCAACCTTCGCCGCACAGGGGAATCGGGTGTTTCCGTTCCACCTTGGAGATATCAATCTTCCCACACCATCGACGGTGGTTGATGGGGCTCAGAAGGCCATAGCGGACGGAAAGACGGGCTACTGCCCGAACGCCGGCATTCCGCAGTTGCGCGAGGCTCTCGCGCAGGACATTGCCGCGTCTCACAACACGGACTATTCGGCCGAGAACGTTGTCATCCAGCCCGGTGGGAAACCAACGATCGGCAAGTTCATCTTGACCATGATGAACCCGGGAGATGAGGTTCTCTACCCGAATCCGGGGTATCCGATCTACGAGTCCCAGATCGAGTTCAACGGCGGAGTTGCTGTTCCTTACGGATACGTCGAGGGTGATACGAACTTTGCGATCGACTTCGACTCGATCGAGCGCAGGATCACAGGTCAGACCCGCCTGCTGATCCTCAACGATCTCCAGAATCCGACGGGCGCCGAGTGCTCGATCGAGGAGCATGAGCGCCTCGCCGACCTCGTCCGGAGGCACAACCTGTATGTACTGGCAGACGAGGCCTACTTCGACACGCGTTACGCAGGGATGAGCAGGTCGTTCGTCGAGCAGCCTGGTATGGCCGAACGCACCGTCGTGCTTTACACCTTCTCGAAGAGATTCGCCATGACCGGATGGCGTCTCGGGGCGAGCGTCGGTCCCAAAGAGATCGTCGACGTGATCGCCAAGATCAACGTCAACGACGAGTCATGTTCGAACCACTTCATCCAGTACGGTGCCCTCGCGGGTCTCACCGGCGACCAGACCGAGGTAAAGACGATCCTCGACACGCTCGAGGCGCGAAGAGACGCGACTGCCGCTGGTCTCAATGGGATCGATGGGATCAGCACCTTCCTACCGAACGCCACTTTCTACCTGTTTCCGAACGTCACCGATCTGATGGAGCGCAAGGGGATGGTCGATTACGAAGAGTTTCGCCGAGCGGCGCTTCACGCAACCGGTGTGTCGTTCACGTCCCGCATCCACTTCGGACGCGAGCTCGAAGGCGAAACGAACCGGTACATCCGCTTTGCCTACTCAGGTATCGAGGTTCCAGACATCGAAGAGGGCCTTGGCCTGCTGAAGGACTGGGCGCAATCGTAGGAGAGGGTGCAGACACAATTTGACAAAATGTCAAACAGGCGACCAGAATCCGATGCGGTGACGGAGCCGTTCTCGTGCGCCCCGCGCCGATACTGGAACATTCGAGGAGAACCTTCTTGACAAGAAAGATCACCGTTGGTGCCGCGCAGATGGGACCGATCGCACGCACGGAAACACGTGCCCAGGTTGTCGACCGACTCCTGGTTCTGCTCGACGACGGAGCAGACCGCGGCTGTGACCTCGTCGTGTTCCCCGAATTGACGCTCACAACGTTCTTTCCGAGGTGGTTTCTCGACGATGAGACCGAAATCGATCATTGGTTCGAGAGTGAGATGCCGGGTGCAGAGACGAAACGCTTGTTCGAGCGTGCCGCTGAACGCAGCGTCGGATTCTGCCTCGGATACGCAGAGCTCTTCGTCGATGATCTGGGAACCAAGCACAGGTACAACACACAGATCCTCGTCGAGCGCGACGGTTCGGTTGTTGGCAAGTACCGCAAGGTGCATGTCCCCGGTCATGAGCACAATGAACCGGATCGACCTTTTCAACATCTCGAGCGCTACTACTTCGAACCTGGTCCCGAAGGCTTCAACGTATGGAACGCATTCGAGGGAACGGTCGGAATGGCGATATGCAACGATCGGCGATGGTCGGAGACGTATCGAGTCATGGGCCTTCAAGGTGTCGAGCTGATCCTGATCGGCTACAACACTCCGCTCCACTACAGCCCCGATCCGCAGCAGAATGCCCTGGCTGGTTTCCACAATCATCTCGTGATGCAGGCAGGGGCCTATCAGAACGGAACCTATGTTGTCGGGGTGGCGAAGGGTGGAATCGAGGAGGGCGTCGATTCGCTCGCTCAGTCCGTGATCATCGCTCCCTCGGGGCAGATCAAGGCTCAGTGCATCACGACGGGAGATGAGATCGCTATCGCAACCATCGATCTCGACTATTGCTCGTTCTACAAGAACACGCTGTTCGACTTCGACCGGTATCACCAATCCCAGCACTTCGGACTCATAAGCCAACCACGCAAGGGACGCAAGTGACGACATCCTTCATGCTCAACGGCTCTCCTGTTGAGGTGGGTGATCGGCACCCCCACCTTCTGTCGGCACTGCGCGACGGACTGGGAGTGACCTCCCCGAAGGATGGCTGCTCGCCTTCGGGACAGTGTGGTGCATGCACTGTTCTCGTTGATGGAAAGGCAATGGCGAGCTGTCTCGTGTCGCTTGAAAAAGCAGAAGGCAAGGTTGTCACCACGCTCGAAGGTTTCGACGCAGCGGAGCGAGATCGATACGCGGACGCCTTCGCGGCATCGGGAGCGCTCCAGTGCGGATTCTGTACGCCTGGCATCATCGTTCGCTCGAAGGCTCTCGTCGATCAGAAGGGCGCCGATCTCGATCGCTCAACGATCCAGGGGCGTCTCGGTGCGCACCTCTGTCGCTGCACCGGCTACACGAAGATCGTTGAGGCAGTGGAGCTATTGGCTTCCGGCGAGCCAATCCCTGTCAGGGGTCTATCCGGAAAGATCGGCGGAGACGGCATCAAGTACGAAGCAACGGAGTTATCACTCGGCGACAGGGGGTTTGTCGACGACCTGGCGATCGACGGAATGCTTCACGCTGCCCTCAGATTCACAGACCACGCTCGAGCAGACATCCTGAGCATCGCCACGACGGAGGCGGAAAATGCCGATGGTGTCTTCGCTGTGTATACCGCTGCCGACATCCCAGGGGACCTACGTGTCGGGATCATCCACAAGGACTGGCCTGTGATGATCCCCGAAGGAGGAAGGACGTCGTACAGGGGCGATGTTCTGGCTGTTGTCGTCGCACACGATGTGCTTGCGGCGCGGGCGGCGGCCGATCTCATCGATGTGACCTATGACGTCCACCTTCCGTTTACCGATCCCGCTGCAGCCCTCGCATCGGACGAGGACGCTGTCTGGGGCCTCGAAGGCAACGTGCTTTCGACGTCGCGATACGCCAGGGGAGACGTCGACAGCGCATTGTCCGGCTCAGCTCATGTCACTCACGACGTTTTTGTCACTCAGCGGGTAGAGCACGCGTTCCTCGAACCCGAGTCAACCGTTGCCGTTCCGGGCGAGGATGGATCGCTGTACGTCTACTCCGGTGGGCAGGGTATTTGGGATGATCGGGATCAGATCGCGGCCGTGCTCGATGTAGATCCCTCGGCCGTCTGTGTGGAGCTCGTATCGAACGGAGGGGCATTCGGCGGGAAAGAGGACATGTCGAACCAGGCCCACGCAGCTCTGGCCGCGCATCTCACGGGGAAACCTGTCAAGTGCACGCTCACACGTCCACAGTCGTTCCTCATGCATGCCAAGCGCCACCCCATCACGACAGAGATATGGATGGGGTGTGACGCCGAGGGCAGGGTCACCGCCGTCAAAGCACGGATGGTGGGTGACTCCGGCCCGTACGCTTCGGTCGGTATGAAGGTGCTCGAGCGAGCTGCGGGTCATGCATGCGGCCCATACGCGGTCGCCAACGTCGACGTCGAAGCTGTGGCCGTGAGGACGAACAATCCCGTTTGTGGGGCCTTCAGAGGGTTCGGAGCCAATCAGGCACACTTCGCAACCGAAGGTGCGATCGATCGGCTCGCCGAGATGGTTGGTATCTCCGGCTGGGAGATCAGGGCGAGGAACGTTGCCCGCCCGGGGTCGGTGTGGGGGCCTGGTCAGATCATGGATGACGGCGTTGCCGGGATCATGGAGTGTCTGGAGGCGGTACGTCCGCACTACGACGCGGCCATCGAGCAGGGGAAGGCCGTCGGCATTGGCGCTGCGATCAAGAACTCAGGGCTCGGAAACGGGTTCAAGGAGGTAGCCAAGGCGGTCGTCAGGTTCAACGAGGATGGCACCGTCGACGTGCGTCATGCATGGACAGAGATGGGACAAGGCGTTCACACGGTTGCCATGCAGGTCGCCGCCGACACGCTCGGAATCGACCCGGAAAAGATCAATGTCCTGGTCGACACGAGTCGCGACCTTTCTGGTGGCCAGACGACCGGTTCGCGAGGCACGCTGATGGCGTCAGGCTCAGTCGAGGATGCTTGCAAGAACGCGACCGCAGATGGGCGCAAGATCGATGTCGACTATCACGGCATGTACACCGTCGACTGGACGAACAGCATTGAGGACGGTCTCGAGAACCCGATCATCCATTCAGCGTTCGGGTACGCCTGCCAGGTGGTCATCGTCGATCCTGATACAGGCAAGATCGAGAAAGTGGTCGCAGCCCATGACGTCGGGAGAGCTATCAACCCGACGCTCGCCGTAGGACAAGTGGAAGGCGCGATCCACATGGGGCTTGGATATGCCCTCACCGAGGAGTTCCCCACAGACGATGACGGGATGCCCACGAAGTCCACATTACGCCAGCTCAACATCATCAGACCGAAGGACATGCCGGACATAGAGGTGATTCTTGTTGAAGTCCCGCAGCCGAGGTCGCCGTTCGGAGTCAAGGGTGTCGGAGAGATCGGTCTTGTTCCGACAGCCGGCGCCGTTGCGGGCGCGTATCACGCGGTCGACGGCATCTGGAGAACGCGTTTGCCACTGAACGTTCACCAACCACTCGAGATCGGAGCCTGAATGGCGGCAGTTACTCCGGGACTTGTCTGTTCTCACCACCACCTGTATTCGGAGTTGGCACGGGGCATGCCCGCCCCACCGTCGGTCGCCGGGAATTTTCAGGAGATCCTCGAGCAGGTTTGGTGGCGCCTGGACACCGCCCTCGATCTCGAGATGCTGGAGTGGTCGGCCAAGCTGGGGGCGCTCGAAGCGCTCGAGGCAGGTACAACCGCGATCATCGATCACAACGAGACACCGAACGCGATCGAAGGATCGTTGTCGGTCATCGCGCAAGCCTGTGAAGAGGTGGGTGTCAGGGTCGTGACGGGGTACGGGATCACCGACCGCCACGGATCCGAAGGCGCACGTCGCGGCCTCGAAGAGAATCGTCGGTTTCTCGAGGAAGGCGGCCGCTGTCTCGTCGGTGTCCACGCCGCCTTCACATGCACAGACGAGTCGCTCCAGGGTGCTGCAGCGCTTGCAGACGAGTACGACGTCGGTGTTCACATCCACGTGGCGGAGGGTCCAGGGGATGCCGACGCACCGGAACGTCTTGCAGGTCTGACCAACGATCGTTGGCTGCTCAGCCACTGTGTCCATCTTCCCACCGACCACGATCTCAAGGGCACGATCCTGCACAACCCGAGGTCGAACCTGAACAACGGCGTCGGCTACGCAGATCCTGCACGGTTTTCCAATCCGGTTGCGCTTGGCACCGACGGCATCGGTGCGAACATGATCGAATCATTCCGTCTTGCGTACGTCATGCAGCGCTCTGTCGATGTGACCGTTGGCCCCGACCCAGCGTGGTCATGGCTCGAGAACGGATGGGACCTTGTCCCTGAGGCGC
>BTQL01000046.1:0-19436 GCA_036985855.1 Acidimicrobiia bacterium | reverse complement strand
CAACAGGCGTGTCGCCCTCGGCGAGGATCTTGCCCACCTCGTGCCTGCTGGTCAGGTGCTCCGAGAGACTCGCGTCATCAGAGCCAAGGCCACCCAGGTAGATGATTCGTTGAAGACCCGCTCGGCTCGATGCCCTTGCAAAGTTTCGCGCTACCTTCCGGCCTTGCTCGGCGAAGCCCTTCGGTGACCCCTTCATCGCATGGATCATGTAGTAGGCAATGTCACACCCATCGAGGGCTATGGCGAGGCTCTCTGGATCAAGGGCATCTGCCGCGACGACTTCGACCCGGTCGCGCCACGGGTGGAGGGACAGCTGAGCGGGATCGCGTGACATGCATCGCACTTCGTAACCTCGATCCAGCAGTCGAGGAACGAGCCGACCTCCGATGTAGCCGGTGGCACCGGTGACAAGAATCTTCACGACACCGAATCTACCAATCGGAGAGAGGCTTTCCGTGCACAGGTGTCGGTCGGCAGGTTTCGGAACGCGGCACGATCAAGCCTCTCAGTTCTCGTAGGGCCTGATCGATACCACGTGATAGGTGAAAGTCCCACCGGGGGCTTCGTAGTCGATATCGTCGCCCGGCTTCGCTCCGAGGAGCGCAGAGCCGAGAGGACTGTCCGGTGATGCGAGCAGCAGCCCCGGGATCTTGTTCTCAGAGGCCGCAATGAAGAAATCCATCTCGTCGCCGTCGTCGTCGATCACCGTTGCGACAGAACCAACAGTGATGACGTCTGAGTCTTCCACCTCGAGTATCTGTGCGTGATCGATGATGTGCTTGAGCTGGCGAATGCGAGCCTCCATGAGGCCTTGGTCATTTTTCGCGGTGTCGTATTCCGAATTCTCTTTGAGATCTCCGTGATCTCTTGCCTCCGCAATACGTGCGACTACTTCGTCGCGACCTATGGTCGTGAGATGGTCGAGCTCATCAGCCAGCTTCTGATGAGCCGCAGGAGTCAGGAGTGTGCCTTCGATGTCGGTCATAGATGTTCAGGCGAGCAGCGAGCGCACCTGCGCCGAAAGACGTGACTTGCGCCGCGAAGCGGTCTTCTTGTGAAGCACGCCCTTGGTGACTGCCATGTCGAATCGTTTCTGAGCGAGCTGAAGCAGCTCCTCGGCCTTGGTCGCATCGCCGGCAGCAGCAGCGTCAACGGCCTGCTTGGCGCGTGTCTTGAGTTCAGAGCGGATAGCAGAGTTGCGTTCATTGATGCGCACGTTCTGTCGGTTGCGCTTGATCTTGGATTGGATGTTGGCCATAACGAAGAGAACCTCACGAGGTGGGTGGGAATGACACGAGGATAGCACCAGAGTGGGACAACGGTACACTCAAGTTTCTTGCCACCGGAGATGCACATGGATCAGTCGCGCATCCGAAACTTCAGCATCATCGCTCACATCGACCACGGCAAGTCCACGCTGGCTGATCGCCTGCTCGAACGAACCGGTTCGGTCTCTGAGCGCGACATGCGCGATCAGATGCTCGATGAGATGGATCTCGAGCGCGAACGTGGCATCACCATCAAGGCGAATGCCGTGAGGATCGATTACGAAGCGAACAACGGCACCGCGCACGAGTTCAACATCATCGACACTCCAGGGCACGTCGACTTCTCGTACGAGGTCTCCAGATCCCTTGAGGCGTGCGAGGGCGCTCTCCTGTTGGTTGACGCATCACAGGGCGTCGAAGCCCAGACGCTGGCCAATGCCTACCTCGCAATCGAGAGTGGACTCGAAGTGATCCCTGTCGTCAACAAGATCGATCTTCCCGCTGCTGACCCTGACAGGGTCGCAGGCGAGCTCGTGAACATCCTTGGAGGAACAACAGACGACGTGATTCACGTGTCTGCCAAGTCGGGTGCAGGTGTTGACGAACTTCTCGAGTTGATCGTGGCCCGTCTTCCACAGCCTGCGGGCAGCGAAGAATCGCCTTTGCGGGCGCTCGTGTTCGACTCGTATTACGACACGTATCGAGGGGTTGTCGCTCTCGTGAGAGTCGTCGACGGTTCGCTGGCTGAGGGTGACAACATCCGTCTCATGGCTCAGGGTGAGGACCTCACGGCAGACGAAGTCGGGGTTCGACGTCCCGCAATGGAACGAACCGGCAGACTCGAAGCGGGCGAAGTCGGTTACTTGATCACGGGGGTCAAGGACATCGACCTCATCCGGGTCGGGGACACGATCACCCATGTAGGCAAGCGAGCAACCGAGGCACTCGCGGGGTATGCGGAGCCGAAGCCCATGGTGTTCTCTGGCCTCTTTCCGACCGATGGCGACGATTTCGAGAGACTGAGAGAGGCGCTCGACAAGCTCAGGCTCAATGATTCCTCGCTGGTCTATCAGGCCGAGACAAGCCGCGCGCTCGGGTTTGGGTTTCGTGTGGGATTTCTCGGACTCCTGCACATGGAGATTGTGCGGGAGCGGCTCGAGCGTGAATACGACCTCGACCTCGTGGCCACGGCACCGTCAGTGGAATACAGGGCGAATCTCGTAGACGGAAATCGCAAGGTCGTCCAGAGCCCACAGGACCTTCCGGATCCCGGCGCCATCTCATCGATCGACGAGCCGTATGTGAAGGTGATGATCATCACACCGGCTGAGTACATCGGAACGGTGATGGAGCTCGTGCAATCCAGGCGTGGCGAGATGGGGGAGATGAACTACCTCAGCACCGAGCGCGTCGAACTGCATTACGTGATGCCGCTGGCAGAGATCGTTTTCGACTTCTTTGACATGCTCAAGTCCCGTACGCGTGGTTACGGATCGTTGGACTACGAGTCGGACGGATATCGAAGCTCGGATCTGGTGCGAGTTGACATTCTCCTCAACGCCCAGTCCGTTGATGCCTTCTCGACGATCGTTCACAAAGACAGGGCCTACACGTACGGGCGAGCCATGGTGCACAAGCTCCGTGAGCTGATTCCTCGCCAACTCTTCGACGTCCCGATCCAGGCAGCCATCGGATCCCGAATCATTGCCAGGGAGACGGTCAGAGCGAAACGAAAGGACGTCACGGCCAAATGCTACGGCGGTGACATCACCCGCAAGCGCAAGCTCCTCGAGCGTCAGAAGCAGGGCAAGAAGCGCATGAAGATGGTCGGCAGTGTTGAAGTTCCTCAGGAAGCGTTTGTTGCCGCGCTGAAGATCGCGGAAGACTGATCGGTGCCCGAGTACCGGCCCGATAGCCCAGTGCTTGCCGATCTCGCTACCGACTGGAAGTCAGCCTACGTGCATGTGCCCTTCTGTAGGAGAAGGTGCCCGTACTGCGACTTCGCGATCGTTGATGAGTCCAAAGACGGTTCGCTCGACTACGAAACGTACACCGACGCGCTCGTCGCCGAGATCAGCATGGAGTCAGATTTCGGTCCGCTCGACGCGGTCAACTTCGGCGGTGGAACTCCGTCACGCCTCGATCCCGATCACCTGCTACGGATCACCGATTCGTTGTCTGACAGTTTCGGTTTCGAGAGCGACGTCGAAATGAGTCTTGAAATGAACCCGGAGGACTGGACAGACGAGTTCGGGAGTGCTCTCGCAGACGCCGGGTTCACTCGCGTGTCCATCGGGGCGCAATCGTTCGACCCCAATGTGCTTCGAGCGCTTGGCCGCCTGCATTCCCCTGACATGATCCACTCATCGGTGCATGGTGCCAGATCCGCAGGTTTCGGTTCTGTTGGGATCGACCTCATCTTCGGTCATCCGGCTGAAACATCGGAGTCATGGGCAGCGACGGTCGATAGAGCCATGGCGATCGGGGTCGACCACATCTCGGCCTATTCCCTCACCGTCGAGCAGGGCACCCAGCTCTCGAGATCTATCGCTGCGGGGGCACCCGCGCCCGACGACGATGTGCAGGCAGACAGGTACGAGCTCTTCGAGGAAGTTGCCACTTCGCATGGCTTCGTACGCTACGAGATCTCGAACCATGCCTTATCCGGTCACGTGTGTGTGTACAACCTCGCAACGTGGGCCCACGGCGAGTACGTCGCCTTTGGCATCGGTGCCCATGATCACCGGTGGGGTGTGCGTTCTCGCAACCACCAGAGAGTCGACAGATATCTCGACGCGATCGCGGCCGGTGAGAGACCGAGGCTTGGTGTTGAGCACCTCACCGATGCCGAGCAGGAACGCGACAGGCTCATGGTTGGACTCCGGCTTGCGGCCGGCACTCCGATGACCCCTACCGCAGAGCGGTTCGCGGCTTCTGATGCAGGGAGGCGTTTTGTCGACGCAGGCATCCTCGAGATGAGGGCCGATCGCATGTGTGTCGTCGACCCGCTGATGACGGATGCGATCATCAGAGAAGCGTTGTCAGTCCCCGGCGCAGAGCACTAACTTTCACCCATGCTCGATGATCGAAGATCCCAGGTTCTCAAGGCGCTTGTCGAGGAGTACATCCGCACGGGTGAGCCGGTCAGCTCGCAGTCGGTTCTCGATCTGAGTGGAATCGATGTGTCCTCCGCTACGATCCGAAACGATCTCGCCGAGCTCGAGTCGTACGGATTCGTCGTCCAGCGCCACACCTCTTCAGGTCGGATCCCCACGCACAAGGGATACCGGTTCTATGTCGATCATCTCTCCCCTTCGACTCTCAGACAGGGGACGAGGCGTCAGATCGACGAGTTTTTCCAACAGGTACATCGGCAGATCTCAGAAGTTCTTCGTGAGACTTCGACACTCGTAAGCGAGTTGACTACCTATCCCTCTGTCGTCGTCGGGCCGACAGCGACGAACGAAGTTGTGAAAGACATCAGGTTGGTACCTCTCGGAGGCACCATCGTGCTTGCAGTGGCGATCGCCGAATCTGGCAGGGTGTATCAGGAATTCGTCGACACGGGCGTAACGCCGGATGACGACGCGCTCGAGACTGCCGAGCGGATCATCGCTGCAGCCTTCCGCGGCAAGTCGCTCGACGATGCCGAGTCTGGTCAACTCGCAACGTCGGATCTTCCCGCGATGGTCAAGCGGATCATCGCTCCTGTGAGTGACCAGCTCGCCGGAAACACGTCGGGGACGAGCGAGGTGTACGTCGGGGGTTCGAGCCAGATGGCTTCATTGTGGAGCGACCTCTCCCTGGTTCGGCACCTCCTGGAGATGCTCGACGAGGAGGCGGCTCTCATCGATCTCATGAGTGATGAAACCGACGGGCTGCGTGTTCGAATCGGCCCAGAATTCGGGGAAGATTCTGACCTCGCGGTCATCACGACAACGTACGAGACGCCCTCTGGCTCCCGGGGGCGCATGGGCGTCATCGGTCCAATGCGGATGAACTATCGGCGGACGATCCGAGTGGTCGAACGCGTATCTGAGGGACTCGAGAAGAGCTTCGGAGATGACCGGTGAAGGACTACTACCGAACGCTCGGCGTCGACAAGGACGCGAGCGCTGACGAGATCAAGAGGGCGTTTCGTCAACTCGCCAGGGAGACGCATCCGGATTCCAATCCGGGAGATGTCGAGGCCGAGCAGCGGTTTCGAGAGGTCGCTGAGGCTTACGAGGTCCTTTCTGATCCGCAGAAGAAGGCTCGGTTCGACCGAGGAGAGACCTTCGGCGGCCAGGACCTGTTCAGCCAGTTCGGCGGACTCGAAGATATCCTGCAGCAGTTCTTTGGCGGTGGATTCGGTGGAGGGCTGGGTGGATTCGGTAATACCCGACGCGGTCCTGAACGCGGGAGAGATGTTGTCGTTCGACTCGATCTCGATCTAGCGCAGGCAGCGTTCGGTACCGAGCAGGACGTCACGTTCGTGGCTCGAATCGATTGTGCGACCTGTCAGGCCACCGGATCGGAACCCGGTCACAGTCCTATCACCTGTTCTCGATGTGACGGCCACGGGAGGGTGCAGGCCGCAAGGCAAACACTTCTCGGGACGATGATGACCGTTGCTGACTGCCCGGACTGTTCGGGAACGGGGCAACGAATCGACCACCCTTGCGCTATGTGCAATGGCGAGGGCCGCGTCAGGGGAGAGCGTGAACTCACCGTCGAGGTGCCCGAAGGCGTAGACACGGGGACGAGGCTGCGACTGAACCAGAAGGGCGGAGCCGGTCAACGTAGTGCCCCTGCAGGGGACGTGTACGTGGAGGTTCGGGTGAAATCGGATGATCGTTTTCAGCGCGTTGGCGACGACCTGCACCACAGGGTCGCCATTGGACTCACCGAAGCTACCTTCGGTACCGATCTCGAGATCCCTTTGCTCGAGGGCGACACAGAGTCTCTGGAGATTCCCGAAGGTACACAGCCTGAAACCGTCTACCGCATCGGCAAGAAGGGGGTTCCGCGGTTGCAGCGCAGAGGAAGAGGAGACCTGTTGGTGCACATCGAGGTACGGGTTCCCACGGATCTCGATGACGATGCCGAGGACGCTCTGCGTTCATACGCTGATATCAGGGGTGAGCAGCCTGCACAGAAGAAACGTGGCCTATTTCGGCGATAACCCTCCCGACGAACCTGTCCGCTGCTAGGTTTGTATGATATATGGGAAGGGCTAACCGATACTGCCTTGCCACTCTATGTGGTAAAGCGGTATCATCGAGTCACTGTCAGTGGTCAGTGAGAGGTAGACGATGGAGTACAGCGTCAGAGTCGGCGAACGGCTCCGAGCGATCAGACTTCAGCGCGGCATGTCCCTCCAGGACGTCGCACGCACCACAGAGGGCGAATTCAAAGCCGCAGTACTCGGCGCATACGAGCGCGGTGAGCGCAGCCTCTCTCTTCCAAGGCTGAAGCGACTCGCGTGGCACTACGAAGTGCCCGTGAGCCAGCTACTTCCCGAGGAGGACACCTATATCGTGATGCCTGCTGCGGTGGGCGGTGTCGCGATCGATCTCAAGCGGGTCGAATCGCTCGACGATGAGACAGCGAGCGTGGTCGATCGTTTCCTCCAACGAATCAGGGTTCAGCGCCAGGATTTCAACGGAAGAGTTCTGACCATCAGGGCCTCGGATGTGGCGATGCTCGCGATGATGCTCGACGTATCCGATGCCGATCTCGTCGGCAGGCTCAGGAACGATCGCTCTTCCCCCTGACCGATTGTCCAATCGATGAACCCTTTGGCTACAAAGGGTTCGGCTATATACTCGCGTCATTCGCATTGCGCTTTTGAGAAGCCGAGTCGCCAGGAACCACGAGGAGTTAGGCGTTGACCTATCCCCCCGATACTGAAGCAAGGGTGCGCGTCCCCTCGAACCATCTCATGGTTGAACTGTTGGGCACCAGGGATGTGCATCTTCGACGCGTCGAAAAGGCGTTCCCGAAAGCCCGTCTCGTTGCCAGAGGGAACGAGATCGACATCACCGGCGATGAGCGCGAGATCGTGTCCGCCCACACTGTCCTCGAGGAATTGCTCGTTTTGGTGCAAGAGGGGCAGTCTCTCGATGCCGACCGTGTCGACCGTGTCGTCGATATGGTGCGATCGGACGTTCCCAAGCCGTCTGGCGTCTTCACCGACTCGATCTCGGTCGGCAGGGGCAAGGTCGTCAGACCGAAGACACTGGGACAGAAGCGCTACGTCGATGCGATCAGGGAGAACACGCTGGTCTTTGGCATCGGTCCAGCGGGTACAGGCAAGACGTACCTCGCCATGGCGGCAGCCGTCGAAACGCTCCTGACCGGTGGCGTTCGGCGCATCATTCTCTCCAGACCCGCAGTTGAGGCGGGGGAGCGACTCGGATTCCTGCCGGGTGACCTTGCTGCAAAGGTCGACCCATATCTCAGACCTTTGTACGACGCCCTGTATGAGATGCTTGGACCTGAACAGACCGGCAGGCTCATGGATCAGGGAACGATCGAGATCGCACCGCTCGCGTACATGCGCGGACGCACGCTCAACGACGCTTTCGTGGTACTCGATGAAGCCCAGAACACGACTCCTGAACAGATGAAGATGTTCCTCACCCGGCTCGGCTTCAATTCGAAGATGGTGATCACGGGCGATGTGACTCAGATGGACCTTGGCATAGGTCGCCCATCGGGCCTCAAGGTCATCCGAAGTGTTCTCCACGGCGTCGACGGCGCCGGCTTCGTCGAGCTGACGGGCGACGATGTCGTACGTCACCGGATTGTCGCCGCCATCGTCCAGGCGTACGCCAGGTATGAGGCCGATCGTAAGGACCGCCCATGAGCGACTGGGTGGTCGAGTACAAACGCATCGTGAACATCGGTGTCCTTCTGCTCACGATCGTTGCGGTCTCGATTCTTCTCGGTTTCGGGTATGAAACGGTGCCCGAACTCGATCCGCGTCTAACGGTCGGGGAACCTTCTCCGGAGAACTTCGATGCAAATCGCACGACGTCTGACATTCCCGACCCAGACAAGACCGAGGCTGCTCAGAACACAGCGGCCAACAATGTTCCGGCGCCATACCGCCAGGACGAGGTGATCAATACCGGCGTGTTCAGTGTCATCAACGCCTTCTACGCCGAGCTTGCGGACGGCGCACTCGGACCTGCACCGGCGGTAGAGACCACCGTCGTTCCCAACCTCGTAGGTGAGACCGCTGGTGAAGCTGAATCTATTGCGTCCGATGTAGATCTGACCGTGATTGTGACGGGTGCGGTCGAACCTCCAGACGAGACACTCGATGGCACGGTCGCAATCCAGAATCCGTCATTGGGCGCGAGAGTGAAGAAGGGTTCGAGCGTCGACGTCGTCCTGTACGAGATCGGAGCATCGTCAACTACATCGTCGTCGACCACGACTACATCGGTTCCAGATACCACGACCACAACCCTGCCTCGTATCGACACTGAGGATCAGATCAGGGTTCTCCTCGAGTCCAATCCCGTCCTTGACGTCAAGACGGTCACTCAGTTTGTTGATCTCCATGAGAAGGACCTGGATCGCGTATTCGCGGGCGAGGCGTCGGTGTTCCCTGAGATGCAGGCAACGACCATCGAGTGGGCAGACGAGGAGCTCACGGCAGGTATTCGGAACCAGATTGATCTGGACAATGCTGTAGCGAAGTATCGAAACCCGCTCACGATTCCATCGATCTCGATCGCCGGTCTGCCTACCGAGGACCTCGAGGAGACCAGAGAAGCGATGGGTGGTCTCGTCGCCAGGCGGCTCCAGCAGAACGAATCCGTCAACACGACCGAGTGGGAGACCCAGCAGAAGGCCGCCCGTGACGCGGTGCCGGAGCAGACAATAACCTATCGAATCGGAGATCGGATTGCCTCAGCAGGCGAACCGCTGACATCTGTTCAGATTGCCGCGATTCAAGAGCTTGAGCTGTACCAACCCGAAGTCAGCAGTGCTGTGCCGCTCTCTGCTCTGATCATCTTCGGGATCATCAGCATTCTCATCCTTGTCTTTCTTCTTGTGAGGATCGCCCCGAGGAACCTCGATCGGCCTCGTCGGGTTGCGCTCATGGGGATCATCGTGATACTTGCTGCTGCGGCCTCGCGTATCCCCGAGATCGTGTCCGCTTCAAATCACGCCGTCGGATACATCATCCCCGCTGTAGCCATCGGAGTCATGGCCTCGATCCTCTTCGATCAGCGAACCGCTCTGTTGCTTGCGATTCCTATGGCCGGCTTCACCGCGATCTCGACCGGTGATATCGCGTTCACCGTCTATGCCGGCATCGCGGCAGCCATCCCGGTTGCACTCGTATCGAGCGTGTCGACAAGGTCCCAGATGCGACTCTCGGTCCTCGGTGCTGCCGCGGTTGCAGCGCCCGCGGCCGCCGGTCTCGAGTATCTGTTCGTTCCCGATCACACAGCCCTCGCTTCTCTCCAGGCAGGCGGTTGGGCGTTCGTTGGAGCGGTGATCGGGGGTTTCATCGGCCAGGGTCTTGTGTCGTTCCTCGAAAGCGCCTTTGGCGTTACGACGTCGTTGTCGCTCCTCGATCTGCTCGACCGAAATCATCCCGCTCTCGAGCTCCTCGAGGAGAAAGCGCCCGGCACGTTCAATCACTCGATGCTCGTTGGGTCGATTGCCGGCAAGGCCGCGCGTTCCATCGAGGCCGACCCGCTACTGGCACAGGCTGCTGCGTGGTATCACGACCTCGGAAAGACCGAACATCCTCAGTATTTCGTTGAGAACCAGCTTGGCCAGAATCCGCATGACCATCTCCCACCCGAAGAGTCCGCTGAGATCATCCGATCCCACGTGATCGAAGGTTTGTCCCTCGCGAAGCAGTACCGCATCCCTGAGGAAGTGGCGAATGGCATTCGGATGCACCACGGCACCAGCCTGATGCGTTACTTCTATCACAAGGCACTCGCCGAAGATCCGGATACGGATCCTGAGGCATACAGGCACCACGGCGAGAAGCCGACACGCAAGGAGATGGCGATTGTGATGATCGCGGATGCCACGGAGGCCGCAGCCAGGGCATATGCCCAGAGCGAGCAGCCGACCGAAGAAGGTCTGTCGAAACTGGTGGATACGATCGTTTCGGAGAAGCTCGATGACGGACAGTTCGATGAGTCCTCCCTGACGTTCGGTGAGTTGACGACCATCAAGCGAGACGTCGTCGAGGCCCTCTCGGCGTATTACCACGCAAGGGTTGAGTATCCGGACTTCCCCGAGGCCTCACCGGTCCAGGTGTCATGAACGTAGATGTCTCAGGCACGAGGCGTACAGACGTCAACGAACATGAGTTGGGCGAGTTCGCCGCATCGATTCTTGATCGCGAATCTGTTGATGCTGAGGCAGTCCTCTCGATCGCTTTCGTGGACGAAGAGGCGATCACCCGACTGAACACGGAGCACATGGGCCGGACTCACGCAACGGATGTGTTGTCTTTTGCGATCGAGGATGCCTCCCCGGACCGGCCTCCCGTCCGTGATGTGTCAGGACCACCGCTCGAACTCGGCGACGTCTTCGTCTGCGCTGACGTCGTGGAGGCCCACGCGATTGAATACGGCGTGTCGTTCCGTAGCGAGCTTCACCTGGTCATTGTTCACGGCGTGTTGCATATCTTGGGATGGGATCACCAAACTGTGTCTGAAGCGGAAGCTATGGAAGAACGAGAAGCTGAACATCTAGCCACAATCGGACTGGACCGACGATGATCGTCGTCGGTTGGTTTGTCGCGTTCGTGCTCGTCGCTGTCGCTGCAGTACTTCGTGCCGGTGGTTCGAGCCTCATACGCACACCGCGTGCGGATGCCCTCAGAGACGCCAGCGAAGGGTATCCCGGAGCTGAGACGGCAGCGCGTCTGCTCGAGGAGCGATCGGAGATTCAACCGGCCCTCGGAACCGCGATCACTGCGCTCGTCGTTCTTGCAGTTATCCCGATGACATGGGCGACGACAGACACCCTGAGTGGAATCGAGCTCGGGGTGGCGCTCGTTGTCATGACGGTTGGTCTCTTGCTTCTTGTTGATGTAGTTCCCCGATGGGTCGGCAGAAATCGGCCCGGATCTCTGGCATACAGGTTTGCGGCCCCTCTCTCGGTCGCGATTGCTGTCGGTGCTGCCGCAGCCGATCTGATCGCCGACCCGGACGAGGACGACGCTGCGGATGAGTCCGAGACCTCCGACGCAGAGGAGAGGGAGCTGATCCTTTCGGTCCTGGAGTTCACCGATACCATTGTTCGAGAGGTGATGGTTCCCCGGACGGACATGGTCACCGTGGATGGGGCGGCGACGACCGATGACGCGGTCGACATCGTGTTGTCGAGCGGTCGATCCCGGGTGCCGGTAATCGGCGAAAGTGTTGACAACGTCGTCGGCGTTGTGTATTCGCGCGATCTGCTCGAGCTCTTCGACCAGGAGTCGCCCGTCCGAACAGCCGAGTCCATCTCCCACGATGCATACTTCGTCCCCGAGACGAAGCCGATCTCAGAGCTCCTGCGCGATATGCAGGCCAATCAGCAGCACATGGCGATCGTCATTGACGAATTCGGTGGGACTGCCGGACTTGTCACGATCGAAGACCTCATCGAAGAGATCGTTGGAGAGATCGTTGACGAGTACGACGAAGAGGAACCGATGATCGTGGAAGTCGACGGTGCATGGCTCGTCGATGCGCGACTCGATGTTGACGATCTTGCCGAGGTTGTGGGCGTTGAGCTTCCCTCAGACGAGTGGGATACGGTTGGCGGATTGGTGCTCGAGCTCGCAGGCCGAGTTCCCGAGGAGGGTGAGTCTTTCGACCACGATGGCCTTGTTTTCACTGCCGATTCCGTGCAAGGCAGACGGGTCGCCAAGGTGCGGGTGAGCCGTTCGTGAGTAGTGTCGAAACGCGTTCGGGCTTCATCTCGATCGTAGGCAGGCCGAACGTAGGAAAGTCGACACTCGTGAACTCGCTCGTCGGGGAGAAAGTCGCCATCACATCGAGTCGTCCCCAGACAACCCGGAACACCATCAAAGGAATCGTCACCCTGCCCGAGGAGAACACACAGCTTGTCCTTGTCGACACGCCGGGAATACACAAGCCGCGGACAACCCTTGGTGAACGTCTGAACACGCTCGTGTATGGCTCGCTTGCTGAGGCTGATGCCGTGCTTTTCGTTCTCGATGCCACAGAACCGATCGGACCGGGAGACCGGCGGATCGCAGAGCGGCTGAAGCAGGCCGGAGCGCCTGTGATCGTGGCCGTGAACAAGATCGATATCGCCCGCAAAGAGCAAGTGCTTTCTCAGCTCGGTGAGGCTGGTGAGTGGAACTTTGAGGCCTACGTTCCGATTTCGGCAACGAAGGCTGACGGCATCGGACTCGTCATCGGTGAGCTGGTGGCGCTCTGTGAACCTGGACCCTTCTTCTTCCCTTCGGATGCAAAGTCTGATCAACCCGATCAGCTGCTGGCGGGTGAGCTGATCAGAGAAAAGTATCTCGCCCGTCTGCGAGATGAGCTGCCTCACTCCCTCGCGGTCGTGATCAACGAGCTCGAGACTCTCGACAATGGCGTCATGCGGATCGATGCCACTGCATACGTCGAGCGCGATTCCCAGAAGGGGATGGTCATCGGCAAGGGCGGTAGAATCGTGCGAGACGTCGGAACCGAAGCGAGAGTTGATCTCGAGAAACTATTCGGGACGAAGGTATATCTCGATCTCAACGTCAAGGTGGAGAAGGACTGGCAAACCAGAGCAGAGGGTCTCGAACGTCTGGGGTTCTAACTTTCCGCTGTTTACCGTCTACCGTTCACCCCAATGGCGATTCGCAACGACCAGGGAATCGTGTTGCGCGGCTACCCGTTCGGGGAGTCGCATCGTGTTGTTGTGCTGGTGAGCCCGAACCACGGCAAGCTCCGCACCGTTGCCAAGGGGGTTCGGAAGACCAAGAGCCGAATCGGCGGCCGTCTCGAACCGTTCACTCACGTCGACATCGTTCTGTACGAAGGGAGAAACCTCGACACCATCACACAGGTTTCGACTATCAACGCCTTCAGCGAGCTTCGCAATCACCTCGATCGCGTCCTCGCAGCATCAACCATGCTCGAAGTTGTTGATGCGGTCGTGCAGGAGGACGAACCGTCGCATCGGATGTTCTTGCTTCTCCAGCGGGGACTCACGGTGCTCAATTACATGGCACCCCATCCAGATCTCGTCACGTCGTTTCTACTGAAAGCGGCGGACATCATCGGTGTTGCGCCGTCGTTCGACACATGCGCCGGCTGCGGTACCGGCGATCGTCTGAAACGCTTCAGCTTCGCTGCCGGAGGTTCCCTTTGTGAGTCTTGCCGCACCCCGGGCGCGTATGCGCTGAGGGAAGGTCTGGTTCCCTATCTCGCCGCGGTCGCAGCAGCCGACTTCACCTCTCTGCCGGAGGCGGACTCCTCGATGTCACGCGAGGCGTTGGGGATAACTCGACGCTTCGTCGAATACCACCTCGAACGTAGTCTCGAGAGCCTGGTGATGCTCGATGGGTGACAAGATCACTGTTGCCGTCGACCGTGAGGCCATTCCTCGTCACGTTGGCATCATCATGGACGGAAACGGCCGGTGGGCGAACGCACGAGGTCTCCATCGAACCCAGGGTCACGCGCAGGGTGAGCCCGCGCTCTTTGATGTGGTGTACGGCGCTCTCGAGCTCGGGATCGAATGGCTCACCGTATACACGTTCTCGACGGAGAACTGGAACCGTGATGAGTACGAGGTTTCGTTCCTCATGCAGTTCAACGTTGACTTGCTCGAGCGGCGGCGCGACGAGCTCAACGAGCTCGGTGTTCGCGTGCTCTTCATAGGTGATACAGATGACGAGCGAGTGCCACCGGAGCTCCGAGATAGGATCCGATCCGCCGAAGATCTCACCGCACAGAACACGACGATGACGATGGTATTCGCCTTCAACTATGGAGGCAGGGTTGAGATCGTCGATGCTATCAAGCGGGTTGCGGCCGACCTTCTTGCTGGAGAGCTGCGGCCGGCGGAGATCGATGAGGACACGGTCAGGGCCCATCTCTACATCCCTGGGATGCCTGATCCGGACCTCGTCATCCGTACGAGCGGAGAGCAACGTACATCGAACTTCCTGCTGTGGGAGGCTGCGTACAGCGAATACGTGTTCACCCCTGTGCTCTGGCCCGACTTCGACAAGGATGAGCTCGCACGGTGCATCGCGCAGTATCAGGACAGGGATCGCCGATTCGGGGGAGCGGTCGATGGTTCGTTCGATGACCCCGCCGGGTAGCATCCCGGTCACCTCAGTAGCTCTCGACCACCAGGATCAGTGATGCCAGCCGATTTCGACACCATCGTCAACCTTGCCAAGAAGCGCGGGTTCGTCTTTCAGTCTTCCGAGATCTACGGCGGGTTGCGCTCTGCATATGACTACGGGCCCCTCGGCACGGAGTTGCTTCGCAACGTCAAGGACCAATGGTGGCGTTCGATGGTCCGTATGCGTGACGATGTGGTCGGCCTCGACTCTGCGATCCTCCAATCCCCCGAGGTTTGGGAGGCAAGCGGCCACGTAGCGTCGTTCTCCGATCCGCTGGTTGAATGTCGCGAATGCAACGCCAGACACCGCCTGGACAAGCTCGCTGATCCGAACAAATGCCCGACCTGCGGCAACTCTGGGACCTTCACCGAGCCGAGAGAATTCAATCTCATGTTCAAGACGCACATGGGTCCCGTTGAGTCCGAAGACAACATTGTGTACCTGCGACCCGAGACGGCACAGGGTATCTTCATCAACTTCGAGAACGTGCGACGCACAGCCAGGATGAAACTGCCGTTCGGTATCGCCCAAATAGGCAAAGCATTCCGAAACGAGATCACCCCAGGGCAGTTCGTCTTCAGGACCCGCGAATTCGAACAGATGGAGATGGAGTACTTTTGCCACCCTGACGATGCGGCCGACATGTTCCAGAAGTGGACCGATGTGCGCTACCAGTGGTACATGGATCTCGGTATGACTCCCGAGCATCTTCGCCTCCGCGAACACGAACCTGATGAGCTGGCCCACTACGCGGCGGCGACCTATGACATCGAGTATCTCTTTCCTTGGGGTTGGGATGAGCTCGAAGGGATAGCCAACAGGACGGACTTCGACCTCAAGGCCCACATCGAACGTTCGGGCGAGGATCTCACCTACTTTGACCAGGACACCGATGAGCGCTTTGTGCCGTACGTGATCGAGCCCTCCGGCGGTGCGACCAGGACGACCTTCGCGTTTCTCATCGACGCCTATACATCCGAGGAGGTGCGAGGCGAGACCCGTACGGTGCTCAAACTGGACCCCCGCCTGGCGCCGAACAAGGTTGCGGTGCTGCCCCTCTCCAAGAAACCTGATCTTGTTGAGACGACTCACAAGGTCGCTTCACAGTTGCGCGACAAGTGGCAGATCGAAGTGGACATTACCCAATCGATCGGTCGGCGTTACCGCAGACAGGATGAGGTCGGAACTCCGTACTGCGTCACGGTCGACTTCGAATCGCTCGAGGACGACCAGGTGACGGTGCGCGATCGCGACACCATGTCCCAGGATCGCATCCCCATCACCAACCTCGTCACATACCTCACAGACCACCTCCCGAACTAACCCCCTCGGATTCATACCCAGGGTTCCTGACCGCACTGGGTCCGGTCGGTAGCCCAGAGAATGGGATCTGAGCGCGTCTGGTATCTGAGGTCTGATCTTCAGGTATCGTCGTTGTGTGGCCTACTCCCGTGATGACATCGACACGATCCGTGAGAAGACTGACCTCGTCGAACTTGCGACCGAGGTGACCAAAGTGAAGCGCTCGGGTCGCTCCACGATGGCCGTTTGCCCGTTCCACTCTGAGAAGACTCCCTCGCTCTCCATCGACGGCGCGAGGGGCCTTTACCACTGTTTCGGATGCGGAAAGAGTGGCGATGTGTACCGATGGGTCCAGGAGACCCAGGGCGTCGACTTCTCAGGAGCGGTCGAACTCCTCGCTAGGCGCGCAGGGGTCGTTCTCACCGTTGACCCTGGTGCTGCGAAGCGGCGAAGCCAGCGGGAGCGGTATGTCGAGGCGACATCGCTCGCGGTCGAGTTCTACATGAATCGACTCAAATCGGGACCCGATGCGGGTTCGGCACGTGCCTATCTACGGTCGCGTGGATACGACGGGGATGTAGTCGACCAGTTCAGCCTTGGGTTCTCACCCGAGGGATGGGAAGAGCTTGTCACGCACCTGCGGGACCTCGGAATCCGCGATGACACCATGCAGAAAGCAGGTCTCGCCAGCGGCACTCGGCGTGGTGGAGTGGTCGACAGGTTCAGGGGCAGGGTCATGTTCCCGATCTTCGATCTGCGCGGTGATCCCGTTGGATTCGGTGCTCGAGTGCTCGATGGTGACGGTCCCAAGTATCTCAACACGCCCGAGACCCCGATCTACCACAAGTCCAGGTTGCTCTATGGGCTCAACTGGGCAAAATCCGACATCGTCCGTCGAGACACCTCTGTAGTGGTTGAGGGCTACACAGACGTGATCGCCATGCATCGCGCCGACATGCCGATCGCTGTCGCCACGTGCGGAACTGCGCTGGGTGAGGACCACCTCGACCTTCTCAGACGGTTCTCTGAGCGAGTCGTGCTCGCGTTCGATGCTGACGAGGCTGGGGCCGGTGCGGCGCTCCGAGGTTTCGAGCGGTCCGTGCCGGGCGATCTTGATCTCCGGGTTGCGATTCTGCCGGAGGGAAAGGACCCGGCTGACGTCGTCCAGGCGGGCGGTATCGAGGCTCTGGTCTCTGCGGTAGCAGACTCGCTGCCGCTGTTGCAGGTCCGGATCGACGCGGAACTCGGAAAGTTCGATCTCGATGAGCCCGAGGCGCGGGCGAAGGCTGTCAAAGCTGCCTCAGCGGTGATCGCTCTGCACCCTGATGCGATCACACGTCACGAGTACGCGAATAGTGTGTCGCGTAAGACGGGCGTCGAGGCGCGACTGGTCGAACAGTCGATCAATGAAGCAACGCGCAGAACGAACTCGAGGCGCCAGCGTGACGGTCGTCCCACCGACGACGATCGGACGTCCATGGAGCACGCCGCTTCCCACAAGATCGAGCTCGAGCTTCTGCGAACGATGCTTGCCAACGACGAGCGACTCGGATCGATCGAGATCAGCGAGTCGCTGTTCCACGACGCCGAAACGATTGCGGCCCTACCAACGGTCACCTCGCTATTGGAAGGGCTCGATCCCGGCTCCACACCTGATCTCGGGACCGCGATCGGGTCGGATGACTCGCCTCAAGCTGAGATGCTGCGGCGCCTGGCGCTCGACCCCCGTCCTGTGGCCGACCCTGGCGAGCTCGTCGACAAGCTCAATGTTGTACGCATCGATCTCGAGATCGCCAGGATCGCCAGAACTCTCCAGACCACCGATAGGGATGCCGATGAAGAGGGGTATTCGGAATTGCTCGTACGCTTGGTAGCGTTGGAGCAGGAGAAACGCATGAAACGAGACATCAGATGAGTGACGTGGTCGCAGAGGTCATCGAACTTCTGCGCGATCGAGGCCGTCAGCGCGGCTTCATCATGGTTGGTGAGATCCAGCAAGAACTCGAAGATGCGACGGCGCCGCCTGATTCCTTCGAGCAGGTCACCCTCCAGCTCAAGGAAGCAGGTATGGACGTCCGCGAGGAATCTGAGGACGCGCTCTTCGACACCGCAATGTCCAATGACGAGCTCGTCCATGTATCTGACCCCGTCCGGATGTACCTCCAGGAGATCGGTCGTTTCCCTCTCCTCACCACTCAGCAGGAGGTCGAGCTCTCGATGCAGGTCGAGGCCGGTGTGAAAGCAGAGGAGCGGCTTGATTCGAAAGCGACCTACACGGCTGCTGAGCGGATCATTCTGGAGCGCCAGGCGCGGTACGCAGACCGAGCAAGAAAGCGGCTCGTCGAGTCGAACCTGCGACTCGTTGTTTCGATTGCCAAGAAGTACGTTGGCCGCGGGATGGGCCTTCTCGACCTCATCCAGGAAGGCAATCTCGGGCTGATCCGCGCCGTCGAGAAGTTCGACTATCGAAAAGGTTTCAAGTTCTCGACCTACGCTACCTGGTGGATTCGACAGGCTGTGACGAGAGCACTTGCAGATCAGGCACGCACGATCAGAGTACCTGTTCACATGGTTGAGACGATCAACAAGCTCGCGATGGTTCAGAGGCTGCTCCATCAGGATCTTGGAAGGGAACCGACGATCTCTGAGATCGCTGCGGAACTCGATATCGAATCAGGCAAGGTGACAGAGTTACGCCGTATCGCTCTCGATCCTCTCTCCCTCGAGACGCCGATTGGGGATCAGGACGACGCGACGATCGGGGACGTCGTGCCCGACCTTGGTGCAGATGTACCTGTGGAGGAGGCTGCGTTCAGGCTGCTCCAGGAGTACCTGTCGCTTGCTCTCGAGGCATTGAATGATCGTGAGCGCGAAGTCCTGATCATGCGCTTCGGACTTGACGACGGTCGCGTGCGGACCCTTGAAGAGGTTGGAAACTACTTCGAGGTGACTCGCGAGCGGATCCGCCAGATCGAGAACAAGGCGCTGGCGAAACTCAGACAGCCAGCGCGAGCGAAGCAGCTCGATGGCTATCTGGAGAACGGCTGATCAACGAGCGGCTTTGGCCCTGACCGTATCCGCAACCGAAACCATGCCTCTGCCGGCTACGGCGCGTGTGCCACGTGTCGAGCGTTCAGCCAGTTCGGTAGCTTCACGAATTCGCTTGTTCGAGCGAGCCTTCTTGTAGGCGCCAACGATCTGCTCGTACCGCTCGCGGCCGGCTCTGGCTCCCGCGAGGAAACCGATCGCGAAACCGATGATGAGGCCAAGTCGGAACTTCATGAGCCGATTCTGCCACACCGAGAGCCCCTACGTCGGGGAGGGGATTTGAACCGGTGCGCTGGTATCCTCCGCGCCGTTCACCACCGTGTCGAACACCTTCCGGGGTAGCTCAGTTGGCAGAGCGACGGACTGTTAATCCGTAAGTCGTGGGTTCAAGTCCCACCCCCGGAGCCGAGAAATCCCTTGTGCCACACGGGATACAGCCTGTTTGAGCGAAGGTCGATTGTCCTCGCCGGGACGCACTC
>BTQL01000045.1:0-19907 GCA_036985855.1 Acidimicrobiia bacterium | reverse complement strand
ATACATATACTCCCCGAGACCGGACCCACGCCGGGTCGGAGGGGTGTAGCTCCAATTGGCAGAGCGCCGGTCTCCAAAACCGGATGTTGTGGGTTCGAGTCCCGCCACCCCTGCGAACTACCGAGGAGTACGTAGTTGAACCGTGAGATGCGACGCCTTCAGGCGAAAGAAGAGGAACGCGCCAAGAAGAAACGCGCCGATTCATCGCGCCAGGGGAAGAAATCCAAGAAGGACCGAGATCTCGGATTCTTCCAGAGAGTCCAGAAGTACATTCGCGAAGTACGTCAAGAACTCAAGAAGGTCGCTTGGCCTTCCCGTGAAGAGCTCATCACCTACAGCGTTGTCGTGTTCGGCATGACAACGGTCATAACGCTGATCGTGTTTGGAATGGACTGGGCGTTCAACAGACTCATCGTCAATGTTCTGAACGCGATCACGTGATGGTAGAAGCAGTGGAAACACCAGTCGAAGAAGTCGACACCGACGAAGTCGCGGACGCCGTGGACCAGCGTCCGGCCAGCCCGTATGACCTCCCTGGGGCGTGGTACGTAGTCCACTCCTACTCGGGCTACGAGAAGAAGGTCAAAGCAAACCTCGAGAGTCGCGTCAAGTCGATGCATCTCGAGGACAAGATCTTCGATGTCGTCATTCCGATGGAGGATGTTGTCGAGTACAAGAACGGCAAGAAGGTCACTGTTGCTCGGAAGAAGTTCCCCGGGTACGTGCTCGTTCGCATGTACATGGACGACGACTCGTGGTACGCCGTTCGTAATACGCCAAACGTGACGGGTTTCGTCGGGTCAGGCACGAAGCCGAGTCCGTTGTCCCGGCGTGAGGTCGAGAGGATTCTCGGTGTCGAGAAGGACGAGGGCGCCAAGAAAGAGAAGCCAACCTTCAAGCCGGCCTGGGAAGTCGGTGAGACGGTCCGCGTTGTGGAAGGACCGTTCGCAGACTTCAACGGTCTCATCGAGGACATCAACGTGGACCAATCGAAGGTCCGTGTGCTCGTAGACATCTTTGGTCGTGAGACTCCTGTGGAACTCAACTTCGACCAGATCATCAAGTACTGATACAGCAAGGAATCCGAATCATGGGTCGCAAGAAACTGATGACCGTGCTCAAACTGCAGATCCCGGCCGGACAGGCAAGTCCTGCTCCGCCGGTTGGTCCTGCGCTTGGCCAGCACGGCGTCAACATCATGGACTTCGTCCAGGCCTACAACACCGCAACGCAAGCGCAGGCCGGAACGATCATCCCCGTCGAGATTTCGATCTATGAGGATCGCTCGTTCACCTTCATTACCAAGACGCCGCCGGCAGCTGTGTTGCTTCGCCAGGCAGCAAAGATCGAAAAGGGTTCTCCTGTGCCGCACAAGGAGAAGGTTGGGACCGTTACAAAGGCCCAGGTCCGCGATATCGCCGAGACCAAGATGCCAGACCTGAACGCAAACGATATCGATAACGCCATGCTGATCATCGAGGGTACTGCCCGTTCGATGGGCCTGGACGTCGTCGACGCATAACTCTTTCGTTCTTGCGTAACTGACGTCCTGCCAGAGGACGTCAGTTACGCAAGAACGGATACATAGATAAGGAAACCCAGTGGGTATCACAAAGAACCGTGCCGACCAAGAGCACAGATACGACTCGAACACGACCTATCCCGCATCGGACGCGATCGGCCTTGTCAAGACACTCTCAGTCGCGAAGTTCGACGAATCGGTCGATATTGTCTTCCAGCTTGGCATCGACGCCCGCCAGGCCGACCAGATCGTGCGAGGCATTGTCACGCTGCCGCACGGCACGGGCAAAGACGTCAGGATTGTGGTGTTCGCCAACGACCAGGCGCAGGAAGCAGAAGATGCCGGTGCCGACGTCGTGGGCGGCAAGGAGCTAGCGGACGAGATTGCGAGCGGAAAGCGTCCCCTCGACTGGGATATCACGATTGCAACGCCCGACATGATGCCCGTAGTCGGAAAGCTTGGCCAGGTGCTCGGACCTCGCGGTCTGATGCCGAATCCGAAGACCGGTACCGTGACCAAAGATGTTGGGAAAACGGTTGAGGCGTTCAAGGCTGGTCGCGTCGAGTATCGCAATGACCGCTACGGCAACGTTCATGTGCCGATCGGCCGAGTGTCGTTCGAATCCGAGAAGCTCTTCGACAACCTGCTGGCGATCTCTGACGAAGTCATTCGGTCTCGTCCTGCGGCGACAAAGGGCACGTTCGTTCGCAAGGTATCTGTTTCCTCCACCATGGGACCGGGTGTCGCAATCGACATGTCGTCCGTGGAAGACACTCTCAAGGATCGTCGCTAGACACCCGACCTTCCGAAAAACGCGGTTTGCTGGTGGAACCGTGGACCGTTTTTTTCGCGTTCTGGGCAATTGGGCCTGCCTGTGACGATCATCTGGGCGAATCTCCCAAATTTGGGTTGACATCGCTAAATGGCGCGACAAGCATGTGCCCATAGCAAGGGGATTGTTGGAGGAAGGAACAACAAGGCGATCCACCACCGCCTTACGGGTGGTTCCGGCACTTCGGGCCACGCAGGCCGGCCCCTACCCCGGCCCTCCGGAGTGACATACGGGTGAATGGCATCCTGGCCCGCTGTTTACTCGACCTCGAAAGAGACCACCATCCTCCTCCAACACTCCTTGCTTGTCTTGTGAGCACGGTGCAAAGGCTGCTCGCTCCATGTTGCCAACGCACAAAACGCCGCTCGGGTCTTTTCCGGCGTTCCACTTGACGGATGGACTTGTCAGGTATATCGTTCGGTCGAACGACCGAATAGCGAGAGCGACTGCCATGGTGAAGCAAGACACCCCGAACCGGATACTTTCAGCGACGCGGAGCTGCCTGCTTTCGGGTGGGTACGCCGCGCTGACCACCCGAAAAGTCGCGGAGACCGCAGGGGTTCCGCTCTCTCAGATCCACTACCACTTCGGATCGAAGGATGAACTGATCCTGAGCCTTCTACGCGCCGAGAACAATGGACTGCTCGAACGTCAGGCGGAGACGTTCGCACGCGATCTCCCGTTGTGGCAGAGATGGGATCTTGCCTGCGACTATCTCGATCAGGATCTCGAATCAGGGTATGTCAGGGTGCTCCACGAGATGATGGCGGCCGGGTGGTCTTCCGACGCGGTCGGTAAAGAGGTCAGAGTCATGCTCGGTGGGTGGAGTGAGGTATTGGTCGATCTCGCGACGAGCGCTAGGAAGGACGGACTCACTCTGGGGGTGTTTTCTGTCGAGGAGATAGCGGCGCTCACCTCGGCGGCGTTTCTCGGCGCCGAGTCAATGATCCTTCTCGGTATGGAGAATGACCTCATCCCCCTGCGCCGAGCACTGCGACGGATAGGCCAATTGATCAAGGCAGCGGAGGAAGGCGAAACATGAGGGCACGATATCCGGACACCGAGGGTTTCGTTGAGCGTAATGGAGCCAAGATCTTCTATGAGGTGTACGAGAACGAAGAGCCGACGATCCTGCTCGCCCAAAGCTGGCAGACGGCCCATTCCCGTATGTGGAAGATGATGATTCCCTATCTATCGAGGCACTTCAGGGTCGTCACATACGACCCCGTCGGAAATGGCAAGTCCAGTCGCGCGGATTTGGCTATGCGATACAAGGCATCTGAGGTCGTCGCAGACGCGATCGCTGTGCTCGATGTCACGAACACGGCGACCTGTGTTGCCGCCGGGCTCTCGTACGGCGGAGGTTTGATGGTCGCGTTCGCCGCGTTTCATCCAGATCGGTTCGATGCTGTCATACCGATCGCTGCGTCTCACCTGTGGCGCGTGTTGTCCGATGATCCTGATGGAATCGTCTTTGGTGACAAGTACAGCACCGAGTACTGGAGGAAGGATTGGCATGGATTTGTTGAGCAGTTCTTTGACGCATGCGCCTCGGATCCGCACTCGACCAAGATGTACGATGACTTCGAGCGTTGGGCGATGGAGACCACGGGCGAGGTGATCGCCCTGGGAGCGGAGGCCGGGCCGAGCTACGACATGGAAGAGTACGAGGCGGCTGTTCGCGCTATCGAGATGCCGGTATTGCTCATCCACGGTACCGCGGACCGAATTATCGACCACGAAAGCTCCGTGGTCCTCCAGAAGATGATTCCACACGCTGAGCTGCTCAGTCTTGATGGCGCGGGACATGCGCTGACAGGCCGCTACCCCGTGCGCGTCAATCACGCGATCAAGAATTTTGTGGATAGCGTATACCATCGACAGCGACCCGACTCCAGGTGGCACGTCGGGCATGCACGTCCACAACGAGCCCTCTTCATCTCGTCGCCAATCGGACTCGGACATGCCAGGCGGGACGTTGCGATCGCGGATCAACTGCGTGCGATCCATCCTGACCTCGAAATCGAATGGCTGGCCCAGGACCCCGTGACTCGTGTGCTCGACGCAAGCGGTGAGAGCATCCACCCAGCGTCAGAGATGATGGCGAACGAGTCTGCACACTTCGAGAGCGAGTCCGGTGAACACGATCTCAACGCCTTCCAAGCTCTGCGCAACATGGATGAGATCCAGGTCTCCAACTTCATGGTGATCGACGAAGTGATCGAAGCGGGCCGTCACGACATCGTTGTTGGCGACGAATCGTGGGAGTTGGACTACCACCTCCACGAGAACCCGAACCTGAAGAAAACGTCATATGTATGGCTGACCGACTTCGTGGGGTATGTTCCGATGCCGTCGGGCGGTGAGAGAGAAGCGTTCGTCGCGGCGGACTACAACGCCGACATGATCGAACAGATCGAGAGGTACGGACGTGTCAGGGACAAAGCGATCTTCGTTGGGAACCCCGAAGACATCATCCCTGGAACGTTTGGTCCAGGCCTGCCGGAGATCAGAGACTGGACGGAGAAGAACTACGATTTCGCCGGGTACGTCACCGGTTTCGACCCGAGAGCTCTGGGCGAGCGCGCTGAGCTACGCGCAGAGCTCGGCTACCACGAAGACGAACGGGTGTGCATCGTGTCTGTCGGTGGATCCGGTGTCGGTATCGATCTCATCGAGCGGGTCGTCGAGTCGTATCCACAAGCCGCTCGAGCGGTTTCGGATCTTCGGATGATCGTCGTCACGGGACCCCGCATCGATCCCGCATCGCTGCCACAGGTGGATGGTGTCGAATACCGCGAATACGTTGACAAGCTGTACCGACATTTGTCGGTTGTTGACCTCGCGATCGTGCAGGGAGGTCTGACAACGACGATGGAGCTCGCGGCGTCGAAGGTGCCATTCATCTACGTTCCGCTTCGCAACCATTTTGAGCAGAATTTCCATGTCCGAGCACGACTCGACCGCTATGGCGCAGGCCGTTACATGGATTATGAAGATGTCGTGCCCGACAACCTCGGCTCGGTCATGGCTGACGAGATCGGACGTGATATCGACTGCATGGATGTCGAGACCGATGGGGCAGCGAGAGCTGCTGCGATGATCGGGGAGCTCATATAGGAGAGAACAGGCGGGTCGGATCGGTCGCCGGGCGTCGGTTATCGGTTATCGGTTATCTGTCATAATTGGGTACACTCTCCTCACAATCTCATACCGACCCGAGACCGTTGGTGCCACCAGGCATAAGTCGTATGACGCCAACGCAGGCCGATTCCATTTGGAAGCTCCTGATGCCTCGTGTCGGGGCTTTGATCGTTCAAGGCCCGCAGGGGTTGGTAAGTGAAAGTCCGATTTGAGGAGACGCACATGCCAAGACCGGAAAAGGTCCAGGCTGTCGCCGACATCAAAGAGCGTATCGAGGGAGCACAAGCTGTGTTCCTCGCGGAATATGCCGGTCTTTCGGTCAAGGATCAACAGGCACTGCGCCGCAGCCTTCGTGAGAACGGAGCGGAGTTCAAGGTCGTGAAGATGAGCATGGCTCGTCTTGCGGCTGCAGAGCTGGACATCGATACCCTCGACGAACTCTTGCTCGGCCCAACCGGCCTTGCATTCGCCGATGGTGACCCGGCAGGAGCAGCGAAGGTACTCAAGGATTTCGCAAAGGACCACGACACGTTTGCGGTCAAGGGTGGTCTCCTGGGACTCGAGTTTCTCCCACCGGAGAAGATCGCAGAGCTCGCCAAACTCGAGCCGCGCGAGGTACTCCTTGCGAAGCTTGCCGGCGTCATGCAGGCACCGATGGCGAATCTCGCCGGCCTTCTCGCTGCACTGCCGCGCAACACCGCTTCCGTTCTCCAGCAATTGCTCGAGAAGAAGGAAGCGGAAGAGCCGGCGGAAGCTGTCGCCGAAGAGCCGGCGGAAGCTGTCGCCGGAGAAGGTCCTGTCGAAGACACCGAGGAGACCGACGTTGACAGCTCAGATGAAGCTGACGGCGCAGAGCCGATAGCCGAAAGCGCCGAGGAGGCCGATGAGGCCGACGACGCTCCTGAGACTGACGAGCCTGCCCAGACCGAAGACGATTCCGATACGACCGCTGAAGCATCAGATGATGGTGGCGACGAATCCGATGATCAAGCCGACGAGGCGTCCGAAGACGACGCCGCCGAGGAGTAACAATGGCCAAGACAACAACAGAGAAGTTGCTCGAAACGTTTGAGGAGATGTCCGTCCTCGAGCTGTCCGAGTTCCTCAAGGCATTCGAAGACAAGTTCGATGTCACCGCTGCCGCGCCTGTCGCGGTTGCTGCTGCGCCGGCTGGTGGAGACGCCGGCGACGCCGCCGAGGAAGAGCAGGACGAATTCGACGTCGTTCTCACGGGAGCCGGCGACAAGAAGATCCAAGTCATCAAGGAAGTTCGAAGTCTCACGAGCCTCGGTCTCAAGGAAGCAAAGGCGCTCGTCGACGACGCACCTTCAGCGATTCTCGAAGCCGCAGACAAGGAGACCGCCGAGAAGGCGAAAGAAGCCCTCGAGGCCGCAGGTGCTTCGGTGGAACTCAAGTAACGAAGGGGACTTTCGTCCGACAGACGACAGTGGACAGTTGACAGAAGGGGAGCCGCTGCGGTGGCTCTCCTTCGTCGCGTCTAGGGTTTTCGCCATGGACGACCCTGAACTCGATCCGAAGATCCTGGAGTATTACGCCGAGCGAACGGACGAGGACGCTCGCATTCGCACCGGTGCGGCTGAGATCGAGCTGATTCGAACCCGGGAGGTCATCCGGCGTCACCTTCCTGATGGGCCGCTGTCTGTGCTCGACGTCGGGGGGGGAGGCGGAGTACACGCCGAATGGCTTCTCGCAGATGGTCTCACCGTTCATTTGATCGATCCGGTACCCAGACTTGTCGAGCAGGCTACGAAACGTCTCGGTTCGTATGGGCAGTTTTCGGCAGCTGCCGGCGATGGACGTTCGATCGAGTTCGACGATGATTCCTTCGACGTGGTCCTCCTGCTTGGTCCGCTATATCACCTGCCCGCACGGGAAGACAGGATTCGAGTGTGGGCCGAGGCCGGACGCGTTGTTCGTCCGGGTGGTCTCGTGTTCGGCGCGGTCATCTCCCGGTTCGCCTCACTGTTCTCAGGATTGTCAGGCGAAATGCTCTTCGACGATGAGTTCCGAGCCATCGTCGGGCAGGACCTCAGCGACGGTCACCATCGGAACTCTCAGCGGCGGAGCGGTTGGTTTACGACGGCTTACCTCCACCGGCCCGACGAAGTCGCCGAAGAGGCTGAGGAAGTGGGGCTGCGTGTTCGCGAGCTCGTCGGGGTCGAAGGCCTCGCCGCCTGGCTGCCCGAAACAGAGAGAAACTGGTCCGATCCGAAGCGAAGGGAGATCATCATCGAGAGCGCTCGTCTCATCGAATCCGAACCGAGTCTGTTGGGTCTTGGTCCCCACTTGCTGCTCGTCTGCGAACGTCCCTGAGCCGCGCTTCGGCCGCGCGATTCTCCTGTTTCCGCAAGGTTTTCGCCGTAATTGTCATGACCGATAACCGACTGTCCGTTGACTATCGTGAACGGTCGACTCTCCCACTGCTTGAAACTTTGCGTTCTTCCCTGTATCCTCTGGGACACAGTTGAAGAACATTTTTCGACCCGCTCTAGATAGTGGTGGGATAGCTGCGTGCTATCTCCATTTTGTGCTATCCTCATCTACTCACCCGTCTCACTGCTGCTAGCCCTGTGCTGTTGCAACGTCTATAAGAGGAGGATCCGCATTGGCTCGTGCGCGTTCACAAAGGCTGTCTTTCGCAAAGATCCCAGAGGTCCAGGAGATCCCGGGTCTCCTTGACGTTCAATTGGATTCCTTTGCCGCCTTTCTCGATTCCGGACTCAAGCAGATGTTCGACGAGGTCAGCCCGATCGAAGACTTCACCGGCAACCTTGCACTCGAACTCACCGATCACCGATTCGAAGATCCCCCGCTGACGATCGACGAAGCGAAGGACCGTGACTCGAACTACTCGCGTCCGCTCTTCGTCACCGCCAGATTCCTCAACAAGGAGACAGGAGAGATCAAGGAGCAGCAGGTCTTTCTTGGTGACTTCCCGATGATGACCGCGAACGGTACTTTCATCATCAACGGTACAGAGCGGGTCGTTGTCAGTCAGCTCGTTCGTAGCCCTGGTGTGTATTTCGACAGGACCATAGACAAGATCTCTGGTCGTCCGGTCTATGCATCGAAGGTGATCCCCGGCCGTGGCGCTTGGCTCGAGTTCGATATCGACAAGAAGGACACGATCGGTGTTCGTGTTGACCGAAAGCGTCGTCAATTCGTTTCGACGTTCCTTCGAGCGCTCGGCATTGCTGAGACCGACGAAGACATCATTGCTCTGCTCGGCGACACAGAACTTGTGCACAACACACTCAAGAAGGATCCGACGTCAACCAAGGACGAAGCGCTTCTCGATCTCTATCGCAAGCTTCGACCGGGCGAGCTCACCACGGTCGAATCTGCGCGCAGCCTCATCAAGACCCTGTTCCGCACGCCGAAACGGTATGACCTGACAAGGGTCGGTCGCTATAAGGTGAACCAGAAGCTCGGTGGAGACGCCTCCATGGAGCTGATGGACAGTTTCAGGGCTGACGAACAGGGTCTCATCACCGACGATGACATGGTCGCGACGATCAAGTATCTGATGAACCTCAGGGAGGGAACAGAGGGATACCGCGTCGACGACATCGACAATTTCCAGAACAGGCGAATCCGCACGGTCGGTGAGCTGATCCAGAACCAGATCCGTGTGGGCCTCACCCGCCTCGAGCGTGTTGTCCGCGAACGGATGACGACTCAGGATCCCGAGGCCATCACGCCACAGACCCTCATCAACATCCGTCCTGTCGTCGCATCGATCAAGGAGTTCTTCGGAACGTCTCAGCTGAGCCAGTTCATGGATCAGCCGAATCCGCTTGCGTCGATCACCCACCGCCGACGTCTCTCTGCGTTGGGCCCTGGTGGTCTGTCGCGCGAGCGCGCAGGTTTCGAGGTGCGAGATGTACATCCGTCCCACTACGGCCGCATGTGCCCGATCGAGACTCCGGAGGGCCCGAACATCGGTCTCATCGGCTCGCTCGCGTCCTATGCACGCGTCAACCGGTTCGGTTTCATCGAGACGCCCTACCGGAGGGTCACGAAAGGGAAGGTCTCCAAGCGAATCGACTACCTGACCGCTTCTGAGGAAGAGGGCCACGTCATTGCCCAGGCAAACGCTCCGCTCAAGGACGATGGGAAGTTCGCGAACGATCGCGTGCTCGTCCGCAAGACGGGTGGCGAGGTCGATACGGTCCCTGCCGATCAGGTCGATTACATGGACGTTTCGCCGAAGCAAGTCGTTTCGGTGGCGACGTCACTGATCCCGTTCCTCGAGCACGACGATGCGAACCGTGCCCTGATGGGTTCAAACATGCAGAGGCAAGCCGTTCCTCTCATCACAGCAGACGCACCACTTGTCGGCACGGGTATGGAGGAGCGCGCAGCAAAGGACTCCGGCGAAGTGGTCATCTCCCCCGTAGACGGCGAGGTCGTCGAAGTGACCGGCACCCAGATCGTTATCAAGGAGGCTGGTGCCAACAAGCTGCACACGTTCCCCCTCGACAAGTTCCAGCGCTCGAACCAGGGCACATGCATCAACCAGAAACCGATCGTTGTCGAAGGCCAGATGGTCAAGATGGGCGATGCCCTCGCTGATGGCGCTTCGACTGACGGTGGCGAACTCGCGCTCGGACGCAACCTCATGGTGGCGTTCATGCCGTGGGACGGCCACAACTTCGAAGATGCGATCGTCATCTCGGAGCGTCTTGTCAAGGAGGACATCCTCTCGTCGATCCACATCGAGGAGCACGAGATCGAAGCACGAGACACCAAGCTCGGCGCCGAAGAGATCACGAGGGATATTCCGAACGTTGCCGAAGAAGTGCTGATGGACCTCGACGAGAGCGGCATCATCCGCATCGGCGCTGAAGTCGGTCCCGGCGACTACCTCGTCGGCAAGGTCACGCCGAAGGGTGAGACCGAGCTCACCCCGGAGGAGAGGCTGCTCCGTGCGATTTTCGGTGAGAAGGCCCGCGAGGTTCGCGATGTCTCGCTCAAGGTCCCACACGGCGAGTCTGGCAAGGCGATCGCGGTGAAGGAGTTCAGTCGCGAGGACGGATACGACCTTCCTCCTGGAATGAACGAGCTTGTCCGTGTGTACGTCGCCAAGCAGCGCAAGATATCTGCCGGCGACAAACTCGCAGGTCGCCATGGTAACAAAGGCGTCATCGCGATCATCCTCCCCGAAGAGGACATGCCGTTCCTCGAGGACGGAACGCCCGTTGACATAATCTTGTCGCCGCTTGGTGTGCCTTCTCGCATGAACCTCGGCCAGGTCCTCGAAACGCACCTCGGTTGGGCAGCGGCGACAGGTTGGGAGCCATTCGATGACCTCGAGAGCCCGGCTTCTGGCGGCGCAGAGCCGTGGACAAGGGTCGCGACCCCGGTCTTTGACGGTGCCCACGAGAATGAAGTCCTCAAGGTGCTTTCGACGTCACTCACGAACCGCGACGGTGTTCAGATCATCAATGGCGAAGGCAAGACACAGCTGTATGACGGTCGTTCAGGTGAACCGTTCGACTCGCTCATCACGGTCGGATATATGTACATCTTGAAGCTCGTCCACCTTGTCGATCACAAGATCCACGCAAGGTCGACCGGTCCGTACTCCATGATCACCCAGCAGCCCCTCGGCGGCAAGGCCCAGTTCGGTGGCCAGCGCTTCGGTGAGATGGAAGTGTGGGCCCTGGAGGCCTATGGCGCCGCCTATGCGCTCCAGGAGCTACTGACCATCAAGTCTGATGACGTCCGTGGACGTGTGAAGGTGTACGAAGCGATCGTCAAGGGCGAGAACATCCCTGAGCCGGGCATCCCTGAGTCATTCAAGGTGCTCATAAAAGAGATGCAGTCGCTCGGACTCAACGTTGAAATGCTATCTGCAGGCGAGGAAGTCGAGCTCAAGGATCTCGAGGACGACGTATTCCGCACCGCAGCGAGCCTCGGGATCGATATTTCTCGTCCCGAGCGTCCCGACATGGACGTGATCATATGAGCAAGCAGATACGCGAATTTGAGAGCGGGAGCGAATAAGTGCCACAGCTTTTCGATGAACTGAGAATCAGCCTCGCTTCGTCAGACCAGGTCAGATCCTGGTCATATGGCGAAGTCAAGAAGCCCGAGACGATCAACTACAGGACTCTGAAACCGGAGAAGGACGGCCTGTTCGACGAACGCATCTTTGGTCCCACCAGGGACTGGGAATGCTACTGCGGGAAGTACAAGCGCGTGCGATTCCGCGGTGTCGTTTGCGAGCGCTGCGGTGTTGAGGTGACAAGAGCCAAGGTTCGTCGTGAGCGCATGGGTCACATCGAGCTGGCCGCACCCGTGACACACATCTGGTTCTTCAAGGGAGTTCCAAGCCGTCTCGGCTATCTGCTCGACATGTCTCCAAAGGAACTCGAGAAGGTCATCTACTTCGCGGCGTACCTCGTCACAGACATCGACGATGACAAACGTACGAAGGACCTTCCGGATCTCGAAGAGGCAGCCCGTCACGAGCGCGTGCTCATCACCGAGGAACTCGAGGAGTGGCGTGAGGCCAGGCTCGAACGTCTCGAAGCCGAACTCGCCCAGATGGAGGATGCAGGCGCGAAGCCGAATGAGATCAACGCCCGCAAGAAAGAAGTCGAGCGCGAGATCAAGGACCGCGATGAGCGTGCCCAGGTTGAGATCGACCTGCTCGATGAGGCGTTCGACACCTTCAAGGCGATGAAACCTCGGGAGCTGGTTGAGTCAGAGCAGCTCTGGCGTGAGATCGTCGATCGTTACGGCGAGTACTACACCGGTGGCATGGGAGCTGAGTTTGTAAAGGACCTCATCAGCCGCATGGATCTTCAGGCCGAGGTCGAGAAGCTCCGCGAGGATCTTGTCGACCCACGTAGCCAGCAGCGCAGGCAGCGTGCTCAGAAGCGTCTCAAGGTTGTTCAACCCTTCGCGGACGGCAAAAACGATCCCACGGGGATGATTCTCGAGGCCGTGCCGGTGATCCCACCGGACCTCCGTCCAATGGTTCAGCTCGACGGTGGCCGTTTCGCCACATCGGATATGAACGATCTCTACCGCAGGGTTATCAACAGGAACAACCGACTCAAGCGACTGATCGACCTCGGTGCCCCAGAGATCATCGTCAACAACGAGAAGCGGATGCTCCAAGAGGCCGTCGACGCATTGTTCGACAACGGTCGTCGCGGCCGGGCAGTGACTGGACCGGGCAATCGTCCACTCAAGTCGTTGTCAGACATGTTGAAAGGGAAGCAGGGACGGTTCCGTCAGAATCTGCTCGGAAAGCGTGTCGACTACTCGGGTCGTTCGGTCATCGTGGTTGGCCCCCATCTCCGCCTGCATCAGTGCGGTCTTCCCAAGATCATGGCCCTCGAGCTCTTCAAGCCCTTCGTGATGAAGCGTCTCGTCGATCTCGACATCGCCCAGAACATCAAGGCTGCAAAGCGGATGGTTGAGCGACGTCGTGTCCAGGTGTGGGACGTGCTTGGAGATGTGATCCAGGAGCACCCTGTGCTGCTGAACCGTGCCCCGACACTTCACCGTCTCGGTATCCAGGCGTTCGAGCCCGTACTCATCGAGGGTAAGGCCATCCAGTTGCACCCCCTCGTGTGTGAGGCGTTCAACGCGGACTTCGATGGTGATCAGATGGCTGTGCACCTGCCGCTGTCGGCCGAAGCACAGGCAGAAGCGCGCATCCTCATGCTGTCCTCGAACAACGTGCTCTCCCCTGCGAATGGTCGTCCGATCGTGACGCCCTCTCAGGACATGATCATCGGTATGTACTACCTGTCTGCGGTCAAAGAGGGGGCGACAGGTGAAGGTCGTGCGTTCTCGAACGTTGATGAAGCGGTCATGGCGTACGAGAACGGTGACCTCGAGCTTCATGCTCCGATCAAGGTGCGCGTGGGGTCGCTTGCCGGTGACGCTGAGCTCCATGCAAAACTCAAGCCCATGCTCAAGGAGCTCATCGACGACGAGCCTGTCTTGTCTGGCGGTCTCACTGAGACAACAGTCGGTCGTGCGATCATGAACGGCGCGTTTCCTATCGGCTTTCCCTACATCAATGCTGTGTTGATCAAGTCCGATGTCCGGACCCTCGTCGAAGAAGTAATCCACACGTACGACAAACCGGACGTCGCAAACACCCTTGACAACATCAAGGAGCTCGGCTTCCGCTTCGCAACGAAGGCCGGTCTCACGATCGGTCTTCAGGACGTCAAGACTCCTCCGCAAAAAAAGCAGATCCTGGCCGCCTTCGAGGACAGGGCTGCAAAGGTCGAGAACCTATATCAGAAGGGTGTCATCACCGACGACGAGCGTCGCTCAGAATTGATCGAGATCTGGACCGTCGCCACGGACAAGGTGAAGGACGCCATGCAGGAGACGCTGCAGGAAGATCCGTTCAATCCGATGGACATGATGGTCCGATCCGGTGCGCGCGGGAACATCATGCAGCTTCGCCAGATCGCTGGTATGCGTGGATTGGTTGCCAATCCGAAAGGCGACATCATCCCGCAACCGATCAAGGCGAACTTCCGTGAGGGTCTCACCGTGCTCGAGTACTTCATCTCGACACACGGCGCGAGAAAGGGTCTTGCCGATACGGCGCTCCGTACCGCTGACTCCGGATATCTCACCCGTCGTCTCGTCGATGTCAGCCAGGAGATCATCATCCACGATGAGGAGAGCGCTGACCCCGGACTGATGATCACGATCCGCGAGAACGGTGACCCGATCCGTCATCTGCGGAACAAGATCATCGGTCGCGTGCTCGCTGAGGACGTCAAGATCGGCAGGTCGTTCGCTGAGTTACCCGATGGCCGCAAGCTCCGTGCCGGGTTCGTACTCGACCGCGAAGCGGTCAACGGCATTCAGGAGGTCGAGGAGGTCCTCGAGATCAGAGTCCGCTCTCCCTTGACTGACGAGAGCCGCTATGGAATCGCGAAGATGTCGTACGGCATCGATCTCGCCACAGGTGTGATGGTCGAGCCCGGCACCGCTGTCGGAATCATGGCAGCGCAGTCCATTGGTGAACCCGGTACCCAGCTGACGATGCGTACGTTCCACACTGGCGGTATCGCCGGTGAGGACATCACACACGGTCTGCCTCGTGTCACCGAGCTCTTCGAGGCCCGGAGGCCAAAGGGCGTTGCCCTTCTTTCTGAGGCAGGCGGTGTCGTGAAGTTCGAAACCGACGCAGATACAGGCCAACGATCGATCGTGATCGTTGACGGTGATGAAGATGTGGTTTCCTATGACCTCTCCGCCCGTGCGCGTATCCGTGTTGCTGAGGGCGACATCATCGAGCCGGGTGCGCAGCTCACCGATGGTCCGCTCGACCCGAAGGAAGTGCTCGCCATCCAAGGTGTCCGGGCGTGTCAGCGATACCTGGTTGATCAGGTGCAAGAGGTGTACCGATCTCAGGGCGTCGATATTCACGACAAGCACATCGAGTTGATCGTGCGCCAGATGCTTCGCAGGGTACGGATCGCGAACCCGGGCGATGGGTCTTGGCTGCCGGCCGAGCTCGTTGATGGCCAAGTTTTCCGTGACGCCAACCGCGAGCTCGTCGAAGACGGCAAGCAGCCGGCCGAGGGTCGCCCAGAGCTGATGGGTATCACGAAAGCTTCCCTTGCGACCGATTCGTGGCTCTCCGCTGCGTCCTTCCAGGAGACGACGCGGGTGCTCACAGAGGCGTCACTCAACTCCAAGTCTGACTACATGCGTGGTCTGAAGGAGAACGTGATCATCGGCAAGCTGATTCCTGCGGGAACCGGCTCGGACGCTTACCAAGCGATCCAACCGATGCTGCCGGATGCCGAGGTGCCGACGGCGGCAGGTCTCTTCGGAGACGTTGATGTCGAGTCTGCAGACGACACGTTGCCTGCCGATCCGGCCGAATGGCTCGCGTCCCTCGGTGCGGCCTCCCCATCTGCGCCGTCCACAGAAGCCGACTCAAGCGACGAGTAAATTGCGTAACCCAGGGTTCTCGACCGGAGTGAGTCCGGTTGTCAGCCCACAGAACGGTCTGCACTAGGGCGCCGGGGGTTCGCCGACTGCGAACCGTGAACTGAAAACGTTCTCTCGCTACCTTTCGCCCATGCTCAAGTTTCCGCTGTTCGGTATCCCAGTCGGGGTTCACGCCACCTTTCTGTTCATTGCGTTGCTCGGAGCCACGACATACAGCGGTGTCGATATTGGTATATGGACCGCAGCGGCCTTCGTGTCGATCCTGCTCCACGAGATGGGTCACGCGCTGACAGCACGGACCTTCGGAGCCAAGGGAATTGCGGTCACGCTGTACGGCCTCGGTGGTGTCACGAACTACAGCCACAGCGGGACTATCAGTCACGGTCGATCTTTTCTCATCTCCGCCGCCGGATCGGCGACCGGCATTGTTGCCGGCGGAGCGTTGCTACTCCTGGGACGAAGCGGTGCGTTCATCGGTGTGTCCCACGAGGTCGCCGTCTTTCTCGACTCGTTCATTTTCACCGCTCTCGTGTGGGGCATCCTCAACTGGGTTCCGATCGTCCCGCTCGACGGGGGCCACATGGCCCAGCATCTCGCCTCCATGGTGAACGAGGAGAAGGCGCCTCTTGTCAGTCAGATAGTCACATGGATGACGGTCGCCGTTGTCGTTCCGATTGCGTTCGTGAACGGGTACGACTTTGCCGCCATCATCGTTGTTGTATTCGCCTTCAGTGGACTACGCGAGTATCGAGCGACTGTCGCTCGGCAGAAGGCCGAATCCAGACCACCAGTCGATCCACAACCCGCACCTCCCGCCGACCCGACCCCACCAAGACCTCCACCGGAGTTCCCGATTTGACAGGTATCAGGTTTCAGGCATCACGAATCAGGCCGGAACTACCGTATTGGCATGGTTGTGATTGTTGCCGATGATCTGCCGTCTCGTGAGGGGCTCGTTGATCTGTACGCGTCGGTTGGATACGCGGATGTGACCGAGGTCGAGAAGCTTCACGCCTTCGCTCGGTTCGACAACACGTAGTAAGTAGAAGATGCGCGGATAGGCACAATGTTGCGTGCGCCACGTCCTCCGTTCAGCCTGAATCCGAATCTGGTATGGTGCCTCTTCAACCAGGTGGTGGATGGCCAGGTGGCCATCCTGTCTTGCGTGTTAGAACCGCACGTCCCTATACTCCCACTTGGTTATCCCAGCCGAACCCGCCGGTACCCGGAGGCGTTGCAGGACGCTGTTGTTTCGGAAGAGGTTCACACAAGGGATCGGTCCTGTTGTGCAATTCACATCGGGCCGATTTTTCGTTCGTCAGAACTCCGATACCCGAGTTTCGGGTCGGTGTGCGCCGAAGAGAGAGACGTAGAGAGAAGTGCCTACTGTACAGCAGCTGGTCCGTCAGGGCCGGAAGCCAAAGCCGAAGAAGCAGAGGACCGTCGGCCTAGCCGGCTCTCCCCAGAGACGTGGCGTTTGCACGCGCGTGTACACCGTTACACCGAAGAAGCCGAACTCGGCCCTTCGCAAGGTTGCGCGAATTCGCCTTTCGTCTGGAGCGGAAATCACCGCGTACATTCCCGGTGAAGGCCACAACCTCCAGGAGCACTCCATCGTCCTCGTCCGTGGCGGACGAGTGAAGGACCTCCCTGGTGTTCGTTACAAGGTCATTCGAGGGGCTCTCGACGCTGCCGGTGTCGATGGTCGCAAGCAGGCCCGCTCCCGCTACGGCACAAAGAAGGGTTCGTAATGCGTAGGGCACCAGCTGAAGTACGCAAGCTCGATCCGGATCCGATCTATCAGTCGGTTCTGGTCACCCAAATCATCAACAAGATCCTCTTGAAGGGAAAGAAAGGCGCGGCTCGCCGCATCGTCTACACCGCGATGGATACCGTTGAAAAGCGAACCAGTTCAGACCCGCTTCCCATCCTCAAGCGTGCCATTGACAACGTGCGGCCGACCCTCGAGGTCCGTTCACGTCGCGTTGGTGGCTCGACCTATCAGGTCCCCGTTGAGGTCCGTCCGCGTCGCGCGCAGACGCTGGCTGTTCGTTGGCTGGTCGACTTTGCTCGCAAGCGTCGTGAGTCCACGATGTCTGACCGCCTCGCCAACGAGATCCTCGATGCCGCAAACCGTTCCGGCGCTGCTGTGAAGCGCCGCGAAGATGTCCACAAGATGGCTGAGTCCAACAAGGCCTTCGCCCACTATCGCTGGTAAGAGAACATGGCACGAACCATCCCACTAGAGACCGTTCGCAATATCGGAATCATGGCTCACATTGACGCGGGCAAAACGACGACGACTGAGCGAATCCTCTACTACACCGGTCGCACATACAAGATCGGTGAGGTTCATGAGGGCGCCGCCGTCATGGACTGGATGGAGCAGGAGCAGGAGCGCGGAATCACGATCACCTCGGCCGCAACGACCTGTGAATGGGACGGCCACACGATCAATATCATCGATACGCCCGGTCACGTCGACTTCACCGTTGAGGTAGAACGCTCGCTTCGCGTGCTCGACGGCGCTGTCGCTGTTTTCGATGCCGTTTCCGGCGTGGAGCCACAGTCTGAGACCGTATGGCGCCAAGCCGACAAGTACGGCGTGCCCCGGATCTGTTTCATCAACAAGATGGATCGCATCGGTGCGGACTTCTTTGCTTCGACACAATCGATAGTTGATCGCCTCGGAGGCAACCCTGTTGTGATCCAGATTCCGATCGGTGCGGAGTCCGACTTTGTCGGAGTCGTTGATCTGGTCGAAATGAAGGCGATCGTATGGTCCGACGACGATGGCGCGGAATGGGAGAAGACAGATATTCCGGCGGATCTCGTCGATCTGGCGACCGAATGGCATCACAAGATGCTCGATGTCGTCGCGTCCGAAGACGATGCACTTCTGGAGAAGTACCTCCTGGAGGAAGATCTCACGCCAGACGAGATTCGCTCCATGATCCGCAAGGGCACCATCGCTCGTGACTTCGTGCCCGTGGTCGCGGGAACAGCCTTCAAGAACAAGGGTATCCAGTCACTTCTCGACGCTGTGATCGCCTACCTTCCCAGCCCTATTGATCTTCCGCCTATCGAGGGGTTCAGGCCCGGTCATGAGGGAGAAACGATGGAGCGAAAAGCTTCGGACGATGAACCTTTCTCAGCTCTGGCATTCAAGATCATGTCAGACCCATACGTCGGCAAGCTCACCTACTTCCGTGTCTACTCCGGCAGAGCAGACAAGGGTGACACCGTCCTCAACACGACGACGGGCAAGAAAGAACGCTTTGGCCGGCTTCTGCGGATGCACGCTGCAAAGCAGGAGGACATTGTCGACATCATGACGGGTGACATCGTCGCCGCTGTCGGCATGAAGAACACCAAGACGGGCGACACGCTGTCTGCAACGAACGCACCGATTCAGCTTGAGTCGATGTCCTTCCCTGCTCCGGTTATCTCTGTGGCTATCGAGCCGAAGACGAAATCGGACCAGGACAAGCTCGGCAATGGGCTTGCGCGCCTCGCCGAAGAGGATCCGACATTCAAGGTCCACACCGACGACGAGACGGGTCAGACGATCATCGCCGGCATGGGCGAGCTCCACCTCGAAGTCATCGTCGAGAGGCTGTTCCGTGAGTTCAGCGTTGAGGCGAACGTTGGTCGGCCCCAAGTGGCATACCGCGAAACGATCAAGCGGCCGGTCCACAAGGTCGACGCAAAGTTCAAGCGACAAACCGGTGGTTCCGGAATGTACGGCCACGTGGTCATCGACCTCGAGCCTCTGTCACCCGGGTCAGGCTTCGAATTCGAAGACAAGGTCAAGGGCGGAAACGTCCCACGCGAATATGTCCCTGCTGTCGAGAAGGGAATGCGTGAAGCGCTTGCCAGCGGGATTCTCGCCGGGTACCCCCTTGTCGATGTCAAGGCTCGTCTCATCGATGGTTCGAGTCACAACGTTGACTCGAACGAGATGGCCTTCAAGATCGCAGGATCGATGGCGATCCAGGATGCCGCCAAGATGGCTGGGATCAAGATTCTCGAACCGGTCATGGAACTAGAAGTGGTCACGCCTGAGGACTACATGGGTGATGTCATCGGAGATCTGTCTGCACGACGTGGCAAGGTCGAGTCGATGGATGCTCGTGGGCCTGCTCGTGTGGTCACTGCACTGGTTCCGCTGGCCGAGATGTTCGGTTATGCGACCGACCTGCGTTCCCGAACCCAGGGCAGAGCGAATTACTCGATGCAATTCCATTCATATCAAGAAGTACCGACTTCGGCTGCACAAGAAATCGTGGCCAAGGTCAGAGGCGAATAGGAGACCTCAAATGGCGAAAGAGAAGTTTGAGCGGTCGAAGCCGCATATGAATATTGGGACGATGGGTCATATTGATCATGGGAAGACGACCTTGACTGCTGCTATTACGAAGGTTTTGGCTGAGCGGA
>BTQL01000044.1:0-20016 GCA_036985855.1 Acidimicrobiia bacterium | reverse complement strand
CCTTCTCGTGAGACCATATGGATTGTTCGGAACCGCGGAGATTCGCCGAGTATGAGAGGTCGTCCCAAACTTTACACGCGGTATTCCTCAGAGATGGGGTTGTTTCCGACGACAACCAAGAAGGTGTCGATGATCCTGCTCGGCGTGATCGCCGTGCTGTTGCCCCTTGCAGCGTTGCCGTTCGCGGGGTACCTGGCATCCAGTAGTTGGTTGATCCTCATCAACAAGGCGTTGGTTTTCGCGGTCGCCGCACTCGGTTTGAACCTGCTGTCCGGCGTCGCAGGGCAGATTTCGCTCGGTCACTCATTCTTCATGGCGGTCGGAGCGTACACAGCGGTCGTCCTTGGGTCGACGCCCGGCAGCGCCACGTGGGGTCTCGGACTGCCGATGTGGGTCTGGCTGCCCGCAGCAGGTGTCGTTGCGGCACTGGTCGGCATCCTGATCGCACCGTTGGGCGTTCGCGTGCGGGGACTGTATCTGGCGTTCGCAACGTTGGGTCTCGTGTTCATCGGTCTCTATATGTGGCTCAACCTCAACAAGATCACCGGAACACCCGGCATCGGCCGGAGGTGGCCACCGCTCGAGCTGGCTCTCTGGCGAGGCATGGATCCGATTGTCTCCTTCGCGACTGATGGACCATTGTGGTGGTGGCTTCGGCCGATTAACCTTCTTCCATGGGTTCAGATTCGGGTGATGTCGGACGACGCAAAGACATACTTCCTCATCGCCTTCTTCGTGGTCGTGTTCGCCCTCGTGTCCAAGAACCTCATGCGAACGAGGGTTGGAAGGTCGTGGGCTGCGATCCGGGACCGCGACATCGCGGCGGAGGTCATGGGCGTCAACGAGTACAAGGGCAAGACACAGGCCTTCGCGATCTCGTCGTTCTATGCGGGGATAGGAGGAGCCCTCTTCGGCTCGGTCGTCGGACAGTTGATCCCCGAGACCTGGGATCTGCTCCTGGCGGTCGACTTCATCGCGATCGTGCTGATCGGTGGCGCCGGTACCGTTGCGGGAACGCTGATGGGCTCGTTTTTCGTCGTGCTTTCGCCAAGGGTGGTTGAGAACGTGACGAACTTTCTTGCGGTTCAGGCGCAAGACGGAGGCCCGCTCTCCTGGCTCGGCAACCTCGTCATCAGATCGTCGCCCGACGATCTGATCGGCATCATCTCCCTCGAGGCGGCTGGTCCTGGGCTCAGCATTTTCCAGTTCAACGTGATGTTGTTCGGTGTGCTCATCATCGTCTTTCTCATTGTCGAACCGCTCGGCCTGTACGGTATATGGGTGAGGGTGAGAAATTACTGGAAGGGCTGGCCGTTCTCATATTGATAGTTCATGGGTCCATCCGGCATCCTGAGGGTGTCGGAGGCAGACAAGGTAGACACGAACAAGGAGGAAAAACGTGAAGAGGCGATTGAGCTTATTCAGCCTCGTGGTGGTGATGGCGATCGTCGCCGCTGCGTGCAGTAGCGGCGAGGTCGAGGTCGCTGACGTCGGCATCGACGCGGAGAGCAAGGTGATAAGGATCGGTTCCTTATCCGACCTCACGGGTGTGTTCGCTCCACTGACGACGGACATAACCGATGCGCAGGCGGTGTACTGGGACGTATTCAACGCCAATGGTGGTATCGACGGGTGGACCGTGGATTTCATCATCGAGGATACGAACTACAACGTCGAGCAGCACCTGGAGAAGTACGAGAAGCTCCGCGACAACGTCGTGGCGATCAGCCTGTCGACGGGCTCGCCTACCACCGTTGCGGCGCTCCCCAAGATCAAGGAAGACGGCATGCTGGTCATTCCGCTGAGCTGGTACTCGGGCTGGGCGGTCCCGGAATTCGACGGCTCACTCCTGCTCGAGCAGAATACGAACTACTGCCTCGAGGCGATGAACATCCTCGACTTCATCAACGAGAAAGGTGGCAAGACGATCGCTATTGCGACGTTCCCTGGTGACTATGGCGGGGACGCATCAGCAGGCGTGTTCGAGGCTGCTGAGTTCTACGGAATGGAAGTTGTCTACGACGGCACGGGCAAGGTCATTCCCGGTCAGGATCAGACGCCTGTCATCCAGGGCATCGTTGATTCCGGCGCCGACTGGACCTTCCTGACGACGAACCCGTCGATCGGTGCCGAGATCCTCGGTGGAGCAGTTCAACTGGGATACCAGGGCTTCTTCACCGGTTCGGGCCCGACGTACGACTTCAGACTGCTTGACTCTCCGGCGGCTGCGCTGTATGACAAGCTGTTCTTCCAGTCCGCATACAACGTTGCTTGGGATGCCGATACGCCTGGAAACAACGAGATGAAAGCGGCGCTGGCAGCAGCGTTCCCGGATCGTCGGGCAAGTGATGCTTTCATCATCGGTTGGAATGAAGCAGTCACGATGACAAAGGTGCTTCAGGTCGCTATCGACAACAAGGACCTGACGAGGGAAGGTCTTGTGAAGGCCGCGAACTCGATCGAGGCTGTCGACTTCGGCGGATCGGCTCCGGACCAGAGCTATGCAGGTACGCCGAACGAGTACGTATCACGTCAAACCGCGATATTCGATCCGGATCTCGCAACATACACCGCAGCGGGCGGTGCCAGCCAGACGGTGTCCCAAGATGGCGCATCGACCGGTTCGTTGGTCGTACGGGACTTCTTCACCGGCGCGGCGGCCGAGGCGTACGACTTCTCGGCTCCCTGCTGGACGGCGGGGTAGATAGAGAAGCCAACCATGTGGGGGTGCGGTACGCCGCACCCCCACCCGATCATCTGAGGGAACACATCCACGATGCTTGAGATCGCCAATCTGGAGGTCGTCTACAACGACGTTGTCCTCGTGCTGCGCGGTCTCTCCCTCGAGGTCAGGGATGGGCAGATCGTTGCGTTGCTGGGTGCGAATGGCGCCGGTAAGACGACGACCCTGCGCGCTATCACCGGATTGTTGGATGTGCATGAAGGAGATATCACGAAGGGGACCATCGCTCACAACGGCGGTCGGATCGACTCGAAGGATGCCTCCGCCATCGTACGGGGCGGTATCGCCCAGGTGATGGAAGGTCGGAGAGTTTTCGCGGAGATGACCGTTGACGAGAATCTCCGCACAGGCGCGACGACGAACAAGAGTGCTGTGAGCGTCAAGGAGAACCACGACAGGGTGATGGAGATGTTCCCCTTGCTGGTACCGAGGCGCAAGGACACGGCTGGCTACCTCTCCGGTGGGGAGCAGCAGATGCTTGCGATCGGTCGTGCGATGATGGCTAGTCCGTCGCTCCTCATTCTCGATGAGCCGTCGCTTGGTCTTGCGCCGATGCTGGTCGCCCAGATCCGGGACATCATCGTGGATATCAACGCGGCAGGAACGGATGTCCTGCTGATCGAGCAGAATGCAAATATGGCACTCTCGATCGCCGACTACGGCTATATCATGGAGACCGGCAAGGTCGTCATGGATGGAGACGCAGGGAAACTCCTCGGCGACGAGGACGTTCAAGAGTTCTACCTGGGAATTCGCTCTGAAGGCGATCGAAAGTCATTCAGGGATGTCAAGCATTACAAGCGTCGGAAACGGTGGTTGTCTTGAGCGAGCATCTCTTGGAGTTCACCGGCGTCAGCCTGGCATTCAAGGGTGTCAAGGCGCTCACCGACGCGAGTTTTACCGTTGATGAGGGCGAGCTGTTCGCTGTGATCGGGCCGAATGGCGCCGGCAAGACATCGGCGTTCAATTGCCTCAACGGCGTCTACAAACCGCAGGAGGGTGACATTCGGTGGAAGGGCGAATCGATCCTGGGATTGAGCCCTGACCAGATCGCGGGGCTTGGTGTCGCAAGAACGTTTCAGAACATCGAGCTGTTCGCTCACATGACCGTGTTGGAGAACATCGCTCTCGGCAGGCATGTACGCACTGATGTCGGATGGCTGCACGGAGCGATCTGGTGGGGCAAGGCCAAACGCGAGGAGATGGACAATCGCGAAAAGGTCGAGGACATCATCGACCTCCTCGAGATCGAGGCATGGCGGTTCCACCCGGTCGGCATGCTGCCCTATGGCGTGCAGAAGCGAGTGGAGCTCGGTCGTGCGCTCGCCATGGAGCCGGAGCTGTTGCTGCTCGACGAGCCTGTGGCAGGGATGAACCTCGAGGAGACCGAGGACATGGCCCGGTTCATTCTCGACATCCGCGAAGAGCTCGGGATCGCCATACTCCTCGTCGAGCATGACATGGGTCTTGTCATGGACATCGCTGATCGGGTGATGGTGCTCGACTTCGGCGAGGTGATCGCAACCGGCACACCGAGTGAGGTGCAGCGCGATCCCAACGTGATCAGGGCTTATCTCGGCGAAGACTTGGATCGTTGACCCTGCGATCTGCTCTTCTGCACGGTCCCATCTGGTTTCGACGCCCGCACCGACGCGTGCCCAACGCGCCGTAGCCACCGCCACCAATAGACTTACGATTTAGAGCCGCTGGTCGCCTGCTTCATGGCGAACTCCGGATCCGGCCTATACGATGTGTTCGCACGTAGACGGCGCCGGGCCTGGTTCCGGTCGATCTTGGTACGACCGGGCGGAAAATCACAACTCAAAGAAGGATCCAACAGTGAGAAGGCCCCTGAACCTCGCTGCGACAGTGCTAGCCCTCATGGTGCTCGCTGCGGCCTGCGGCGGTGCATCCGCGCCTTCTACCGCGTCCTCTTCCAGCGTGGCGCCGGACACGACGACCACCTCTGTCCCGATCGAGCCGACAACTACATCCCAGAGTCCCGCGGTCGAAGACGGTGTCTTGACCGACATCGGTGTCGACCCCGAAACGAAGGTGATCTCGGTCGGCATTCTTGCAGACCAGACGGGTTTGTTTTCCTCGCTCGAAGCTGACGTTGTTGCCGGGCAAGCAGTTTACTGGGACAGGGTCAACGCTGCGGGTGGAATCGATGGCTGGACCGTGAGGTACGTCGTGGAAGACACCAGCTCGAACACGGACCAGCATCTCGAAAAGTATGAGCAGATCCGCAAAGAGGTCGTCGCGATCAGCCTCTCGACCGGATCGACTGCAAACCTCGCGGCCCTCGATCTCTACAAGCAAGACTCGATGTTGGTGATCCCGCTGAGCTGGTACTCCGGATGGTCGATACCGGGTCTGGACGGTGGTGTCATGTTTGAGCAGGATACGAATTACTGCATCGAGGCGATGAACATTCTTGATTTCGTGAACGAAATGGGGGGACAATCGATCGCCCTGGCCACGTTCGACGACGCGTACGGTCGAGACGCCGCCACAGGAGTCAAGAAGGCGATCGACTTCTACGGAATGGAACTTCGCTACGACGGTACAGCGGCGGTGGTCCCCGGCGACGATGTGACTCCTGTCATCCAAGGCATCGTTAGCTCCGGTGCCGACTGGACGTTCCTCGCCACGAACCCGGCACTCGGTGCCGAGATTCTTGCGGGAGCCGTGAACAACGGGTACGCCGGAACGTTTACCGGTTCGGTCCCGAGCTACGATTTCAGACTGCTCGACCAGCCCGTTGGTCCACTCTATGGGATGGTGTATTACCAGTCGGCGTACACCGTTCGCTGGGGAGAAGACACCGCCGGCAACAATGCGATGATGGCAGCCATTTCGGAAGTTTTTCCCGATCGCCGCCCCAGTGACGGATACATCGCGGGTTGGAATGGAGCCTTGTCGATGCACCAGGTGCTTGCGACCGCTGTTGCGAACGGTGATCTGACGCGCTTCGGGGTTGTGTCTGCCGCGAACTCGATCGAAGAGATCGACTACGGAGGCTCCGCTCCAAGTCATAGTTATGTCGGAACACCGAACGAGCACGTGCAGCGCTCACTTGCGATCTACAAACCGGATCTTGATCGCTACTCCTCCGCGGGTGGGTCGGATCAGACGTTGTCACAGCCGGATGGGACAACCGGCTCGGTCCTCGTCAAGGACTTCTTCGTCGGGGCACTGGCCGAGCAGTATGAGTTCTCGAGTCCGTGTTTCGAGGGCTGAGCTCGTTGTCTCACATCCGGTCTCCGGCATCCGGCATTCGCTTTCATACATCCGACGGTTGATTGCTGAGGGCTAGGCTCAGCGATCATGAAGAGCCGATTTGCGCATCGCCTGGCCCTGGCCGCCGTCTGGTCTACCTTGTTGCTTGTCACGTTCGGCGGGTACACCAGAGGAAGTGGCAGCGGATACGGCTGCAAGGATCGCTGGCCGCTCTGTGAAGACGGACTGCTCGGAGGGTACCTCCCACGACTCGAGCCCGAGATGCTCGTTGAGTGGACTCACCGCTGGATAGCCCTTCTCGTCGGCATCCTCGCCGTGGTTCTGGTTGTAGTTGCTTACCGAGCCCGGCTCGATCGCAGATGGGTTCTCTTTCCTTCGATCGCTGCAGTCATCGCGATCGGGATTCAGGCCTGGCTCGGAAGGATGGTTGTCAAAGGCGACCTCGCGAGGGATCTCGTGACGATTCACTTGTTCGTATCCATGGTCGTGGTGGCGTTGTTCGTGATCGTCGCCGTCTCCACGCGGGACGCCGCCCACGGTCCGAACCTTCTCGAGAGAGACTGGTCACGACAGTTGGGTGTGGGAGCAGTCGCGGTATTCGTCGTCATCCTTCTCGGATCCGCGGTCCATGGCGTGTACGTGCCCGGCTGGCCCCTTGTCAATGGTGAGTTGGTACCGGATCTCTCTGCAAGCAACGCGTTGATGGTCCACTGGCTCCACCGAATGTTCAGCGCCGCGGTGTTCATCTATCTCATCTTCCTTGTCTGGCGTGGTGCGAACGTCAAGCGCCCTCACAGCGAGGCGTGGTTCGTGATCGGAGCAACGGCTTTCTATGTGATCAACGCCGGGATCGGCTTGCTTCAGGTGTTGACCGAGGTCGAATCGAGCTGGGTGATTGCACTTCATCTCGGGGTTGCAGGCCTGGTGTGGGCGGCGCTTGTCGCCGCAACGTTCCTGTCGTTCCAGGATCCGAGGTAGCAGGCGGCGGTGCGCTCGGCCGGCGCCTCGCTTACCGTAGAGTGCACGAGCAGGATCGTTTGTCGGTTCTACTGTGTACGGTCTTCTGTTTGAATGAACACGGTTCCCGTAAAGAGACCCACCATTCTGTCGTTGGGGCGGGTCACGTTCACACGGTAGGTTGCGAGGCTCCTCCCTCGGGTTATCTCGATCGCTGCTGCTGTGAGCGTATCGCCGAGTTTTGACGACGCCGTGAGAGCAAGATGAGTATCGATAGCCATCGCCGTGTCTCCATGTGCGTTCGATGCCAGTGAGAAGGCACAATCCGCAAGCGAAAAGAGTGCTCCTCCATGCAACACGCCATGGAAGTTGAGGTGGTCCTCACGAACCGTCATGGAAACGACCACTGAGTATTCAGTGACCCTACCCAGTGTGAAACCGAGTGCGTTGGCATATGTATCGCCTTCGAACGCGGTGGTGATCGTGGTGATGCGGTCCATATCATGCTCCTGTGGACGGTACTCCTCGTGTTCTGAGTCGCAAGTCATGTACGAAATCTCGCCGGGCCTCACCGTCCCTGGCTGCGTCCTCCGGCTCGACACAGTCCAGACCGTGCCTTCGTTGTGCGTCCTTGCCAGAAACGCCGATGCCTCGGGGAGATCAGCACGAACCTACGACTCAGGACACTAGACGTCAGACGGCCAGAAACCAGCGGGCAGAGACATGCCCCCTGGAACGGTTCCATGTCTCTGCCCGCTGTGTCGTTCCTCGTACTTCGCGGTAGCTCCGTACGACGGTCTTGCTCAGCCTCCGATGGCTTCCTCGATTGCCTGCCGCGCCTTGTCAAGGGAGCCCTTCGCCTGACGAAGATCGATTCGTGCGTTCTTCAGCCTGCGATGGCCTTCATCGAGTGCCGACTTGGCGGGCTGCTCCCAGTCCAATGCGTCGAGGTCGATCACATCCCCGGCCACAGGAACTCCCGTGCGCCGAGCTTCGGCGATTTCATCTCGTGCTGAGATCAGCCAGCGGTTGGCTTGAGTCATGTCGTAGCCAGCCTCCTCTGCGCGATCGATCGCATCCGCCAGGGTGTCGGCTGTCTCTTCGAACCTCGAGACAACATGTGCGACCCGGTCTGAGGCGCCGACCTCGTAGCTCTTGGGAACGATCACGAGATACACCCGGTAGTCGGTTGCGATCAGCGGAACCAACTCTCTCAGTTCCGCAGCAGTACCTGCGTTCTGGATGTCGCGGTTCAGTGCAATCAAACCAGCGATGGCGTCGGCGATGTCCGCGGTGAGTGTTGCCTTGTGAACCGTCGTCATGTACTCGTGGTCGAGAATGCGGCGTTCAAGGTTCGCCAGTGTGTCGAGACGTCTGTCGACAGCATCCTGGGCCCGTGCCTTGACACTCTCGATGGAGCGATCTGTACCGACAGTGCTGGACGTGTCTGTTTCCTGTGCACTCGCGGCTGCCGGTAGTGCTAGAAACAAGCCAAGCACGATTGCGAGGACCCACAGCCTATTTGTTCGTTTCATCCTTCGATATCTCCTTCGTTCTGGTTCATCGCTCCGTTGAGATCAGCGCTTTCATCCTCGAGACCGTTGAGCAGGCCATCGAGATCACTCAGAAGATCATCGAGATCGTCGAGAAGGTCTTTGATGTCCTCGACCGGTTGGCTCGTTGTCGTGGTCGGCGCTGATGTCTCGGCGAGCGTCGTCGTGGTCTCCGTGAATTCGGAGTCGGTGGGCGTTGTTGTATCGCTGGTGGGGTCGCTCGACGCCGCTGCCGGTGCAGGGACATCGGGAGATGCCACATCCGGCGTGGTTGGGGCAGTCTGGTTCGCGTCGTTGTCAACCGTTGATATCGCCGTGCTTCCTGTTGTCGTGCATGCGACGGCGAGCACCGCGATACCAGCGAAAACCGCCACCCGCTTCAATCTCATGGGACTCCTTTCCTTCATGAACAAGGATGCGGTACCCACCTAAGGCGCCCGTGAAACGGGAATGAAAGAAGAGTGAGAATCAGGTGTAGGGAATCAGGAAGGGGACGAGGGAATCAGATCTCGAGAATCCTTCATCGCCGGTGGCTGGTTACCGGTTCGCAGTCATCTTCCAGGCCGCAGGCAGTGCCACGCCTGCCAGCACGATCTTGATCGCGTCGAAGGCGACGAACGGCATGAAGCCGGCTGCGAGAGCGGCGCCGAGTGTGTCGATAGCTGGTATCGAGTACATCAGCCACGGAACACCGAAGGCGTAGATGACGAGGTTTCCGGCGAGGAAGGCCGGGATGGCGGATCGCACCGATCGGTCCTGGCCGCGCTCTGCGAGTGCACCAACGAGCCACGCGGCAACGACGAATCCGAATAGATATCCAAATGTTGCACCGGTCGCTGCCCCCCACCCGCCTTCGGCCTGGGCGAACACCGGCAGCCCGACGGCGCCCATGAGCCAATAGATGAGCTGGCTGCCTGCTCCGGCCCGTGAACCGAGCGCTGCACCCGCGAGAAGCACGGCGAATGTTTGGCCCGTCACTGGAACGGGCGTTCCAGGTATATGGAACCGTATCTGGGCAGCAAGTGCGGTGAGCAGTGCGAAACCGATCATCAATGCCACGGTGTTGACAGCAGTTCGGGATACGAACACGTTTGCAAGGGTCCGTGACGGATAGGTTGTCTGCACTCGGGCCTCCAGGCTTGGTTGAGTAGATTCTGGTGTAGACGGCGTCGATAACTGCCGACCTACATGACAATGAGACCCATGAAGCCCGCGATTCGTTTCGCGATAGCCGCCGGTTTGGTGCTCGTATTCGCGACTCCGGTCGCTGCGGCGACGCGCCAGGACGATCTCATACCGAACCCTGCGCGTCAGGCTGTGTTCCATCGTTCACAGGCGTCTGGAGTCACCATCGGCAGTCTGCGGATCCCAGCCATAGGACTCAATGAGACAATTCGATCTGGCGTTGCGCTATCCGTCATCGACAAAGGTGTAGCGCAGTGGTCTGGCACGGTCCGGCCGGGGGAAGACGGCAATGTCGTTCTCGCGGGTCACAGGACCACCAAGACCAGGCCGTTTCTCAACCTTGACCGGCTCGCAAGCGGCGATCTCATCTTCGTGGCTGACGGCGTAGGTTTCGAGGTGATGTATCGAGTGTCCGACGCGTTCGTCGTTGAGCCGAACGATCTGTGGATTACTTACGACAGCCCGAATCCAACACTCACGATGTTCGCATGTCACCCGAAGGGCTCAGAACGTTACCGGATAGTGATTACCGCCGATCTCCTCGCAGGGCGAAGAATCGCTTGATCCGTGAACGGCACGCCGGGCGCGCTCGCTCACAGTTTGCGGTCCTCGGCGTTGCATCCTTGATCGGGCAGTAACCTCCCATCCATGGATCAAGACCTCCAGGTGGACGAAGACGTCCCGGCTCTTCCCGACGTACCGGCTTCGGTACAACCCCCACAGTCCTATCCGAAGTGGCCATGGATACTCGCGTCATTCTTGATCGTCGTCGGTATCGCCATCGCGATCTCATGGCCGATCACCGTTCCGTATTACACGTTGAGCCCAGGACCCGTGTATGACACATCTGACTTCATCGATGTTGAGGACGGCTTCGTGTCTGAAAAGGGTGAGCTGTTGTTCCTCACCGTATCCCTCAAAGAAGCCAATGTTTTCGAGTACGCCGCTGGAAAGCTCGATGATCGGGTAACTGTTCGCGAACGCGAGGTGATTCGTCCCACGGGGGTGTCCCAGGAAGATCTGAGGCGTGAGAGCCTTGATGCCATGGAGCAGTCGAAACAGGATGCGACATTCGTTGCACTCACGAGACTTGGTTATGAAGTCACCTTCATCGGTACGGGTGCAATCGTCATCGAGACGGTCCCTGATTCAGCCGCAGACGGCGTTCTGCGTCCGAACGACATCATCATCCAGATGGATGGTCAGACCGTTGCATTCCGAAGCGATATCATCGACCAGCTTGAAGGTCTCGAGATCGGCGACGACGTCACGTTCGTGGTCGAGCGGCCCATCGATGGTTCGACGGATGAGTTCCAGGAGGAGGGTGTGGCACTGCAACTGGGCCCTCATGTCGATGACCCGACGAAACCAATGGTTGGCGTTCTGCTCGGAAACAACGAGCCGATCATCGAATTCCCCGTAGAAGTCATGATCGATTCCCAGAACATCGGTGGTCCATCGGCAGGGCTGATGTTCACGCTCCAGATCATGGATCAACTGAATGAAGAGGAGATCACGAAGGGTCACCGCATTGCCGGCACAGGCACGATCCGGCGTGATGGCACAGTCGGTCCGATCGGGGGAGTGCGACAGAAGGTGTTCGGTGCAATCGACGCAGGTGCCTTTGCGGTGCTCATCCCCGCAGCCAACTTCGAAGAGGCCCTCGACGCTGCCGGGGACGACATTCAGCTTGTCAGAGTTGAGACCGTTGACGACGCTCTCGCCTTCCTCGACTCCCTCTAGGACTGGCACAAACACGCCTGACAATCCGCGGACACAGACATTTGCAGCGGTACGCTGCGCGTATGGCCGATGATGTGAGCCCAAGCAAGATCCGTGCGCGCGGGTTTGAGGTTGTGCGTCGCGGATATGACCGTGCCGCGATAGACACGTATCTCTCCTCCCTGGCCGATGAGATAGAGCGTCTCAGCGGCAAACTCGAGGATCGCACTGCCAAGGAACTGAAGGTTGGCCTTGACGATCCAGGGGCTCTGGCGCTCGAACTCGGCGCCATCGGTGGCGAAGTCGCGTCGATTCTCGAGGCCGCCCGCGCCGCGGCAGACGGCATGCGGTCGCGAGCTGCAGCCGACGTCGATCAATGGCGCAGCTCGACCGAGAGCGAGACTCAGAGGATCCTGACCGATACGACTGAGCAGTCCCAGTCCATGCGCGCAGCTGCATGGAACGAGGGTTCATCAATGCTCTCTTCGGCGCTCGCACAGGCGAAGTCGCTCGTTGACGCCGCGAGGGAGGACGCTCTTTTCATCCGTGCTGAAGCCGAGCGGGAAGCGATCAGGTTGACCGGCGACGCAAAACGTGATCGTGAAGAATCGATTCGTACTGCCCGCATGGAGGCAGAGCAACTTCTCAACGTTGCCAGAAACGAGAGCGACGGAATCCTCGCTGCTGCCAACCGGCAGGCTGAGCAAGCCCAGGAGCGGGCGAGGGTGCTTGAGGATCGTCGTACCGAGTTGCTCACTGAACTCGAGTCAGCGCGTGCCTCGATTGGTCACCTCGAGGAGGAGATCGAATCGAAGAGATTGGCACTCGAAACTCCTGAGATCGTTCCTGAGGACGACGTCGATGCGCTTTCGCATCACCGAGTCGATGGCGGGTCGGTTCGGATCGTGGCGCCATCGAGATCCATGACTCTGAAGCCCGTCGACGCAGAGGAGCTCGTTGCAGATGTCGTAGCGCTTCGGACGGGAAAGACACTGGAGGCCGAGCAAGCGACCCCTACTCATCAAACCGAGACGGTGACTGTGATCGCACCACCGCAGCCGCCGACGGTCGAGGAGATCGAGCCGGAGTCAACCGATGAGGAATCCGTAGCGGTCCCGGTTGAACCTGAACCAAAAGAGTCGGTTAGCGGTGACGAGATCGGGTCGCTCTTCGCAAGCCTCAGAGACAACAGCTCGTACTCCCTTCAGGAGGGACGGGCGGGCGTAGGATCCGAGGAGGACAGCGAACCTGCGAGCCCGACCAAGGGTGACCAGCCGGACATCGAATCTGAGTCTGTGAGTCCCGTCGAGGACGAGGAGCCTGAGGTTCCACACGCCAAGCTCATTCCTCTGCAGAACTCGGCGCTCAAGGACATCAAGCGGTCGCTCGTTGACCTCCAGAATGATGCCCTCGAGCATCTCCGCACCGATGTTGGTTGGGTGCCGAGCAGGACCTTCACAAACCGTTTCAAAGCTCCCTTCAGCGAACTTGCGATGGAGATCACCGGATCCAAGGACGATGGCGGCGCCGCCAAGTTGTTCAATGTCGATCTGCACGGTGCTGTGACCGGAGCGATCGGCAAGGCCAGGGACGCCGGCGCCGGTGAGCGACAGGTTGCATCATCGGTGTCCCGTGTGTTCCGCATGTGGCGAGCCGACGAAGCCGAACGGCGAGTGGTAGATGCTGCTCAGGAGCTGAGCTCGAGGCGCTGAGAATCCGATCGGTCGGTTCGCTCGCTTCCGGACAGCAGGCTCTGCATCTGATCTCTGGTATCACATATCGGTTTTGCCCTTAGAATCCGGCTGGTGATCAACCGGGAACCCATCAGCTACCGCCGGCCGTCGCGGTATCGACGACTTGCCACGTTCGTTTTCTCCGGCGCGTTCGTGTTCCTTCTCATCTCCCGGTGGCTTGCGACGTTGTGGACTGACTATCTGTGGTACCGATCGCTCAATGCCGGCGATGTGTGGGTCACACTCACATTCACCAAGGTATGGCTTGTGGTGGGGGCGATGCTCGTGGCCTTCGTCGTCATCTGGATCAACCTGTTCGTTGTCGACCGCATCTCGCCCCGTAGCTTCGTGTTCGCGGAAACACCGGATGAAGAGATCCTCGAGCGATACAACGAATGGATCGAACCGCGCGTTCGCCTCGTGAGGTTCGCTTTCTCTGCATTTTTCGCTCTGCTTGTGGGTCTCGGTGCAGCCGCGTGGTGGCAGGATTGGCTGCAGTGGCGTAACGGTGTCCCGTTCGGTGTCGTTGATCCGGTCTTCCAGAATGACATCTCACGCTACGTGTTCGGACTGCCCCTCTACAGGGATGTGTACGGGTGGATGTTCCAGCTCCTCCTGATCACGACTCTGGTTGTTATCGCGGCCCACTACCTGAACGGTGGAATCAAGATCGGCACGCCCGGTCAGCGCACCTCGGACGGGGTCAAGGCGCATATCTCCATTCTGGTGGCAGCGATTGCGTTGCTGAAGGCTCTCGGTTACGTGTTCGCGAAGTGGGAGTTGCTGTATTCGACCCGCGGAGCTGTTTTTGGTGCGTCGTTCACTGATGTGAACGCTCAAGTTCCTGCACTGAATCTGCTGATCTTCATCTCGATCATTTCGGCGATCATTCTGCTCGTCAACGTCTGGTTCAAGGGTTGGGCGCTACCCGCGATCGCGCTCGGGATATGGTTGGTCACATCCATCGGTGTCGGGGGCATCTACCCGGCACTCGTGCAGCGATTCTCTGTCGAGCCGAACGAGCTGAACAAGGAACTGCCATACGTCCAAAACAATCTCGACTTCACCCGCTATGCCTACGGACTCGACGAAGTGGATGTACGGCCGTTCAACGCGTCCACAGATCTCACTGCCGAGGTTGTCGAAGCGAACCGGTCGACGATCAACAACATCAGGTTGTGGGATCCCGGCGTTCTCGCAGAGACGTACCCCGAACTCCAGAACATCAAGACGTACTACAACTTCGATGACGTCGATGTTGATCGCTACGTGATTGACGGAGAGCTCACCCAGGTGATGATCGCTGCCCGTGGTCTCGACGAGCCGAACATCCCCGGCGGTGGCTGGGTGAATGAACGCCTTATCTATACCCACGGTCTCGGTGTGGTACTGAGTCCCGCGAACGGTGTCACGTCCGATGGGCTTCCAGACTTCCTGATCGAGGACATCCCGCCTGTGAACAGGACCACTGATCCGGGTCTCGAGGTCACGCAGCCGCGTATCTACTTCTCCGATGACTCCCAGAGCGACTTTCTCATCGCCGGCTCCCGTGAGGGCGAGGTCGACATTCCCCAGAACGGTGGTTCGTCCGAATCGACATCAACTGTGAATTACGACGGTGAGGGTGGAGTGGAGCTTGGTGGTTTCTTCCAGCGGTTTGCCTGGGCTCTGCGGTTCGGCGATCTCAACACCTTGATCTCGAGTCAGCTTGAAGCGAAGAGCAAGGTGATGATCGCACGCAATATCGAGAATCGGGTCCTTCGAATGGCGCCGTTCCTGTACGCCGATGATGATCCGTACATGGTTGTTGTGAACGGCCGGCTCGTATGGATCCTGGATCTGTACACGGTGTCGGCCAGGTACCCGTACTCAGAGCTTGCGAACACGGCGAGACTCAACGGCGGTTCCCATCTCCCGAGAACCTTCAACTACATCCGGAACTCTGTCAAGGCTGTGATCGACGCCTACGACGGATCGATCGACATGTATGTGTTCGATCCGAGCGATCCACTCATACAGACGAATCAGAGGATCTTTCCAGGACTCTTCAAGCCGCTCGACGAGTTCCCAGCGGAGCTCGTCGACAACATCAGGTACCCGGAAGATCTGTTCCGGATCCAGACCGACATTTACACGCTGTATCACATGACCGACCCTGTCGATCTCTACCAGGTCAACGATCCATGGCAGATCGCACGTGATCCTTCCACCAGCCCCAAACCGCGCCTGCGCGGGACCTTCTCGACCGCTCCGATGCTTCCGTACTACCTGCTGATGGAGCTGCCCGAAGAAGAGCAACTCTCGTTCCTGTTGATGCAGCCCTTTACGCCGGTTGATCGGCCGAACATGTCGGCGTTCGTGGTTGCCAAGAGTGGCCCCCTCGATGAGTACGGCGACTTGATCTCCTATGCGATGCCCGAGGATCGCCAGGTCAACGGTCCGGGCCAGGTGGGAGACTTCATCGAGCAGGACCCACGAGTCTCGGCCGAATTCACTTTGTTGAGCCAGGAGGGCTCCCGGGTCGTCAAGGGCAATCTGCTCGTAGTTCCGATTGACGATTCCTTGCTCTACGTCCAGCCGATCTATCTCGCTGCAGACACCGGCGGCATCCCCCAGTTCAAGCGAGTGGTCGCTTCGTTCAACAGTCAGATCGAGATCGCAGACACCCTCGACGAGGTACTCGTGTTGCTGTTCGGCACTCCAGGCGAAGGTGGCGATGCCGGCGATAGCGGCGGTGGTGAGACTGCCCCTCCGGAAGGCACGGTCCAGGAGCAGGTCGAGCAGCTTCTTGCCCTCGCAGAGGGTGCGTTTGATGATGCCGATACGGCGCTTCGCAATGGAGATCTCGCCGAGTACCAGAGGAAGGTCGACCAGGCCCGCGGCTACATCGAAGACGCCAACCGTATCATCGCGGACGCCGCAGCCGCTGCGTCGGGCACCAACGCCTGAGCACCCACGTCCACCGACTCGTGTACCCAGGGTTCTAGACCGGACTCAGTCCGGTCTACAGCCCACAGAACGAGGAAACCCGCGACCAATCGGAGAGAGTGATGACCTGGGGAGTGCATTCCGAGGTAGGCAAGCTGCGCACTGTGATGGTGCATCGGCCGGGCCTCGAGCACCGCAGGCTTACGCCGACGAACATGGCCGATCTGCTATTCGACGACGTCATCTGGGTCGAGAGGGCCGAGCAGGAACATGACACGTTCACCGAAGTGATGCGTGAGCGGGGCGTCGACGTCCTGTACGCCCAGACGCTCTTCTCCGAGGCGCTTTCGGCTGATGAAGCAAAGCGGTGGGTACTGCTCCACATGCTCGACGAGCGGATGATCGGCGTGGCCGCATCGGCGCACGCCTCTGCCGCAATCGACGCCATGACCACAGATGAGATCGCCGAGTTCCTCATCAGCGGTGTTGTACCCAGGGAGCTCGGAATCGCGGGTGTCGAGCTCTTCTACGAGTCGGTCGACCCGACGTCGCTGACGCTTGCGCCACTTCCGAACTTCATCTTCCAACGTGATCCCTCGTCCTGGATCTACGACGGGGTGACGATCAACCCCATGGCGATGCCGGCCCGCAGATACGAGTCGATGATTACCGAGGTCATCTACCGCTTCCATCCGATGTTCAACGGGGACGGTCCCGTGAACATCTGGTTCGGGGGATCGGCCGAGGATTGGGGTCATGCCCACATCGAAGGGGGAGACGTCCAGGTGCTCGGCAATGGAGCTGTGATGGTTGGCCTGTCGGAAAGGACGTCCCACCAGGCTGTGTCGATTCTGGCGCGAAAGCTGTTCGAGGCGGGTGCTGCGGAGAAGGTCCTTGCGGTCGCGCTTCCGAAGACTCGTTCCTTCATGCATCTCGATACGGTGATCACCATGGTCGACCGAGACGCTGTGACAGCGTACGGGGCTGTGATCGACGAGGCACGTGTCTGGCTCATTCGCCAAGGAGATACGCCGAATGATCTTGCGATCGAGGAGCAGGCGAATGGCCTTGTCGCGGCCGTTGCAGATACCCTCGACATCGGGGAACTGAGAGTGATCGGGACGGGTGGGGATGAACTCGCTGCCGCCCGAGAGCAGTGGGACGACGGCAACAACGTCGTTGCCCTTGAACCGGGTGTCGTTGTGGCGTACGAGCGCAACACGTTCACCAACCAGCGGTTGCGTGAAGAGGGCATCGAAGTGATAGAGATCCAAGGATTCGAGCTCGGAAGGGGCAGAGGCGGAGGCCACTGCCTGACATGCCCGCTTGAACGTGACGCATAGAAGGAGAACCCATGACGCCTGAACTTTCCGGGAGGAGCTTCCTCAAGGTGATCGACTACGATCCCGCCGAACTCAGGTATCTGCTTGATCGTTCGGCGGCCCTCAAAGCGGACAAGGCCGCGGGCGCCGAGCGTCGGATGCTCTCAGGGAAGAACATCGCGCTCATCTTCGAGAAGACATCAACGAGGACCAGGGCGGCCTTCGAGGTCGCGGCGTATGACCAGGGAGCCCACGTCACCTATCTCGACCCGAGTGGAAGCCAGATGGGTCACAAGGAATCCACAGCAGACACCGCCCGGGTTCTCGGGCGCATGTACGACGCCATCGAATACCGCGGCAGTGCGCAGGCGAACGTGGAGATATTGGCCGAGTACGCCGGCGTGCCCGTCTACAACGGCCTGACGAACGAGTGGCACCCGACGCAAATGCTCGCGGACTTCCTCACGATGGATGAGCACGCAGGGAAACCGTTGCGAGAGACAACGTTTGCATTCCTCGGCGATGCCAGATACAACATGGGCCGCTCGCTCCTTGTGATGGGGGCGCTCATGGGCTGCGACGTCAGGATGATCGGCCCGAGCGATCTCGCACCTCCACCAGACGTCATCGCCATCGCTGAGGGAATCGCCACCCAGACGGGCGCACGGATCACGATCACCGACGACGCTGAGGCAGGTGTTTCAGGAGCAGACTTCGTCCATACCGATGTGTGGGTGTCGATGGGGGAGCCGAAGGACGTTTGGCATTCAAGGGTTGACGAACTTCGGGGCTACCAGGTCAATGCCGACTTGATGGCGGCCACGGGCAACGACGATGCGATGTTCATGCACTGTCTTCCCGCGTTCCATGATGCCAACACCACGGTCGGTGGTGAGATCATCGGCGAGACAGACATGGCCGGCGGCCTCGAGGTCACTCACGAGGTCTTCGAGTCGAAGGCGAGCATCGTTTTCGATCAGGCTGAGAACCGCATGCACACGATCAAGGCTGTCCTGGTAGAGACCCTCAGCTAGGCAACGCGTAGTCCCTTCAGGGGGGAAAGCAAACGTTGTGAGCCAGGTGGCCAGAAACATCATTCCACGGTTTTGTCGCGAGCGTATGATCGCGCAATGGCATACGACGAGCACTTGGCCGAGAGAGTTCGCGATGCGACCGAGCCAGATATCGACGAGAAGAAGATGTTCGGCGGTATCGCATTTCTGCTCGATGGCAACATGGCGGTCTGCGTCTCGGGTGAGGAGCTCATGGTGCGCGTCGGCAAGGACGATGTAGATGCGGCCCTTGCGCTCGACGACGTCAGACCCTTCGACATGTCGGGAAAGAGAATGGCTGGCTGGATCCTCGTTGGGGGAGAGGCGATCGCAGAGGATGCGGGTCTCTCGCACTGGATCAACATCGGTATGGACTTCGCAGCGACTCTCCCAGCGAAGTAGGCGAGCTACCCGCCAGTCTGTCGCCGCAGATGTGCTTTGAGTGCGGGCAGTACGAGGAGATCCTTTTCGCGTCCCGCTGCCTCTTTTGAACGGATGACGTCGGCGAGGCTCGCGACGGGAACGCCGTAACCCTCGTATGGAATGATCGTGACCGACTCGTGGAGATCGTCGTATCCGCCCGTGCCGTCGGGACGAAGGGCGACGTCGAGCGCGCCTGCATCGGTCCAGAGCGTGACGGTCACCATGCTCGCGAGCCACGCAGCGCTGACGCCTCCGGGAATCTCGAGTCCTTCGCTTGGACCGTCGGGCACTCTGAATCGAGCGTTGAGATCGCTGAGTGCTGCTGCAAGTCTCGCCAGGTTGTCGGTCGTCGGAGAAGGGGTCACGTCGACATCTCTCGTGGGAGGGACGGCCACCTTGTGCAGCTCTGCGGCGAACCCGCCGATCACGACGTAGTCGACGTCGTGGTGCCGCAGTATCTCGAGTATCCGGAGAACATTCACGTCGGGGGTTGGCATCAATCGCCCCGAACTCGGCGCAGCCGCTCGGCGTCAACACGTAGTCGAGATTGTTCTGCCAGTTCGACCTGAAGTGCTGGCTGTAGCGTTTGGATGAACTTGTTGAGGGTGGCGTCGTGATAGTCGATCGGTTCGAGATGGATCCGCATTTCGAGTCCCGCTCCACGGAGAAGTCGCTGGAGGGTCGGCAACGTTGGCTCTTTCCGACCTGTCTCGTAGGCAGACACCGATTGTTGTGACACCCCAGAGGCTGTGGCGAGTTCGGTCTGCGTCATGTCGGCCTTGTCGCGCGCAAGTCTCAACAACGCAGCAGCGAGAGTCGGGGCGGGATCGAACTTACCCATTTTCGCATTTTACACAACCCTTCGGTAGTTTACAACCGTTAACATGTAAACAATCGAAAGGTTGTGAACGCGGGCTCGACGACCCGAATCTCGTGGAGCCCGGACATGCTGTACCTTGAGCGCTACCCGCCACTGCGCCGTATAATCACGGCTCCACACGACGCGGGGTGGAGCAGTCTGGTAGCTCGTCGGGCTCATAACCCGAAGGTCGCAGGTTCAAATCCTGCCCCCGCTACGAAGAAAACCCTTGGGATACCTACATTCCCGAGGGTTTTCTCGCGCAGCGGGGTTGGTTGATTTCGGGGCTTCTACCG
>BTQL01000043.1:0-20066 GCA_036985855.1 Acidimicrobiia bacterium | reverse complement strand
CCAAACGCCAACAGGATCGGCGCCAGGATCTTGGCTACGGCGCCGTAGCCCACCAGCCCGACGGTTCGGCCGGACAGCTCGGAACACCTCTCTGGCACCTCAGGAGGGAGATCCCACCCCTTGCCCAGAACGGTCTGATCATGAATCCAGGTGAGTTTTCGCAGGCAGGCAAGCATGAGCGCCAATGTCATCTCCGCTACAGCTCGACTGTTCGTCCCCGGCATGTTGCATACCGGAATGCCTCGTGCGGAAGCGGCGTCCAGATCGATGGTGTTCACGCCGACACCGATCTTCTGGATGAGGCGAAGATTTGGGGCGGCTGAGATGTGGTGAGCCTCGAACGGCGTCAGGACGTGCCATACCACTTCCGCTCGCTCGAGAACCGTGGCGAGACGTTCGGTATCGTCTGGCGGCACCGTCAGAACCTCGAGATCGGCTTCATCGGACAAGGCTTGCAGCCGTTGTTCCATCCATGGGCCGGTGGTGTGGTGGTAGATCACGTGCATCGTTGGTCTCTCCCATTCGTTGGTTCGCGTTCCTTGTCCCTGACCGCGAATGATTCAGTTCAGTACAGGGGCTGTAGCTGCTTCTGGCGCCAGGCGCGGATGTAGGCGCTGCAATCCTCGTCGCGTCCCATCAGGACATCTTCGGCCAGCCGATACGATGGGGAGTCGGGGTCGATGCTTAGCACGTCGCTCACGCGGCCAAGCACTGGATCGATGATCCCGCTGTCGGCTCCTGCATCGACGGCGAGGCGCAGAAAGACGTCGTTGATGATTCTGCGGGAGGGAATACCGAACGACACGTTGCTGAAGCCCCCGGTGATGTGGATATCGGGTCCGTAACGCTCTCTGAGCAGGCGGATCGCGTCGAGGGCATGACGGCCATATGCGCCATCGACTGCGATCGGGAAGATCAGCGGATCAACGAACAGGTCATCGGGCGGCATTCCGCTCGAGAGTGCAGCGTCAAGCATTGCTGAGGCGTTCTCGACTCGCTGATCTGTTCCTTCGGGCATTCCGGATTCTCCGGCTGCGGTCAGCACGACCCGTGCGTGGTGATCGCGGGCGATGTCGAGAATCTCGGGACGCTCGAGCGAAGCCGAGTTGAGCATTGGCCGATCCCGTTGTGTGTCGCATACATCGAGGCCTGCCTCGAGAAGACCGATATCTGAAGAATCGACGGATATCGGCAACGGACTCATCGACTGGACAGCGTCGACGAGCCAGGTCAGTGTCTGCTCTTGTTGTGCCCTGTTGGGTGAGACCTCGTCCACATTGACGTCGAGAAACGTTGCCCCGGCCCGTTCTTGGCGAATGGCGAGCTGTTCGAGGTACGAGAAAGCGACGTCAGCGCCCCGTTCTCCGCTCATGGCGGCCTGCACCGCGATCCTTACGTGTTTGATGCGGCCCTCGTCGTAGTCCTGGCCGGATCTTGCCCAGTTCGGGATCTCGAATAGTTGCTCGGCGCCGTCGACCGTCGCAAACCGGATGGCCTCTCGATCGCCATCGACGACAAACCTCTTGCCTTTCTTGAGTATTACCCGGCTCGCATGCATGTTCTCGCCGATGACGATGAAGTCGCGCTCCGATGTGTTGGCCGTCATGTGAACCTCCGTGTTGCCACCGACTCAGATCCCTCTGTCTTGCTTTCGCTTCCGAGGTGGTCCGGCATCTTCTTGAGCTGGCATCCCTCTACGAATATTTCGAAGAAGTCCGGAGTGGTCTCGAGTTCTACGTGGGTGATCCCGCGCACGAACTGTTCCAGGGCTGTGCGTTTGTGTTTCGACAGCAGCACTGCCCTTGCCCCCTCAAGGGCAGCGTTGCCGACCTTGACGATACGATCTTCGGGAATGGGCGCGAGCAAGCCGATGGACGTGGCATTGGCGACGTCGACGTAGTTGGCGAACGCACCAGCGAGATAGAGTCGGTCGACCGACCCTGGATCGACTCCGGCGCTTCGCAACACGATGTACTGGCCGCTGTAGTTCGCAGCTTTGGCTTGGGCCAGATTGCTGGCGTCTTCCCTCGAGAAGGTGATCCCACGCTCGGGGACTACCGTGATCTGGGACCGTTTGCGGTCGTCGGTGAACGCACCCTTCTCGGTGATCCAGTCGACGCGGCGCAACTCGGCGAGTAGATCGATCAGTCCCGAGCCGCACAGCCCGACTGCCGCAGCATCGCCAATGGTGGTGTGCTCTACGGCGGTGGCATCGTCGCCGAGCCGCAGCGCGTCGATGGCTCCGTCATAAGCCTGCATTCCGTAGGTGACCAGACCGCCCTCGAAAGCCGGCCCTGCCGGACAAGAAGCCGAATAGATCGTCCCTTCGTGGGAGAGAATCACTTCGGTGTTGGTGCCCATGTCGACCAGCATCACCGTTTCGTCGAGCATGTCGGCCAATCCGATGGCCTCGAGGCAAGCCGCGGCATCACCACCGACGTGGCTCGCAACGAGCGGAAGCCCGTAGAGCTTGGCGCGGAGGTGCGCTCTGAGGCCCACATCGCGGGCGTCCATCAGCAGTGCAGTCGTGTCGCGTTCGCCGGCCAGATACTCGTGTTCGATCAGGGAGCGATAGGGCTTTTGACCAATGCTTTGAACATCGATCCCGAACAGGATGTCCCGCATCGTCGAGTTTGCTGCCACGACGATCTCATAGATGTCCGGAGGGCGTCGCCCAATGCGGCGCGTCATGGCTCGAATCTCACGGTTGATGGCCTTCACCGCGGCTTGCTGGAGTTCCCCGCTGGCAGTTTCGTCTGCGTCATAAGAGATTCTGCGCATGACGTCGCTGCCGCCGAATCGCTGGGGGTTCTCGAAGCTGCTGACGGCCAAGGTTTGACCCGTTTCGAGGTCGACGAGCTCCAAGACGATGGTCGTAGTTCCCAGGTCGATAGCGAGCCCCAAGAGGGTCCCTCGGAATCGACCGAGCAGTGCGGAATCGTGAAACACTTCTTCGCCAACCCTGGTCACCATGGGAGCGATCTGTACTGGACCAGCGCGCTGCGTCGGTTCGAGAATGCTGCGGCGACGCCGAAGCGGAGCGAACTCGATGTTGTCCGCTACGTCGGTGATGCGGGCCTGGCATGCCAGGCGATAGTCATCACCCAGGAAGATCTCTGCGTCCGAACGCGGGGTGAGGAGTCCCATGCCTTGTTTCACCTCAACGACGCACTCGTGACATTGGCCGGTGCGTCCGCAGGAGGTGGGAAGCTCGAGGGCGAGTTCGTCTGCATAGTCGAAGAGCGTCTTGTCTATCGCGATGGGTCGGATCTCACCGTTTCCCGAGACGACCGTCACGGCTTGCCGCCGCTCGCATCCCCTTCGGCGCGCCGGCGCTGCCCTTCGAGTCGGATGGTTTCGATCTTGTGCTTCATCCGATCCCGATTTCGCGGATGCGACTGCCACGCGTCGCTGTAGTCGAATGTGCCGTCGTTGCCGCAGTCGAGGACTTCAGGATCATCGTTGATCGGTTGCTGGTTTCTGCATGTGAACATCGCCGTGCAGTGATCGTTGCGATCTCGATAGGGGCACCGATACTGCGAGACGGATTCTGCTTGGGCTACCAGACCAGCGAAAAGCTCGCTGATGCGATCCAAACGCTCTTGATAATCGTTGGTTTCGATCTCCGACATGGTCAGACGCGGTCATCCGTTAGGAGCTGTTTTGCCAGTGCCACACAATCGAGAGCGTCCTTCCCGTAGCCGTCGGCGCCCATGTCGTCCGCGAACTCCTGGGTGACCGGGGCGCCGCCCACCATTATTTGCACGTCATCGCGGAGGCCGGCGTCGATGAAGGCTTCGATCGTCGTACCCATGTTCGGCATCGTTGTTGTGAGCAACGCCGACATCCCTAACAATCGCGCGCCTTGCTCCTCGACGGCATCGATGAACTCATCTGGGGACCTGTCGACACCGATATCGACGACGACGAACCCTGCCCCACGCAGCATCATGATGCACAAGTTCTTGCCGATGTCGTGAAGGTCGCCCTTGACAGTGCCCATGATCACCGTTCCGATCGGCTTGACTCCCGATTCCATCAAGATCGGTTCGATGTGTGCCATTCCCGCCTTCATTGCACGGGCACACGCCAGGACCTCTGGTACGAACAGGAAGTTCTCCCTGAACTTGATACCGACGATTCCCATCCCGGCTATCAATCCGTCATCCATGACCTCGAGGGCCTCTATGCCCTGGTCCAAGGCTCCACGCGTCAGCCGGTCGACTTGTCCATCGTCACCTTCTATCACGGCCACGGCGATGTCTTGCATGAGCAGCCGAGCGCGGCTGAAGAGCTCGATGTTGCGTTCGATCTCCTCCGGTCGTTCGAGAAACTCCTCGATCTCGTCTCTGAGGGTCGCATTGTGGATGTCGGAGATGGTTGCCATGTCTCAGTGCCTCGTTCGACTCACTGCGCGTTCTGCGTGCCACGTGCGCACCGTTTTCGGAATCTCGAGCAGATTCTCGATCGGGGTCTGGAGGGGGATCGCGCACTCCGGTCCGATCAGTTGAACACCCACCTCGAGATTGCGAAGGACTTCCTCCCGCACCTCTGCGGGTCCCTTGGAAAACAGGGTTTCAGGATTGTTGATGTTCCCCACGAGCGCGATCTCGCCGTTCACCGCTTCCATCGATTCCTCGGGGGAGTTCTTCGAATCGTAGTGAAAGGCGGCCATCCCGGTCTCGGCGATGAATCCCATCCGGTCCACCGTCCTCCCACAGATGTGCAGGATCAGCGGAGCCGGGATACGTTCCACCATTTCGATGTGGAGGTCCTTCAGGTAGCGGTCATAGTAGTCGCCCGACACCAGGTCGCCGGTGGCATGATCGGGGAAGGTGAGCGCATCCGCACCGGCTTCGATCTGTGCCACACCGAACGCGACCGAGATCTCCTTCATGCGATCGAGCGCATCCCTGGTCTTGGCGGGGTCGTCGAGGGACATCAGAAGAAACGGTTCTACGCCGAAGCCGTGGTACCCGAGCGTCCACGGCCCCATCGTCTTGCCAATGATCGCCACGTCGTCGCCGAATTGCCTTTTCAAGAGCTGGATAGCTTCGAGCACGCATGTGATGTCACGATGATCGAGAAAGTCGTCCGGAATGACGATGTTCTCAGGTTCCTCCCAGATCGGCTCGTCCATCCGGACCGTCGGCCAGTTGTCCTTCTGTTCCCACTGCATCTTGCACCCGAGCGCCGAAGACTCCTGAACGATCGAGAACACCGGCATGATGCTGTCGAAACCGAGTTCGGTGTAACTCGTGGCCGCGAGGCGAGCCATCAACTCCGGCTCCCTGTTCGCGTCCGGGAAGAAGGCGTCGGCTAGATCCATGAGCTCGACCGTCGCCAACGACGTCGGATTGGCGACCGGAGTGCGATCAACCGGTTGACGCGCCAGGGCAGCGAGCACCCGCTCGCGGCTCGTCATCGGCGGAACCGAAGATGGGAACTCTTTCGAAATCGTGCTCACCTCCCAACGAGCGGATTCTGCCCTGCACAATGTGCAGTGCCCTCCATCCGGACAAGGTCATTCACTAATAATAGGATATCCTACAGCATTCATCAAGGAGTCGATCCTACGATGTCTGACCCGGAGCCAACACGAGCCGGTAGACGACGGACGAAAGCGTCCGTTAACCGAGTTCGCGATGGACCGCTAGCCTCCGGACACCGTAGCTCGCAGTTGGAGCATTCCCATGGCAGATCCACCCATCTATCTCGACGGATTCACGTACCAGCTCGCGGACGTTGACCCAGAAGAGACAGCTGAGTGGATCGAGGCTCTCGATTCAGTGATCGCGATTGACGGGACTCGGCGGGCCGGCTACCTGATGTCGCGCCTTCTCGAGAGAGCTCGGCAGGAATCTGTGGCGGTTCCGGGCTCGGTCTCCACGCCGTACGTGAACACGATTCCGGCCGAGTCCGATGCCGATTTCCCGGGTGACGAGCATCTCGAGAAGCGGATCCGGCGATTCGTCCGGTGGAACGCTGCCGCGATGGTCATCAGAGCCAACCACGCTGCGAATGGAATCGGTGGCCATCTCTCGACGTTTGCCTCGTCGGCGACGCTTTACGAGGTCGGGTTCAACCACTTCTTCCGTGGCAAGGCGGACGGCACGCCCGGCGATCACATCTACTTTCAGGGTCACGCAACCCCAGGCTTGTATGCCCGAGCGTTCCTCGAGGGGAGACTCGACGAGTCCATACTGGACCGATTTCGCAGGGAGATCGGAGAACCGGGTCTTTCCAGCTACCCGCATCCGAGGCTCATGCCGGACTTTTGGGAGTACCCGACGGTGTCGATGGGCCTCGGTCCGATCAACTCCATATACCACGCCCAGTTCCTCAAGTACCTCCACAACCGGGGCATCGACGACACGTCCGGGACTCGGATCTGGTCATTTCTCGGTGACGGAGAAACGGACGAGCCAGAGACGCTCGGTTCGATCTCTCTGGCGGGTCGTGAGAACCTCGACAATCTGACGTGGGTCGTGAACTGCAACCTCCAGCGACTCGACGGACCGGTTCGCGGCAACGGGAAGATCATCCAGGAGCTCGAGGCTATGTTCCGTGGCGCCGGGTGGAACGTAATCAAGGTGATCTGGGGGTCCGGCTGGGACGATCTGCTCGCCCGCGACACCACCGGCGCCCTGGTAGCGAAGATGAACAGCACGGTCGATGGCGAGTATCAGCGTTTCAAGGCGGAGTCTGGGGCATACGTTCGGGAGAACTTCTTCGGTCCTGAAGCGGAACTCCAGGCGATGGTCGCCGACATGACTGATGAGGAGATCTGGAAGCTGCGTCGCGGCGGATTGGATCATCGCAAGATCTACTCAGCGTACAAGTCGGCTGTCGAGGTTGAAGGCGCTCCGACGGCCATTCTCGCGAAGACGATCAAGGGATGGACTCTCGGCGCGGACGTCGCAGGGAAGAACGCGACACACTCGATCAAGCATCTGACCGGTACTCAATTGTGCGATCTGCGCGACAGGCTCCACCTCCACGATGAGATCCCCGACGCCGATCTCGAAGACGGCGAACCTCCTTATCTCCGATTCTCAGAGGACTCGCCCGAGTTCCAGTATCTGATGCGCAGGCGGGCCATCCTCAACGGACCCGTGCCGACTCGAGGGCTGGAGACGAGATCGCCCCTTGTCCTCCCCGACCATGCACCGTTTGCAGAGTTTGATGCTGGCTCGGGATCCATCGAGGTTTCCACGACGGGTGCCTTCACCCGTTTGCTCCGGGCGCTGACGAGAGACGCCAACGTGGGAGACCGCATCGTTCCGATCATCCCGGATGAAGGTCGGACGTTCGGCATGGATGCCCTCTTCAAAGAGATCAAGATCTATGCATCTGAGGGACAGTTGTACGAGCCGGTCGATCACGACCTGATTCTGTCCTACAAGGAGTCGATGGACGGGCAGATACTCGAACAGGGCATAACGGAGGCTGGAGCAACCTCGAGTTGGATCGCGGCAGCCACATCGTACGTCACGCGCGGTGTACCGATGATCCCGTTCTACACGTTCTATTCGATGTTCGGATTCCAACGTGTCGGTGACGCATTGTGGGCGGCTTCCGATTCCGGAGCTCGAGGGTTTCTTCTCGGTGCGACGGCAGGTAGGACGACACTGCTCGGTGAGGGCCTTCAGCACCAAGACGGCCATTCCCACGTGCTCGCGTCGGTAATCCCTGCATGCGAAACGTACGATCCCGCGTTCGCCTACGAGATGGCAACGATCATCGAGCACGGTATGAACCGGATGTACGCCCGCGGCGACAACGTCTTCTATTACCTCACCTTGTACAACGAGAACTACGTCCAGCCGCCGAAACCGCCCGGGGTCGATGCCGGGATCATCGCTGGTATGTACCGGTTCACCGAGCGCGCGAGGCCGGGTGCCCTGTCGGCCACGATCCTGTTCTCAGGTCCAGCCCACGCGGCCGCATCGAGAGCTCGTGAAGAACTTCTCGAGCGTTATGGAGTCTCGGCTGATACGTGGAGTGTCACGTCCTATAAGAAGCTGCGCGAGGACGCTCTCGAAGTCGAACGATGGAACCGGTTCCACCCCCAGGATGATTCGAGGATTCCTTCCATCACACGGAATCTCAGCGACTCAGCAGGGCCCGTCGTCGCCGTAACCGACTACATGCGTATCGTCCCCGACCAGGTCGCACGATTCGTTCGGCGGCCATATGTCTCGCTCGGTACCGATGGATATGGTCGCAGTGACACACGAGAAGCCTTACGCGCGTTCTTCGAAGTCCGATCCGGTGACATCGTCGTCGCCGTGCTTTCTCAGCTGGCGGAAGCAGGATCGATCGATCGATCTGTGGTCGTCGAAGCGATCGACCTGTACGACATAGACCCGACGACCGCGCCACCTTGGCAACGCTGATGCGGGCGCTGATGACGGACAGCATGTGGTACCGATCCGTTCTTCGAAGTGCTGAAGCTCGGTCCTCGCCAGGCCACCTTGACGTCGTCGAAGAACATGCTGGCGGCTCCTTTCCAGCTCACCCGTGGGGCACGCCGCTTCGGCTGGCGCGAACATCGGTGAACGCTTGCGTGACAGCCATAGGTGCGAGTCCGACGAGGACGGTTTGAGCAGCGATCGGAAACGAACCGGCGACCAGGACAAGCATGGTCCGAATTGCCCGCCCGCCTCGACGGGAGGACCCGACCAACGATCCCCTCCAACGCCGCCTACTATGTCCGAGACCAGGAACCGACAACGGCATAGGAGAATTCGATGGCGTGCAGCCTCGTGAGCGTCACCGGGTATGCGGCGGGTGAGTCGTTGTCATGAGCGGCATGGATGATCGTATGGGAGGATCAGGCGGTGGCACTCCCGAGGAAGAGGCCAACAGTCTGAGCCTGTTCGGCGCCGTGTCACTGGGGACCGGAGTGATGATCGGGGCCGGGATCTTCGCCCTCACGGGTCAGGTAGCGGCTCAAGCCGGAGATCTTTTTCCTGTTGCGTTCGTCGCCGCCGCCGTCGTTGTTGTGTTCAGCGCCTACTCCTATGTGAAACTGTCGAACGCGTTTCCGTCATCCGGCGGGGTCGCCATGTTCCTCAAGGAGGCGTATGGTCCCGGTACGGCGACGGGTTTCTTCGCCCTTTTGATGTATGCGTCGATGGTCATAAGTGAGAGCCTCGTTGCTCGCACCTTCGGCGCGTACGTTCTCCAGGTCGTCGACCTAACACCGGCCTCGTTGTGGGTACCAGCTCTCGGTGTCGTACTCCTTGCGGTCGCATTCATGGTCAACATTGCCGGTAACCGGGCGGTTGCGGCTTCCCAGGGCGTCATGGCGGCAATCAAAGTCGGCGGACTCGCAGTTTTCGCTATCGCAGGGCTGTGGTTCATCGATGCCGCCAACTTCACGAACGGGTCACAGGGATCCGAGACGTTCGGTGTCGGTGGGTTCCTGGCAGGGGTTGCCCTCGCCATCCTTGCGTACAAGGGTTTCACGACCATCACCAACAGCGGCGGTGAGATCGTCGATCCTCACCGCAACACTGGGCGGGCGATCATCATCGCGATCGCGATCTCAGGAACCCTCTATATCGCTCTTTCGGTGATGGTCGCGGGGAACCTCACGCTCACCGAGATCATCGAAGCGGAGAATTTCGCTCTCGCTGAGGCTGCACGGCCGGCCTTCGGTGACGCCGGGGTTTGGTTCACCGTCATCCTGGCCGTGATTGCGACTGCCTCGGGAGTGATGGCCAGTGTTTTTGCCGCGTCCCGGATGCTGGCCATGCTCACCCGAATGAAGGAGGTTCCACATCGTCACTTCGGCATGTCTGGCACGCTTCGAACTCACGCCATGGTGTATACCGTCGCCTTTGCCATGGTTCTCACGATCCTCTTCGACCTACGGCGAATCGCAGCACTCGGCGCGATCTTCTACCTCATCATGGACATCGCGATCCATTTTGGGATTCTTCGTCACCTTCGATCCCGCATTGACGTGAGGCCCGCCATCGTTGTCACCGCGATCGTGCTCGACGTCATCGTCCTCGCCGCCTTCCTGTGGGTCAAGGCGTCTGACGACTTGCTCATCCTCATCGTTGCGGCAGCCACCATCGTGATCATCGTGGTCGGAGAATGGCTCTTCATGCGGTCCCACACCGACGCCGAAGGCACCATGGACATGTGATCCGCGCCAATTACTAGTATCGATGTTTCCCGGCCAGCATCTGCTCGCGTCGGCGGGATCGAGTTGATCGTGACTTGTCTAGGGGGAAGGCGCCGCCTTGAATGGAGCGGAGCGAACGGCAGTTGCAATAGAACCGGCCCACATGGTCCACTCGACCGGAAGGACAAGGAATGGAAGAAGATCTCGATCTTTCTGCGTTGTCAGATGACGATCTCGTTGAGCAGATGCAAGCAGATCTCTATGACGGGTTGGCTGATGAGATCCTCGCGGGCACCGAGATTCTGTTATCCCGTGGCTGGTCGGCCGGGAGAGTGCTCGAGGATGCCCTCATGGCGGGGATGCAGATAGTCGGTGTCGACTTCCGGAATGGAATCCTGTTCGTACCTGAGGTGTTGCTCGCCGCAAACGCCATGAAGGCCGGCATGGTCGTCCTGCGTCCGCTGCTCGCCGAAACCGGTGCGGCGCGAACCGGCAAGGTCGTCATCGGGACCGTCAAGGGTGATATCCACGACATCGGTAAGAACCTGGCAGGAATGATGCTCGAAGGTGCGGGTTTCGAGGTCATCGACATCGGCATCAACACGGATGCCGAGGCGTATCTCGCAGCTCTCGACGAACACCGGCCGGACATCTTGGGCATGTCCGCTCTGCTCACGACCACCATGCCCTATATGAAGGTTGTCATCGATGAGATGGTGGACCGTGGTATCCGCGACGACTACATCGTCCTTGTGGGTGGGGCTCCTCTCGACAAGGAGTTCGGAGACGCGGTGGGCGCCGACGCCTTCTGTTCCGATGCCGCGACGGCCTCTGAAACGGCCACGCGCCTGGTGATGGAGCGAGCCGGTGTCGCCTGAAAAGGTGCTCGTGCTGAGCTGCGGTGCATTGGCCAAGGAGGTGTTGGATGTTGTGGCGCGCAACAGGATTGAGCACATCAAGGTGGAGTTTCTTCCGGCGAGCCTGCACAACAACCCGTCCCTGATCCCCGATGCCGTGGAGGAACGCTTGAGCCGCGGAGATTATGACAGGGCACTGGTCGGGTACGGCGATTGTGGAACAGCCGGCTCTCTCGACGCGGTACTCGAGAAGTTCGGAGTTGAACGTCTGCCCGGTTCGCACTGCTACGAATTCTTCACTACCTCTGACGTGTTTGCCACCATCCACGAGGATGACCCGCGAACGTTCTACCTCACCGACTTCTTGGTCAGGCACTTCGAAAGGCTGGTCTGGGTCGGACTGGGCCTCGACCGCCACCCGGAACTGATGGAGGAATACTTCCGAAACTATGAGCGAGTCGTATATCTCTCTCAGTTCCCAAGCGCTGAGACGCTGACCGATGCAAGGCGATGTGCCGACAAGCTCAAACTCCGGTTCGAGCATCGTCATGTCGGTCTCGGTGCCCTGGAGGCCACGATCGTTGCCCTGCCGAGCCTCACCGTGGCGAAGGCCGGCGTATGACGCGATCGGTCAAAGCAGAGCTCCCGGAGATCTGCTGGAGAGACGATCCTTCGCCCGCCGCCTGTACGGGATCGGAGGAGTCGTGACACGTACCGTAATCAGCTCAGAAACCAAGGAAGTAGTCATCGGCTTCGATGAACCGTTCGTCATCATTGGTGAACGTATCAACCCGACGGGCCGCCGCAAGCTGGCAGAAGAAATGAAGCGTGGCGATTTGAGCCGAGTGGAAACAGATGCCATTGCCCAGGTGACAGCGGGCGCTCACATGCTCGACGTCAACGCCGGTATTCCGTTGGCCGATGAACCGGCGATCCTTGCGAGGACTGTGCAGCTTGTGCAGTCACTCGTGGACGTGCCGCTTTCAATCGATTCCTCAGTCGTGGAAGCCCTCGAGAGCGGCCTCGCGGTGTACAAGGGCAAGGCTCTCGTCAACTCGGTCACCGGAGAGGATGATCAGATGGAGCGAGTGCTCCCGTTGGTTGCCAGGTATGGGGCCGCGGTGGTGGCCATCACGAATGACGAGACCGGTATCTCCCAGGACCCGGACGTGCGGTTCAGAGTCGCCGAAAAGATCGTGAACCGTGCCGCCGACCACGGCATCGGCAGAGAGGACATCGTTGTCGACCCACTTGTCATGCCCGTAGGGGCAATGGGAACCGCCGGCCGCCAGGTGCTCTACTTCGTTCGGCGACTCCGTGAGGAATTAGGGGTCAACACCACCTGTGGCGCTTCGAACATCAGTTTCGGTCTTCCAAACCGTCACGGAATAGACTCGGCCTTCCTTGCCATGGCGATCGCCAGTGGCCTGACATCAGCGATAACCAATCCGCTCGAAAGCCAGGTTCGCGCAACAGTGATGGCGGCGGATGTGCTCTCGGGACACGACGAACACTGTGCACGCTGGATCTCGGCCAACCGTGACACGACAGGGAGCGAAACGGCCAGGCGACGCACAAGCCGGCGCCGCACACCAAGTCAGTGACCGAAACAGCAAGCGTCGTGTTCGCACCGTCTGGCGTACGTCACACCGTCGCCGTGGGATCCACTGTCCTCGATGCCGCGAGGGAAGCAGGCCTCGATCTCGCCAGCGTATGCGGCGGCCGCGGCATCTGCGGTCGCTGCCAGATCGAAGTCGGCAGTGCCCCAGGCATAGACGGGCCCGGTTTGAGCGAGCCTGGTGAAACCGAACAGAGGTATCGAAGCAAACGATCGCTTGCGACAGATCGCCGGCTGGGATGCGCGGCCCGCATTCTCTCGAGTGTCGTGATAGAAATACCACCCGACAGCCGGGTACACCACCAGGTCATACGAAAACGCACTGGAACTCCTGACATCGCGATCGATCCGGTGGTGCGGCTGTACTACGTGGAGGTGGATGTGCCGACACTGGACGATCCCGCCGGTGAACGGGAACGTTTGGCCGAAGCGCTGCTGCGAGAGTGGCAACTCACCGACCTACGATTCGATCTCCACGTCACCGGTTCATTGCACGCGGTCTTGCTGGCAGGACACCGCGCGGTGACCGTTGCAGTGCACGGGGGCTCCCGAGTCACCGCGGTACGGTCCGGGTTTTGGGATCGGGCCTGGGGTGTGGCGTTCGATGTCGGCTCAACGACGATTGCCGGGCATCTATGCGACCTCGCCACAGGTGAGATGCTGGCGTCGGCGGGGGTCATGAATCCACAGGTTCGATTCGGTGAGGACCTCATGAGCCGAGTCAGCTACGTCATGCTCAACGAAAACGGTGCAGAGCGTCTGACTCTGGTCGTTCGGCAGGCTCTCGATGAACTGATAGGGGAGCTTGTCGAGGCTGCCGGCGGCGAGCGTGGCGACGTGCTCGAGCTGACCCTCGTCGGCAACCCGATCATGCACCACCTGGCACTCGGTTTCGACCCGACCCCGCTCGGAACCGCTCCCTTCGTATTGGCCACCGACGGTGCCGTCTGTACCAAGGCCATTGAGTTGGGCCTCGATGTCAATCCCGGTGCGCGCGTGTATGTGCTGCCGTGCATTGCCGGACACGTGGGAGCCGACGCCGCCGCGGCGATCCTGTCGGAAGGTCCCCAACACGGAGAGGCCGTGCAGCTACTCGTCGACATCGGTACCAATGCCGAAATCGTGCTCGGGAGCAAGAACAGACTGCTTGCCGCTTCGAGCCCTACCGGACCCGCATTCGAAGGCGCCCAGATCTCCAGCGGTCAACGAGCCGCCGTGGGAGCGATCGAGCGCGTTCGCATCGACAGCGACACGCTCGAACCCCGGTACAAGGTCATTGGCTGTGACCTGTGGTCCGATGATCCAGGATTCGCGGAGCTGGCGCCGGAAGTCACCGGTATCTGTGGGTCGGGGATCATCGAGGTCATCGCTGAACTGTTCCTGGCAGGGGTAATCGCGACGGACGGCTCCATCCGGGGGGGCGACAATCCACGCCTCATAGCGGACGGCCGCACGACTTCCTACCTGCTGCATGAGCGCCCCATCCACATAACTCAAAACGATGTTCGAGCGATCCAACTCGCCAAGGCAGCCCTCTACGCAGGGTGCCGCTTGCTCATGGACGAACTGGGCGTCCGTCGGGTCGACGAAATCCGCCTCGCTGGCGCCTTCGGCAGCTACATCGACACCAAATACGCGATGATCCTGGGCATGATTCCTGACTGCGACCTCGACCGAGTGTCGGCCGCAGGCAACGCCGCAGGAACCGGGGCAATGATGGCCCTCCTCAGCAGTGCGGCCCGCAGGGAGATCGAACAAGTCGTACGAGAAGTTCACAAAGTCGAGACTGCCGTCGAACCCCACTTCCAGGATCACTTCGTCGAAGCCATGGGAATCCCCCACAGCACCGACCGATTCGACGAACTGGAATCGGTTGTTGAGCTACCCGCAGCCGGGGTGGTCCATCGTCGTGCTAGGCGCAAGAGGAAGGAACAGTGACACCGCTACGCACTTGCCATGCTCGTCAACACCACGATCGGTCTTCGCGCCCCCGTTCGCCGAGATCATGCCGATCACAGCCCGTTCCCGTGTCTCGGCTGTATCAACATGCCAGAGAGCGATGAAGACAGGAGAATCACGAGATGCAGAGGGAGCAGAATCATGAACGGTAAAGAGCGCATAGCCCTTGCGATGCGGAACGAGGTTCCGGATCGGGTGCCGGTGATGTGTCAGCTGTCGTGGGGCCACTACATGTTGAATACCGATGTCCCTCCGCACGTCATGTACTTTTCGAGTGAGGCATTCGCACAGGCGCTCGTCGACCTACAGCGCCGTTACCGCTTCGACGGCATCCTCATCGACATGACTGGAAGGCCGGACGACCTTCTGGATCGCGTGGCTTCCATCGAGCAAACCGACGACGGCGAGAAATTGACATGGGAAACCGGAGAGATCTCGTTCCATCCGTGGGACGACTCACCCCAGCATTACCCCGGTGATTCTGGAAGGAAGGAGTTTTTCGACTTCGCGGTGGACGAACCCGATGACCTCGACCGCATCGATGAGTTGGTTCGAGGCTGCTGGTGTATGTACCACATGCCTTTCGCTCTGGGTAAGGCCGATGCCGCTCCGATGACCGAAGTGCCGCCATACATGTTCAACACGATCGACAGAGTCCTTGAACTGGTCGATGGTGAAGTGTCCGTCCACGGCGAGGTCTTCTCCCCATTCACCCTGCTCATGCTCATAACCGGCTACGAGGATGCTCTGATGGGTCTCTTGACGGATCCCGTCAAGGCGCATGCGCTGCTCGAGCGGCTCACGGTTCCAGCTATAACCTGGGCGGTTGCTCAGGCACAACGTGGGTGCGACGCGGTGCTCCTCTCATCTCCTTTTGCCGGCGGACCATTCCTCTCTCCGAAGATGTACAAGGAATTCGTGATCCCATACGAGAAGCGGGTGACCGACGCGATTCACGCACAAGGGGTGGTTGCCTATACCCACACCTGCGGGGGGATTGGCGACCGGCTCGACCTGATGATCGAAACGGGTACAGCCGGAATCGACACGCTTGATCCTCCGCCACTCGGCAACGTCGAACTTGCCGATGCAAAGGCCCAGGTTGGTGACAAAGTGTTCCTCAAAGGCAACATGAACTCAGTCGAGTTGCTGCAGGCCACAACCGAACGGGACGTCGTTGCTCATGCCACGGATCGAATCTCGATCGGTAAGCCGGGAGGCGGCTACATATTGAGTACCGCCTGTTCTGTGGCTCCTCACACGGAACCGTGGAAGCTCGAAATGTTGACGCCACTTGCCGAAGAGATCGGGCGCTACGAGTAAGGCTCGCTGCCGGTGAGGTGCTCAGCTCTCAAGATCACTTCTCTGCAGGTCATCTCTCGACCAGGCGGCGAGCGCCTCAGCAGCAACCTGACGGACGGTCTCGCCAGTGGCTTCTGCCACACGGATGACATCTTCGGACTCGGGCTTGGCCCCATACGGTCCTACCTTGATTCGGATGGACCCGCCGGATATCTCGACTTTCTCCATGCTCCGGAGCGCCACTCGCTTGGTCACGGGGTGGCTGCGCAGGCCAAGGGTTCCGGTCTCCCTGAGGATCAGATCGATGAGGCGTTCGTGGACGGTGGGTGAGCACAGTATGCGGATCTGGTGGCCCGGACGCGACTTCTTCATTACGATTGGCACCAACCATGCGTCATCGGCGCCTTCGGCTATCGCTCGATCGATCAGATGGCCAAGGATCTCCGGTGTCACATCGTCGACGTTCGATTCGATGAGAACGGCGGAGACATCCGACGCCTCAGGGCCTTCGATGAGAGAGACGCCGAGGACGTTTGCGTGCGTAGTGGGATCGCTGTCACCGGCGCCATAACCGCTGGTGACAAGCGTTCCCGATGGAACGGGTCCCCAGCGATCCACCATTGTTGCCAGAAGCGCTGCGCCCGTGGGCGTGGTCGTCTCGATCGGTGTGTCGAGTCCCCCTATCGGCATTCCGCGAAGAAGTTCCAGCGTTGCCGGCGCCGGGTGAGCGAGTATTCCGTGTTCAGATTGCACCGTCCCCGTGCCAAGTCCGGGTGGGGAAGAATGGACCTCATCGATGTCGAGGCTCACCAGCGCTGCCCAGGCTCCCACGATGTCGACGATGGCGTCGATTGCGCCGACCTCGTGGAACTGAACATCGTCGAGGTCGATACCGTGTCGTGCAGCCTCCACGTTCGCAAGAGCGGCGAAGGTTTTCCTTGCACCCTGTCTCGCAACCTGGTCGGGGAGTGTGCCTTCCGCCAGCAGCGTGTCTATGGAGGACCATGGCCGATGATCGACGGTGCTGTCGGTGATGACTTTCGCTTTCAGTGAGGCCATGCCTCGTCGGTTCGTTCTCGACACTTCGAGATCCCACCCGCCTACATCGAGCCGATGTAACACCGCCCGGACGAAATCCTCGTCCGCTCCGGCGTCAAGGAGCGCTCCGAGAAGCATGTCACCTGCGATTCCGAAGGACGGGTTGAGCCAAAGGAATCGCGTCATCTGTCGATACCCACGATCCGTAACGCAGCGCATGCCGCGCCGTAACCGTTGTCGATTCCCACGATGGTGATGCCCGGTGCGCACGAGGCGAGCATCGATAGCATCGCCGTAACCCCTTCAAGACTCGAGCCGTACCCTGCGGACGTTGGTACGCCAATGATCGGTGCCGCCACCAGGCCCGCAAGCACGGTCGGTAGTGATGCTTCCATTCCCGCGACGGCCACGACCACCTCAGCCGCGGCGAGATCCGGCACCACGTCGACGAGCCGATGAAGGCCTGCCACCCCGACGTCGCAGTGTGTCTTCACGGGAACCCCCATTGCGGTGAGAGTCGCTACGCACTCGTCGACGGTCGGCTGATCCGAGACGCCGCCGGAGACCACAGACACCGGTGTGACGTCGCGGACAGCCGCGTGTCGCCATGTCAGCGTTGTGCCAAGCGTGGCCGTGGGTTCCATGTGTGCGAGCACCGCAAGGTTTCGTGATGTGGCTCGAGTAACGATGATCGGGCTGTCGCTGTCTGCCAGGAGCGTTGTGACGATCTCCACACACTGGTCGGGGGTCTTTCCCTCCGCGTACACGGCCTCGGGAATGCCTATCCGACGATTCCGATCCAGATCGAGTCGTATGTCCGAGCGGTGGCTCTTGTGCTCGCCGTCAGAGATCATCGTCGGCCAACCCATCGTTGAGATTTCCTGATCGCAGGCCCGCGAGATCCAGTGTGACGTAGCGATAGCCAAGCGTCTCGAGTGCTTGAACGATCGAAACGCGCCGTGCGACGGCTCTGTCAAGGTCGGCGATCGGAAGCTCGACCCGGGCCGTGTCTTCGTAGTGGCGGAGCCGTATGTCGTTGAATCCGAGACGTCTGAGAGCTGCTTCACCTCGGTCGATACGAGAGAGAGCGGTCAGGGTGACGGGTGTGCCATAGGGAATTCGGGAGCTCAGACAAGGCATGGCCGGTCGGTCCCATACGGACAATCCCCAGCTACGCGCGAGAGCTCGGATCGCCTTCTTGTCCAAGCCGGCGTCGACGAGAGGGAACCTGGCCCCGCGCCTGCGAGCGGATGTCTGTCCAGGCCGATGGTCGTCGAGATCATCGACATTGACTCCGAGCGTGACGACTCCCCCTCGCTCAGCGGCCAGCGGCGCGAGAGCGTCCATCAACGCGTCCTTGCACCAGAAGCACCGGTTGCCGTCATTGGCGACGTAGTCGGGGTTGGCGAGCTCGTCTGTGTTCACTGCATGCCACGGCATGCCCCATGTTCTCGCGAGTTCTTCGCAGTGGGCGAGTTCGCCCGATGCGAACGATTCGGAGTCGGCTGTTACCGCCAGCATCCGATCGGATCCGAGGGCGTTGAGCGTTGCGTATGCCAGGAGTGCTGAATCAACCCCGCCGGAGAATGCTACGACAACGGACTGGAGGGACTTCAACTCAGCATCGAGCTGTTCGGTGAGTAGGGGATCAGCCTTTGTTATGCCGGCCATCACTCGGGTCTGTACGAAGGGTCACCGCATGGCTGGGCGAGGACGGGCTGCCGGCATGGCCCACGGCTGTTCCACATCACGCAGAACACGACACTTGTTTGCATGATCGAGACTGTAGCAGCCCCTCTCAGTCGGACGATCGCCGTGGGAGCGACCTGCCCGGGGAGGTTCTCATGTGCCAAGGAAATCTCGCAGCGCCGATCCGAAGGCGGCGGGATTGTCCGTCGGGATTCTGTGCCCAGTATTCGATATCGTGACGAGTCGTCCGTTGTGGGCGACCGACAACATGCGCGCTGCGACCGAGACCGAGAGATGCGTGCTGTTCTCGGCGCGCACGATCAGGAGTGGCATTCGCAACGATTCGAGCTGTGCCCAGTAGTCATCACTGCGATGTGGCCGATGCTCGCGGAAGTAGTCGTCATGTTTGCTGTACAACCGTCCGCTTGTTCCCGGCCTGACTCCCAGAGCGGCTACCGCCTCGGCGATCCCTTCATCCATGTACTCATCTGCGTCTCTGAGATAGGCGACCGTTTCAGTGTGGCTTGCGTAACTACTGGGATCGATCTGGAATTCCGATGTGGATTCGGGGAATGACGGGGGAATGTCGACCATCGTGAGGCTGTCAACGAGGTCAGGTATTCGCGACGCGACCTCGAGACCAACGAGGCCGCCCCATGACCCTCCCACGATGTCAACGCAACCAAGGTCCATCACGTCGATGAACGCGATCACGTCCGACGCGAGATCCTCGGTCGCGTAGTTTTGGTCGGCCGACCATTGGCTGTCCCCATGCCCCCGGGAGTCAGGGGCGACCAGTCGTCGATGAGTCAGCTGCGGAGCGAGGTCCCGCCACACCCAGGCATGGCTGGTGACTCCGTGGAGGAGTATCAAAGGCTTTCCTTCACCGCCGAAGTCGAGGTAGTGGAGGCGGAGTCCGTTGATCACTACGAAGCCGTGCTCGGGTGAGGGCACTTGCCTTGAACCGTTTGTCATGTATCGCTTCTTCCGATCCGGGCGCAGCTGTAGCTTCTCGACATCGATTTCATCTTCACGGCCTTGTTGTGATGTACCGAATCGACGCCGCTACGCCGTGGTTGGCTGACCGGTCAACCACACACTACTGTTTGGACGTGATGACTTCGACAGGGACTGCGCCGATTCCCAACGGATCCCAACGGGCCCCGATGCACCTATGACGATCTTCTATGGGCGCGGTGGCGTTGATGAGGTCATCTCCGATGATGACATGCGCGATGCTCTCCACACGGTTCTCAGAGAGCTTGGAAACCGAGAGCGTGTTCTGGTCGTGCCTCCCGACTACACGAGGTTGGCCTCACGAGCAGGAACGCTCACCGGTTTTGTATACGACTTCTACGGAGACGCGCTCACTGATGTCCTCCCAGCGCTCGGCACGCACGCCCCAATGGACGATGACCAGATCGACAGAATGTATCCGGGTGTTCCAAAGGACCGATTCCGG
>BTQL01000042.1:0-20420 GCA_036985855.1 Acidimicrobiia bacterium | reverse complement strand
AACTCACCTGGATTCATGATCAGACCGTTCTGGGCAAGGGGTGGGATCTCTCTCCCGAGGTGCCAGAGAGGTGTTCCGAGCTGTCCGGTCGGACCGTCGGGCTGGTGGGCTACGGCGCCGTGGCCAAGATCCTGGCTCCGATCCTGTTGGCGTTTGGCGCACGTGTCCTCTACACGGCGACCGCGCCCAGAGATGAAGCCGTCGCCGAGTGGCGCAACCTACGTCAGCTACTGGGCCAATCCGACATCGTCTCGCTCCATCTGCCCCTGAGCGACAACACCGTCGGACTTCTCGACCGTGATGCACTGGCACTCATGAAGCCAGATGCCATCTTGATCAACACTGCCCGCGGCGAGCTTGTAGATCAGCCTGCCCTCGTCGAGGCGCTCAGCAGCGAACGGCTTGCTGCTGCAGGTCTCGATGTATTCACCGCTGAGCCCGTCCCTCCACGTGACCCCATCCTCGACTTGAAGAACGTCGTACTCACTCCTCACGTTGCCTGGCAGACCCGTGAGACGCTTGAGCGGAGCCTGAGGGTCGCTACCGAGAATTGCCGTCGCCTCAGATCGGGAGAACCGCTGTTGAACCGGGTCAACTGACCGGCCGGTTCAGTGGTTCAATCCGTCTCTCACCTATCCTATAATACTATGATTGTGTGGTAGACTCTCCTCATGAATCACCCTCCGCCATCACGCCTTCAGGCGGCAGACTCCGACAACACAAACCTGATCGCGCTCTTGGAGACGCCAAGATTCGAACTCATCCCGCTGAACAACGCGCTCGACCAAGCCGAGTACCTTCCCGACGGTGCCCAGGTGTCGGTCACGGCATCGCCGGCAAAAGGCCTCACCGCAACGATTGAGCTCGCCATCGCCCTGTCCGATCTCGGCTTCGATGTTGCACCTCATCTTTCGGCTCGGATGATCAGGGACAAGCACCACCTCATCGACATCGTGAGCCAATGCGAGACCAACGGCATAGACCACGCGTTCGTGATGGCCGGTGATACGGAGGATCCTCTTGGTTACTTCGACAGCGTGGAACTCCTCCACGACCTCGAAACGATCGACCATGGTTTGAATCAGATCGGGATCGGTGGCTACCCGGAAGGTCATCCAAGTATCTCGGACTCGGCACTTCTCGCGGCACTCAGGACGAAACAACCCCACGCCTCGTACATCACGACGCAAATGTGCTTCGACCCGATCGCCATCGAGAAGTGGATCGGAACGGTACGCGCCGCGGGAATCGACCTTCCTATCCGCATCGGCATTCCTGGAGCCGCTCGTATCCGTAGGCTCATTTCGATCTCGGCGAAGATCGGCGTCGGAGATTCAGTGCGTTTCCTTGCGAAGAGCGGTGGCTCCTCGAGCAACTTGCTGAAACCCGGCGGTTATGCCCCTGAGAATCTTCTACGGCGAGTGTTACCCGGCGTCCTCGGATCCGCCGCAGGGATCGAGGGGCTACACATCTACACCTTCAACGACGTCGAGAACACCGAACGATGGCGGCAACGGACGTTGGAAGAAGCGCATGCCGCGATAGTGTTCGCGAGTTCCTGAGGAGGGTCATGGGCGCGTCACATATAGTCGACATCGGTCGCCGGGTCGAGCTGGTGGCGAACGACCCGCTGTTCCACGGCATCAGCATTGGCCTATACGCACAGGACCTCCAAGATGGGACGCGGTTCGTGGTTCACACCTACAACCGACGCGACGGCGCCAGGGACCGGATCGCTTTCGTCTCGGCGACTTTGGGGACGATCGGGGAAATGGATCGCGTCGCCGTGGATACCGTGCGCTTTTCGTGTGACAGCGAGCACCTGCCGGCGAGCTGCCGAATGTTCCTGGAAGCGACACGCCTCGAGTTCGGGGACGATGTTCGACCGAGGTCGTTGTCGATTTTCGACAAGAAGACGGACCGAACGATCACTGTTGTTCCCTCCGGATTCGGCGCATACGAAGTAACCGCCAATGGACCACAAGAGGGACGAGGTCAGCGGACGGCGACTGTGGCGCGGGGACTCGCCAAGCTAGCGGGTATCGAGTACGACTCGCTGGCAGCCACCGCGGTGGTGTTCTCCTGTGGACAGACCCATGACGCCGTCATCGGTGCGCTATTGGTCCGTGCGCTGAACGTCCGCACGGCGATGCGCGAGATCGAGCAGCAGAGTGCAAGAGGGTCACTCTCGGCCCCGAGCGCACCCGCCGTCTGACCCGGGCAACCAACGGTCGGCGCGGCTACTCGGCGGCCTTGCATCGCTTACTCGAGTTTGGACCAGATACCGGGGTAGTGGTGACCAATCGCTTCACGTAGCCCCGCGGCGTCTTGAGCCCTCATCGCATCGAGAATCTCCTCATGGAGGCGCAGCGTTTCGGCGGGATCGCTATTGTCGGGGAGGTCTGCTCGGTCGTTGACCTGCTGGAACGCGTCCCAGAAAAGACCGGCGAGTTTTCCGAGCAGCGGATTGCCAAGCTCCGCATACATCTGCTGGTGAAAATCACGATCCAGCTCGGCTGGGTACGAACCCTCCCCTGCTGCGATCCTCCACTTCTCCACGATCGAGTCGAGGGCAGCGAGCTGGCCGGGGGTCACATGCTGGATCAGGTGATCCACAGCACCGAGATCGAGTACCTCTCGCAGATCGAGCAGGTCACCAACCGACTCGAGGTCCACGAGAAGGCTGTATGGCAAATTGTCGAGGATCGGATCAAAGCTGAATGAGCGCACGAAGAGGCCTGCACCCACCCTGGCCTCGATGATCCCCTGGACCTCGAGTGCCTTGACCCCCTCCCGCACGGAATTGCGGCTGATGCCCAGCAGTTCTGCCAGTTGGCCCTCTGGGGGAAGTTGATCTCCCGCAGCCAAGCTGTTGTTCACGATGTAGCTCTTGATGGCCTCCTGCACCTGTCGATGCAGCGGCTGACGTGTCACCTGCTTGAGGACGCGTTCTACGGGTTGTCGGTCGCTCACTGGACCCTCCTCCGACCCGGTAGCGGGCGCATAGGACCGTGTCGTCCGGCGGATGGTCTTAGCCACATGCCACGATCATAGGCCGCCGTCCACGAGCATCTCGTCGCACGCAGCCGCAGCAATTTCATAGCTGGTCCATGCCGACTTGAGCGCAGCGCGGCCGGCGTGAGCGAAAAGACAAAAATCGACTCTCGGGTGGTGTACCGCATCGCCCCGCTTCAGGTGCCTGGACGCCGGTTCACGTAACCCTTTGTCGAGCAACCTTGGCTCATTCGCTGCCGCGATATTCCTCGCCGAGCCGACCAAACCGTGCGACCGTCCCAGCCAACCCACCCGGTCTGAATCTCGCAGACCATACATCCACGAACTCGCGGATCAACTGCTCCAGCTCCGCGCTCATCAGGTCTGAACTAGGGGCTGATTCGTATCTGTGGGCGAGGAGACCGCGATGACAGGCGTGGACGGCCAGGTGAATAGCAAGCTGCATCTCTTGTTTGACCAGAACCGCGTCTTGTCCCTCAAATGCGGCAAGCGCCAGCCGCCCTTCGAGGTCTGCGAGATCCGCGATGGTCCTGTTCAGGGTTTCCTCGGGGACTTCCCCCAAGCCCCGCAACGACTCGAGCGGTTCTCTCAGGGCCTCGAACAGAAACGATGCGTTGTAGGGCCCGATCGGGAACCGTTGATACAGGTTGCCTATTTCGTAGAGGATCGACCCGGCCGCACCGGTGCGATCTCCGAATACTCGCCTCCCCACGGTTTGTGGAACGTTGGACGTCGACGCATCTGGTCCCGCCCAGCCGAACCCGGCCCCGACGCCCAACCAGAATCGACTGATCGGCAGGGGCTGAATCGTGCCGTTTTGCAATCGACCCCAGTCGTTGACGAGATACCCGACCGCTCCGAACTTCGATCCGTGTCGCGCTGCTCCGTTCTGGTTTGCCAGCGTCCGGTCGCTTGCTCCAACAACGGTACCTCCCGACCACGTTCCGGGGCACACGTAGAACGGCACACCCGCCTCGGCGAACAACGCGCCCTGGGTTGCGAACGGTTCGTCCGAGCCGATATAACCCCACACAAGGGCTGTTACGCCGTCCGGCAGATCCGGGATCACATGCGGGTGTGTAGCAAGTACATCCGCCCACATGAGCATCCGGCGGTTGCGGGAAGCGAGATCTTCGGCGATCTTCGTCACATATTCGAGATACACCGTTCCGGCGCCTCGCTCTTCAATCGCCGCCCGGCTGCGCCCCAAGCCGCCGTGCTGTGCCTCGTCGAGACACGCATTGACGAGAGGACTCGTGAAACAAGGGAGCAATTCGTCGTACAACGATCGGACAAGCTCGACCGATTCGGGATCGACTGCGGCAAGTGAGAAAGGGAACGACCCCCACAACAGCGGCGGGTCAGTCCTTTCCACCTCGGCGAGGTGCGCATACTCTCGGTGGCGAAGCCATCGATGCATGTGGCCGAGGGTGGCTTGGCACGGCACGAGTTCCACATATCGGTCGCGGCAGTACCGGTCGAGTGCAATCATTTCCTCGGCTGTTATCGGAGAGGCGTTGGCCCAGACTTCCGGATGCCGAAGATACCCAAACGTATGTTCTGTATAGAGATGGAGCTGGTTCACCTTGAAAGACGCAAGCTCGTCGATCAGCCGAAAGAGCGTCTCCATATTCGGAACCCGGTCGCGACTTACATCTAGCAGGACCCCCCTGACCTCGAACTCAGGCCAGTCCAGAATGTCCAGACACGGAACAGTGCGGCCGCTGTCGGCCACAATCTGGACGAGCGTGGACAGTCCATGGTGCAACCCTCGGCCGGATGCCGCCCGCACTGTGATTCGATCCTGCTCGATCCTCAGTGCATAGCCCTGGTCGTCCGGAACACCGGGAACCTCTCGACCGACGTCAAGAAGCACATCCGGGAATGACACTCCGTTCCCCGCGACGACCTCGACGCGCACACCGAGGGTATGCAACAGAGTCCCACGTAGACGCAGAGCAACCGGCCATACGTCGGCAATCGAATCAGAGACAACCGCTACCACCGCGCCGTCTTTGAAGATGAAGGATCCATCACCTTGGACGAGGTTCTTCACAGCTGGGAGGAGATCGAACTCGCTGATGGCCTTCATGATGGGCTGAGATCTTTCGCCATCGATGCGAACTCGCGTTCACGTTGGAAACCAGCCGACTCGTAGAAACCTGGCAGAGGTGTGTAGCAGATCCGGCAGCCTCGCACCCCCCTGCTACGGAGGGCGGCCAGCCCCTCGCGAAGAAGCAATCCCCCGAGGCCACGGCCACGAACAAATTCTGAAAGACCGATCGGTCCCAATTCGCCCCAGGGTCGTGGAAGCGGAGAGCCCAGGAGTCTCTCGAGCGGCACGCGAGAGTCCTCGAAGGTCAGGGCGCAAAAACCCACCAGCTCGCCATCCAAACGGAGAACCAGATAATCCGACAGACGACCCTGAGCCTCGCGGTGGTCCGACAACCTCATCGCCCAACGCGGAAACGTGGAGCTGAGGAACTCCAACAACTCTTCTACGTCGGACTCGGTCGCCGCGACTATCGAGGCGTCGTGCTCTCCGATCTCGCGGTCGGCTTCAAAGCCGGTGAGATCTCGCACCACGTCCCACACAGCCACACCCTCCATGTAACCGCGGTTGGCAAAATAGCCCACACTTCCCAATTCGAGAGGCACGGCGTCGAGTGACCAGCGGAATCCGCCTCCCAACACGACGCGTTCACAGTCTTGGTCCGTCAACATTTCCTCGGCCCACCCCAAGAGCTGAGTCCCGATCCCACGGCCCTGATACTCGGGAACAACGCAGAGCATCTCGACGAAGCCAGACAAGCCGTGGTCTCGATTGAGTCGCCGAGCGGCGGTAATCCAAACCATACCCACCAGACGGCCGTCGGACTCGGTGAAGCGGCCGGACTGCCAGACACCTTCTGCCGGCTCCGCGTGGTATCTCACCATCCGCTGGCTCATCGCTAGTTCCGAGCCGGCAGCCGAATTCCACAAACGAGCAATCTGCGCGAGATCGCAAGAGTCCTGGAAGTCAACGGCGCGCCCCGAGCCATCATGTACCGTCACGTCCGAACCACCACTTCCGTCAGTCGCCTTCTGAAGTACTTCCGAGCCACACCATAGATCGCCAGGATGGGATGGACACTATGACGAGGGCCGTGATCGAAACGACGGAATCGGCTCGTCTCTCACTTTCGACGGGCGGCAGGGTATCCCGAGCAGTCTTGCCATCCGCGCCGAGGAGAATCAGCAGAGAACGGGGCTTGGTGGTGTGTATGACGGACCGGGACCGGTCTCGCTCGCGTCCTCAGACGACGAGCAGGCTCAGTATCAATATCACCGAGGCGCTCAGCGAGGTGAGCGTGCGAACGTGGTTCCAGCGTGTCCATGTGGGTAGGTATACGTTCCACGCGTTCGACGCCTCGTCAGAGCCCGGATCCAATTGAGCCAGGGCGTTGTTGCGAGGAACGTGATACATACCGGTAACCACGAACCCGGCGAGATACAACCCGGATCCAACAACTTGGTAGACACCCTGGGACTCGTCAAGGCGACCGAACGCCGAGATCACGAGGATCACGGATACAACCGCCGTACCCATGAAAACCACCATGAACCCGGGTCTGGGCGCCTCGATGTTTATCGCCTGCATGGCCTCCACCGCGGTCCTCGATGGGAGCCTGCCGAGAGCTTGCATCACGAACGTCGAGAACGCATAGAACACCCCGGCATTGAGGCCGGCACCAACAGCACCCGCAATGACCAGGAGGTCGAGGTACCCGTCGATCACGGGCTACTCCCCTCGTCCGGTACGTTCCAGATGCCCGTGGTAGCGGTTGCGGCTGCGAACTGGGCGAAGTCTTTGGGCTCTCGTCCCAGCGCACGTTGCACTCCGTTGGTGAGATGTGCGTTGCGCCCGTCAAGGACGGTGGTGAACAGGTACTCGAGGAGTCCGATGTAGTCGGCAGGGATGCCCTGGTCCGCCAGACCCTCCAGATACCGATCCAGTGACATCTGGTGGTAGTGGATCTCGCGGCCGGTTGCGGTCGAGATGTCAGCGACTGCTTCCGCAAACGTCAGCATCCTCGGGCCGGTCAGTTCGTAGATCTGGCCGTCGTGACCGTCTTGGGTGAGCGCAGCAACCGCGACGTCAGCTATGTCGTCGGCGTCCGTGAACGGCTCTGGTATCTGCCCAGGGGGCATCGCCACATGGCCACCGAGGATGGGCCCAAGCAGGAAACTCTCACTCCAGTTCTGGCTGAACCAGCTGGATCGCAGGATCGTCCAATCGGCTCCTGCCTCCTGCACGATCCGTTCACAGGCCTGAGCCTCGGGCTCTCCTCGGCCCGAAAGCAATACGAGACGATCAGCACCGCTCGAAACCGCCAGCTCGCTGAAGGAACGGATCGCATCACCGGCACCCGGCACCGCCAGGTCCGGCTGGAACGTGATGTACGCGGAGCGAACGCCGCTCAGGACCTGACTCCACGTCTCGGGATCTTCCCAGTCGAACCGCGGATCGGTCGACCTCGAGACAGCTCGTACCGGAACCCCTTTGTCCGTGAGTCGTTCAACGACGCGACGACCCGTCTTGCCGTTTGCACCCAGCACGAGGACCGGTCGTTCTGTAATCTCGTGTGTTTCATTCATGTCACCCTCCTACGGGTTGTTGTGGATTCGATGCCAAACTAGGTCAATGTGACGAGACTGTCCATAGTTCAAAGTTGTATTTTCATGTCTTATCGTCTAAACTTCCCGGCATGGATGCACTTGTTGGACTGCTGGACGGCCCGAGGGCTCGGGGAGCCTTCCTCCTTCGATCCGTTCTCGACCCACCGTGGTCCCTGCGGATCGAGGACGAGGCACCGCTGACGCTCATTGCGGTGGTGCAGGGTGACGCGTGGTTCATCCCGGAAACCGGGGAGGCCCTGCGCTTGGGTCCGGGGAACGTTGCAGTCGTGCGAGGCCCCGATCCCTACACGGTCGCCGACGACCCTGGCACACCCCCACAAGTCATCATCCACCCCGGCCAGCTATGCACCACTGTCGACGGCGAGGATCTCTCTCAGAGGATGGATCTCGGGGTTCGCACCTGGGGCAACAGCCTGACCGGCTCGACAGTGATGCTCACCGGCACCTACGAGATGCACAGCGAGGTCGGGCAACGTCTCCTGGGATCTCTGCCGGACCTGATTGTTCTCCCTGCCGATGCCCGTCGGTCTCCCCTCATCACGTTGCTCAACGAGGAGATCGCCAAGGAGGAGCCGGGCCAGGAGGCCGTCCTTGATCGGCTGCTCGACCTGCTGGTCATCGCCGTGCTTCGATCCTGGTTCGCTCGGCCGGAAGCAGGCGTCCCGACCTGGTACCGGGCCTATGGTGATCCGGTGGTGGGACCGGCGATGCGAATGCTCCAGAACAACCCGGACAAGTCCTGGACCGTTGCGAACCTCGCCACTGAAGTGGGCGTGTCTCGCGCAACGCTGGCAAGGCGGTTCCATGAGCTCGTTGGGGAGCCACCGATGACCTTCCTGACGGGTTGGCGAATCTCTCTGGCAGCCGACCTCCTCAACGAGGAGGGCACGACGATCGGGGCGGTCGCTCGACGCGTGGGGTACGGAAGTCCTTTCGCTCTCAGTACCGCGTTCAAACGGCTGCGAGGCATCAGTCCTGCTCAACACCGCGCCGAGTCGCGAAGTTGAGCGCGGGTCTACGGCGCGACGGCACGCACCTCAGATGGTGATGACGGTCTTTCCCTGGGCGTGTCCTTCTCCCTGATACCAGAGAGCTTCTTGGACCTCACTCAATGGGTAACGCCTGTCGATGACCGGTGTCACCTTTTCAGCCTCCGCGAGCTCCTTCAATACGATCATGTCCTCATTTCGAATCTTTGCCAGCAACGGGACCATCTTTTGGCTGCCGACCACGGAAGCCAGGAGTACCTTGAACACCTCCGTCAGAGGCTCGACCCAATCGCCCATCTGGGCCGATCCGCCCAATACGTACACGCCCTTTCTGTTCATCACCCGCTTGTAATCCGACAACGAGTGGCTGTTGACCAGATCGAGTATCAGGTCATAGCGCTCGTCACGCTCGGTGAAGTTCTCCTTCGTGTAATCGATGACATGGTCTGCACCGATCGATCGGACCATGTCGACGTTCCTCGTGCTACATACGCCGGTCACTTCAGCTCCGAAAGACTTGGCAATTTGTACAGCGAACGTGCCGACACCTCCCGACGCACCATTGATGAGGACCTTGTGCCCCTGCCGGATCTGTCCTTTGTCACGAAGACCCTGGAGGGCGGTGATTCCCGCCAGAGGTATGGCAGCTGCCTGTTCAAACGTCAGATTGGTCGGCTTCGGCGCGATTCCGTGTTCCGGGACACAGACATACTCGGCGAAGGTCCGCTTGTACTCGCCGAATACCTCATCACCCGGTTGAAACAGCGTCACGTTTCGGCCGACCGCCACAACCTGCCCAGCCATGTCGGCGCCCTGTATCGGCTGTTTCGGCTTGAGCAGTCCAGCCTGTATCCGCGCAAGATACGGCCGACCCCTCATCATATGCCAGTCAAACGGATTCACTGAAGCTGCGCGAACTCGTACCAGCACGTCATCGTCACCCACGACCGGCTTGTCGACTTCTCGAAGCTCGAGAACATCGGGTGAGCCGTACTTGTATTGGACGATCGCTTTCATCGCACTCTCCTGCTCCGCCGTGAGTTGGGTGGTGTTGAGCACCAGCGATTCCTCACCGACGGATCGAGTAATTCAACTTTGCCGCATGGAACAATCGAGACGGCCAGCCCCGAGGTAGCGGTGTCAAACGAGCGCCCCGACACGGTCTTCTTCGGGGTCGGGGTCCGCTTCCATCTCGGGTTCCGGTAAACCGGCCTCGCCCTCGATGTCGATGGTGGGTAGCAGGCGGTCGAGCCAGTTCGGGATCCACCAGTTGGCGTCGCCCATCAGCTTCATCGTCGCAGGCACCAGGACCACTCGAACGATGGTTGCATCGACGAAGATCGCCACAGCCAGCCCGAGGCCCATCATCTTGATGATGGGGTCCTCTCCCATGACGAAACCAAGGAACACAGAGATCATGATCAGGGCAGCCGAGGTGATGACCCTGGCCGTGGTGGCGATGCCGTGGATCACCGAGGCGTCGTTGTCACCCGTGATCAGGTATTCCTCGCGCACACGGGAGAGCAGGAACACCTCGTAGTCCATCGAGAGACCGAAGAGGATCGCGAACATGAACATGGGGATGAACGAGACGATCGGTACGGTCGCCTCCAGGCCGATGAGTCCTTTGCCCCATCCCCACTGGAACACCATGACCAGCACGCCATAGGCTGCACCGATGCTCAGAAGGTTCAGCAGCGCCGCCTTCAGCGGCACGAGGATCGATCGGAACACGAGGGTCAGCAAGAGGAACGACAGCAAGATCACCGCTGCGATGAAAGCCGGAAGTCGACTGTTGACCTGGTCTCCGATGTCGGCGAAGCTCGCTGTTGCGCCACCAACGTGGGCCTTGGCCGGACTCCCGTCCAGTAGCAGAGGGAACACCTCTGTCCGCAAACGCTTGACCGTGACGAGAGTGGCATCGTCCTGTGGTGAGGTGGTCGGGAATGCGAGCAGTGTTGCCACGCCAGCTTCGACATTCACCTCAGGTGGCGCCACGGCGGCGATTCCTTCGTCGGCCATGATGGCGACAAACAGGGGTTCTACCACACTCGGATCCTCCGAGATATCGACGGCGATGACGAGCGGTCCGTTGATACCGGGACCGAAACCACCCGCAACGAGATCGTAGGCCCGACGTTCAGTTCGGCTGTCGGGCAGCGTGCCGTCATCGGGAAAACCCAAACGAAGAGCCAAGACGGGAGCGGCCAGCACCAGAAGGAAGGCGGTGACACCGATCGCATAAGCCCAAGCGTGCTTCGTCACATGCTCGCCCCAACGCCGCCATCCCGCGCCCACCGTCTGGCCATCCGCCGGTTCGTTTCGTCGGAATCCGAGCCGGTTGATCCAGTGCCCTGCAAGACCCAGAAACGCGGGAAGCAAGGTGACCGAGGCGACCACCATGATCAGGACGATGACCGATGTGGCAATGCCCGCTGCCGTCATGGCCGGAACCCCAGCAACGGCCAAACCGAGGATCGCGATGACAACAGTGCCACCGGCGAAGATCACTGCCTGACCTGCCGTGGCAACAGAGCGACCGACCGACTCTTCGACGGTCATCCCCCGTGCGAGGAACTCGCGGTGTCGCGTGACAAGGAACAGCGCGTAGTCGATACCAACACCGAGGCCGATCATGGCAGCCATTTGAGGAGCCCAACTGGGAATGTCTATCAGATAGGTGATGAGCGACATCGCGCTGATGCCGAGACCGAGGCCGAATAGAGCCATCCCGATCGGGAGGCCCATCGCAATGAGCGATCCGAAGGCAAGGAGCAGGATGATGACCGCGGCGATCAAACCGACCATCTCGCCTATGCCCGTCTGAGGCTCCTCGAACGAGAAGAACAGGTCGCCGCTCAACTCTATCTGCAACGGCGAACCCTCACTGGCCTCGACACCGAACGCCTTGAGATTGTCCAGATCGTCAACGCTCAGTTCCTCGATCACCGGATACTGGATGCGGATGAGCGCGACCCGGCCGTCTGGCGAAATCGATCCGCTGATAGCAGCCGTCTCCGGTCCTGCCGCCAGTGCACCAGCCGGATCGCTCGTGCCAAGCACGTTGGGAAGGTCGGCAGCCGCCGCCTGGATCTCAACCAGAGCAGCCTGCGCATCAGATGAATCGAAAAAGGTCACTCTCCCGTCGAGCGGCGTCACTACCACCTGCGCAGTCAATCCGGCCCTATCCGACTGAGCGGCAGACAGCAGATCGACTGCATTCTGGGAGTCGAGCCCCGGAACCTCGAACGAGTCGGAGAGTTCCTCACCGAATGTTCCGGACGCACCGATCACGAGCACCGAGACGACGAGCCATCCTGTGATTATGCGCCACGGTCGGCGGGCGGCGAACCGACCCAATAGGTATAGAGCGTGCGACATCGTTGTGCCTTCCTCGGCGATCTCGGTGAGTCGCTATTCGTGCATAGCGTTGTTGGGCGAGATGCCTGCTATTGATGTCCGTACGATTTCGTACGTTGTAAACGTATGACGTAAGGTAGCGGTACATCGTAAGGTTGTCAACAGAAAAGATGATCCTGTCCGAAACTTACCTTGTACGGTAGAATGCTAGAGCGAGGAGATGGCCGATGACTACCGGAACCGACCCGAGTGCACATGCCCGAGTCCCTTTGAGCAAGGAGCGGGTACTGCACGCCGCCATTCTCGTCGCCGATGAAGGTGGTATCGAGTCACTCACGATGCGCAGGCTCGCAGAGGAGCTCGGGGTCGAGGCTATGTCGCTCTACTACCACGTGGCCAACAAAGAAGCCGTCCTGGATGGCATCGTCGATGCCATTGTGAGCGGGATCGATGTGCGTCCCAATGGAGCCGACTGGAAGTCCGCCGTGCGCAAGAGGATTCTCTGTGCCAGAGAGGTCATGCTGCGTCACCCGTGGGCGCCCGGTGTCATCGAGACGCGGACGACGATGAGCCCGGTGATAATGCGATACTTCGACTCGCTGCTTGGGCTCTTTCGCGAGGGAGGCTTTTCGTACGATCTGGCCCATCACACCATGCATGCCATGGGGAGCCGGGCCCTGGGTTTCACTCAGGAGTTGTTCGAGCCGGACAATGAAGAGGAAGGTGAAGAGGACTCCATGGCCATGCTCGAGCAGATGGCCGATCAGCTTCCGTATGTCGTCGAGATGCTTACTGAGATCAGCCACGACGACCCCGATTCCACGCTGGGCTGGTGCGACGACCAGGCCGAGTTCGAGTTTGGGCTCGATCTCATCCTCGACGGCCTCGAGAGGCTTCGCCAAACGGCTTGATAGCGAAGTCCTCCCGCATGTCGGACTTACCAACCGGCGATACGATCGCTGAGATTCGGAGTCCTACCTCACGGAGCGAGCGACTCTGAAGCCGTGCCGTTGAGCTTTGGTGTCACGTTCCGGTGTGAGTTTCACATCGTTGAATTCGGCGCAGCTCGCGGTCTGCCGTCCTCAGCCCCGAGGTTCACCAGGGTCCCGTCCGCCACGAAAGGAAGGGTTGAACATGCCAGGACTTGTGTGCCAGACTGCATGACGATGGGCCTCGACCGCAACCCAGTGTTCGTGTTATGACCACCTTCCGCGCCGCAGTGCTGCGCGAGCGCGGTCTCCCTCGACCCTACGTCGAGTCCAGACCTCTCGAAGTCGTCGAACTCGAACTGCCCGATCCGGCAGCGGGTGAGCTGCTCGTCGAGGTACGCGCCGCGAGCCTGTGCCGATCCGATCTCTCGGTGGTCACAGGTGCTCGAGTTTGGCCTCTGCCGATGGTGATCGGTCACGAGGCCGCAGGAAAGGTCGCCTCGGTCGGATCCAGTGAATCAGACTTCGCACCAGGGGACGACGTCGTGCTCGTCTATCTGCCTCAGTGCGGCGAATGTGTCCGGTGCCGCGATGGCGAGCCGTGGCTGTGCGATGTCGGTGCGAAGGCAAACCAAAAGGGTGAGCTGCTCACCGGAGGAACTCGCCTCACCCACGACGGGGAGAGGATCCACCATCACATGGGAGTGGCGGCCTTCGCCGAGTACACCCTCGTGTCCGAAGCTTCCGCTGTGAAGGTGCCACAAGGTCTCGCAGCACGGGACACCTGCATCTTCGGGTGCGCTGTGCTTTGTGGCGCAGGGACCGCGCTCAATACGGCAGGGATCGGCGAGCACGACTCCGTGGCGGTCGTTGGCCTCGGAGCGGTCGGACTCTCTGCCATCCTCGGCGCAAGGACCGCCGGAGCGAAACGGATCGTTGCGGTCGACCTGCTCGAGGAAAAGCTCGCCGCGGCATCGTCGCTCGGTGCAACCGACGTGCTGGTGGCGGATGGACAGACCGCGGCGCGCGTTGCCGAGCAGACGACAGACGGCGTCGATCACGCCATCGAAGCCTCCGGCACCTTGGAGGGTTTCGATCTCGCGATGAGGCTCGTGCGGCGGGGCGGCACGGTGACGACACTCGGCCTGCCCGGACCGGGAGTCTCTCACGACTTCGAGCTCGCTCCCCTGGTTGCCAACGGCGTGACGGTCCGAGGCAGCTACCTCGGTTCGTGCGACACGTCGCGCGATGTCGGGCGCTTCATCGAGCTGTACCGGGAGGGACACTTCCCCACAGACAAGCTCGTCTCGCACCGCATCTCGCTGGACGACATCAACGTCGCCCTCGATCGTCTCGCCGACGGCGAAGCACTTCGCCAGGTCATCGAGTTCTGACAAGCACACTGCGAGAGTTCACGGAAGTCCAGCCAGAACGCGTGAGCGGCACGGCGAACAAGCTCCAGCCGGATACACGGAGAAATGCAGGCTCGCGTGCTGCTACGCCTCGCTACCAGCGGCAAGGGATGTGGGCGCGACGATTGGACGTTCGGATGACCAGGGGAAGTTGATCCACCGATCGGTGCGGCGCCAGACATAGTCGCACTTGATGACCGACCTGGACTTCTCATAGAGAACCGCTGCTCGCGTGGTGTGTACCGAGTGCGCTACGAATTCGTAAACCTTTGCGAGCGTATGGCCGGTGTCCGCAACATCGTCGACGACGAGAATGTCAGCATCCTCGAGGTCCACGAGCTCGAGATAGGGCGGCAGGATCACAGGTACATCGAGCCGTTCGTCAACGTCGGTGTAGTACTCGACGTTCATCATGTAGCAGTTCTTGATGGAAAGGGCGTATCCGAGGGAGCCCGTCGGGATCAGTCCGCCACGTGCGATACCGAGGATGATGTCCGGCCGAAAACCATCGTCCGCGATCTGGCGTGCCAGTTCACGCACCCCGATTCCATAGTCGACCCACGTGAGGACTTCGCGCCCATCCCCGTCACTGTTCTCTGTCATCGCACCTCACAATCGACGTGGCCACAACCGTAAACCACCAACGCGCCCTACGCGGAAATCGCTCCTGCCTGCCACACCCTGACCAGCTGGACCTCCGGGCACGGTCACGAGATCGCCGAACCACCCACGGAGATCTACCTCAACAACCCTCAGACCGTTCCCCCGAGGAGCTCATCGACCGGGTCGACTTCCGCATCCGGAGATGAGGCGGGCTGACCGATTCCATCGCCGGGCCTCGTTAGGGCAGCTCGTACAGAATCCCGCGCTTGTCCCTGCCCACCGCCTCTACCGCTCCCGACACGCGGATGCAATTCGCGACTTCCTGTGCAAGGTGGCGGGACCGTCCCAGCCCATCGGCCAGGTCGGCGGTGGCGAACGGATCCGGCAGACCCTCCGGTAACAGTCCAAGCAACGCCCTCGGAGAGCCGAGTACAACCGTCTCCGAAACAGCATCCAGCCGCCGTTCCTCAATCACAAAGGTGAAGCACTTCGCCAGGTCATCGAGTTCTGAGGTCAGGCGGTGTCAGGTCGCACGATCTCCGAGGTCGCATTGTGCCTCTCAGGGTCGAACATCCACGGCGCTTGTTTCGTTCGGTAGCCCGATCGACCCGTCCTGCTGGTGCTACATGAGCTCGCCGTCCTCGGCCAACTCTTCGATCTGGTGCGCGAGAAACCGCCGGTCCGCTTCCGTCGCTGCGAGCTGGGCGGCACGTTCGAAGGAGACCTTCGCTGCATCTCGTTGCCCGAGCCGACGCAATGTTGTGCCTCGGGCCGCGTGCATCAGGTGATAGTTGTCGAGGTCGGGTCCGATTGCATCGAGCGCAGTGAGTGCAGCACCCGGACCTTCGACCTCGCCGATGGCGATGGCCCGGTTGAGCGCAACTACGGGCGTGGGCATGATCGAGAACAGATGATCGTAGAGAACCACGATCTGGGGCCAGTCGGTTACTTCGAATGAGTCGGCATCACAGTGCACGGCTTGGATCGCGGCCTGGAGTTGGAAGGAGCCTGGTTGGCCGCGACGAATGCAGGCGCGCACGATTGCATGTGCCTCTTCGATCATCGTGCGGTTCCACATGGCCCGATCCTGATCGCGCAGGAGCACGAGAGCCCCGTCGGCTGTGCGGGCCGGCATCCGCGACTCGCTGAGCAGCATGAGTGCGAGCAACCCCGCCGCTTCGGGCTCGTCGGGCATCAATTCGACCAGAGCGCGAGCGAGCCTAATTCCATCGCCGCGTAGCGAGGAACGTTCCGGATTGTCGACCCCGGTGTTGTAGATGAGGTACATCACCGACAGTACCGGGCGGAGTCGCTCGGGTAGGTCGGCTTCTGCCGGCACCCGATAGGGAATCTTGGCGGCCTTGATCTTGTATTTCGTGCGTACCAAACGCTTCGCCATCGCCGACTCGCTCACCAGGAACGAGCGGGCCACCTCATCCACACTCAGCCCGCCCAGCAGTCGCAGCGTCAAAGCCACCTGGTGCTCCGTCCGCAGCGCCGGATGGCAGCACGTGAAGATGAGTCGGAGTTGGTCGTCCCTCAGGATTTCGTCCTCTGCCCGGTCGTCGACACCCTGATCACGCCATGCGCTTGCGACCGCACCAAGCTGCCCATGGAGCTCCCGGCCCCTGGCCGTGCGGCGGTGGTCATCGATCGCGCGGTTTCGTGCGGTCGTGACGATCCACCCCGCCGGGTTGGGTGGGATGCCTCCGCTCCGCCACCGGTCACTGGCCACAACGAAAGCGTCCTGGACCGCGTCTTCAGCGAGGGTGATGTCTCCGTATACGCGCACCAACGTCGCAACAGCTTGGCCGTACGCCTCACGGAAGACACGCTCAATAGCGGTCGCTTCCCGGCGGCCCGCGACGATACGGGTCACACCTCAGCCCCCTGGCATCTCGAAGAATGGGCTCACTTCGATCGGATGGTTGATTGCGCCCACGACCTTGCCGGCCCAGGCCAGCGCTGCATCGAGGTCGTCCGCGTTGATGATGTAGAACCCTGCGATGTGCTCCTTGGACTCAGCGAATGGCCCGTCGGTCATGACCAGATCTCCATCGGTCATGCGGACAACGGTCGCCGCATCCGGGTCATGGAGTCGGCCACTGAAGACGAACGTTCCGGTCTCCTTCATTTCGGCTTCGAGAGCGAATACTCGCTCCATCATTGGTTGCATCTCCTCTGGCGTCATCGGCTCTCGGACATCGCCCTTCTTGGCGTAGGTGGACAGCAGGTACTGACTCATGATTGCTCCTCGTATCTGTGCGGGTCCTTCCCGCGCTCACCCTACCTACGAATGGAATTGGCCAACGAGGACATCCAGTTGCAAGAATATTCCTGAACGATTCGTAGCCACGGGCTTCCGTAGAGCATCCATCAGGCCACAACACGGCGCTGGACAACGACCGCGTGGGTACGTGTCCCGCTCCCCCGACGAGTTCCTCACCAGGGTCGACTGCCCCATCTGTTCTGAGGCCAGCCGACCCGCTGCCATCACCCCGCCGGTCAGGGTAGCTGGTACAGAATCCCCCGCTTGTCCCTCCCTACAGTCTCTACCGCTCCCGACACGCGTAAGCAGTACGCGACTTCTTGCGCAAGGTGACGGGATCGTCCGAGCCCATCAGCCAGGTCGGCGGTCGTGAACGGATCCGGCAGACCTTCAGGAACCAGCCCCAGCAACGCGTTCGCAGAGCCGAGCTCAACCGTTTCTCGAACATCGACAAGCCGCCGTTCCACTATCACAAACCCACCCCGCCGCCAACCCTTCTTGGCATCGGGCCGACGAATCTCCTCCTCCTCAACGAGCGCAACCTCGAGCGTGAAGTTGGGATGGCTCAACAGGGAGGGAAACGAAACCAGTTCGTCGCACACATCCGCCGCGATGCCCCGCTTCGGCGATCGTCGCCGGGACACCTCGCGACCATCGTCGTCGACCTTCACAATCCACTTCTCGGCGGCAACAGGATGCACCAGCAGCATCGGATGGGAATCCAGCAGTCGATCGAATTTCCGACGCATCGAAGCGAAACCCCTGGTCTGGATCTCTATGAGCAGCCCATCATGAACCAGATCCACCACGAAGCCTTCCACAGGAACCTCCACCTGGTCGCCGTCCTGGCGGTACCACTCCTTGAGCGCTGCATGGAGCGGTTTCTCGTTGAGGGAACCGATGCTCGTCACGATGCAAGCCTACGAGCGGGAACTCCAGTTTTCCCTGATCATCAGTCCTCCACCCCATCGCTTGTTCATGCTGTCGTGAATGTTTCCAAGAGTTCCCTGGCGTACGAGACGGAACGACCGGCGCTGGATTCAAGTGGTGGGCAGACCGAATACCAGTGCTACCGGGGCGCTCAGCGTGGAGAGGGTGCAGATGTGGTTCCAGCGAGTCCAAGGTGGTACGGCGTGCGGATGCGTACTCATGCGGACCAGCCGATGAGCAGGCTGTCGATGAGGTCGTCGGGCCATGATTCGGGAGAGTTCGCGAGATTGCCCATGAGCCGCCTCGCTATGACCGGACCGATGATCAGATCGACCACGGTTGCCACATCGATGTCCGGACGCAGGTCGCCGCGTTCAATGCCATCGGAGATGATCCCCGCCACGAGCGCCCGCTTGGGAACCATTACCGCGGCTCCGTACCGGAGACCGAGGGCGCTCTGGCTCGCAATCTCCCCAGCCAGCCAGGGGAAAACCTCCCCTGCCGTGGTGTCACAGAAGAATCTCCGAAGATCGCTGACGACCGCGACGAGGTCGGTTCGAACATCACCGGTGGTCACGGCGCCGACCACACCCGAGAGGCTCGCGATCGCGTCGACAACAAGCTCATCCTTGGAGCTCCAGCGACGGTAGATCGTCGCCTTGCTCACACCGGCCCGAGCTGCGATCGCATCGATGCTCAGACCGGCCATTCCCTCTTCGTTGATGGCGTCGAGGGCAGCTTTGATCACCCGTGCGTCGACCGATGGATCCCTCGGACGACCTGCCGACCTCGTCATGACTCCGCTGTCTCCGTCTCGACGTCGACATCGTCGCTCATCGCTCGATCGTCGGAGGGATGAAGCTCCTTTGCCGGAAGGAACAGCGCAGTGACGACCGCTCCGGCGAGCGCTACGCCTGCCGCGACCCACACGGCGGTAGACATACCGCCTATGAACGCTTCGTTCGCTGCAGCGATGAGCGGAGCGCCGGCATCGCCGATCCTGCTCGCGACGGCGAGCGCTCCACCGATGGAGTCACCAGCGAGCGCGGCCGCCTGGGCGGGCAAGGTCCTCACCACAGGCTCCATGGCAGTCCCGTACGATGACGTGAGGAGGCTTCCGAGGATGGCCACCCCGAGGGCACCTCCTACCTGACGGGTGGTGTCATTCATGGCAGACCCAACGCCTGCTTTGCTCAGCGGAAGCGACCCCATGATGGACTCTGTAGCGGGGGCCATGGCGAGCCCCATCCCGACGCCGAGAGCTGCCAGCGACCACGCAACGTGGCTGTACCCGGAGTCGACGTCGACCAATGCAAGCCACCCCATCGCGAGTGCGACGATCCCGAGGCCCGATGCGACCACGATCTTCGAACCGATCTTCTCGACGAACCGTGCGGACAAAGGAGCAGCGATGACGATGGTGGCAAGAGGCAGGATCCGGATACCGGCTTCGAGAGGTGTGAACCTGAGCACGAACTGGAGGTGCTGGGTCAGCAGGAACACCGTGCCGAACAGCGCGAAGAATACGAGAAAGATCGCACCGCTGGCTGCACTGAACCGGGGGTTTCTGAAGAACTCGAGGCGAAGCATCGGGTTATCGGTGCGGCGTTCCCACAAGAAAAACGCACCGAGAAGCACGACCGAAAGGGCAAACGCTCCGAGCACAACGGCATCGGTCCAACCCTTCGAAGGAGCTTCGATGATGGCGTACACGAGTACACCGAGTCCCGCTATCGACAGGATGGCGCCGACCGGATCGAGCGGTGTTGCTTTCGGGTCCTTCGACTCGGGTACGAAGAAGAATCCAAGCAGAAGAGCTGCGGCGACGATGAAGACGTTGACGATGAAGACCGAGCCCCACCAGAAGTGTTGCAACAGCCAGCCACCAAGTGTGGGGCCGATGACGATCCCGAGACCCGCGACTGCTGCCCAGATAGCGATCGCTCTACCTCGCTCTTCCCCGGTGAAGATGTTGGTGATGATGGACAGCGTTGCAGGCATGATCAACGCTCCACCCACACCCATGAGCGACCTCGCCGCGATCAACGCCGCCGACGATCCAGCGAACGCAGCGAAGATAGATGCGGCGCCGAAGACGAGCAGACCGGCATTCAGTGCGAGCCTGCGCCCGAATCGGTCGCCGAGTGCCCCCATCGTGAGCAAGAGTCCGGCGAACACGAGCACGTACCCGTCGACCATCCACTGCAACTCACTCGCCGTGGCGCCAAGCTCT
>BTQL01000041.1:0-20449 GCA_036985855.1 Acidimicrobiia bacterium | reverse complement strand
GCGACATCCACCACATCATCCACTGGGCACACGGAGGAGACACCAACCTCCCCAACCTGACACCCCTCTGCCGAAAACACCACACCGCCGTACACAACGAAGAGAAACCACCACCCGACACATGACACCTATCGCCTGTTACCTGTAGCCTGCGAGCAGTGGCTCCACTCAGCGTTCTCCTCGATCGCTGGCGTCGCGACCTCGATCCACCCCTCCCCGGTCGAGTGGTCGTTGCGCCGTCCGCGCGCGCCTATGTCGTTGCTGCAACGGCGAAACGGCTCGGTCGACCGATCCTCGCGGTCGTCGCAGGCGAGCGTGAAGCGGAGGACCTCGTCGAGGACGTCTCGATCTTCACGGACGAGGTGATCCAGCTCCCAGCGTGGGAAACGCTGCCCTTTGAACATGTCTCGCCGAACGTCGTGACGATGGCTGCCCGCGTTGAAGCCCGATACCGTCTTACCCAACGTGATCCCGTCGTAGTCGTTGGATCGGTCCGGGCCGTGATCCAGCGACTCTCGCCGACCCCAGTGGAACCGATTGTTCTCGATCAGGGAGAGTCCTACGACTTCTCTGAGATCGTGGCCAAGCTTGTGAGGCTCGGGTACACGAGAGTCGACCGTGCCGAAGCGCGAGGAGAGATGGCGGTCAGAGGTGGAATCATCGACGTGTTCCCCCCGACCGCAGACAACCCATACAGATTCGACTTCTGGGGTGACAGCCTCGACGATATCCGTTGGTTCTCCGCCGCTACTCAACGCTCAGAGGAGGCCGTTGAGTCGGTTTCGATCCATCCCGCCCGCGAGGTGATTCTCGACTCCGAACTCGCCAAACGAGCGAGGGAGCTGTCAGAAGATGCCCCCTGGGCCGCAGACACGTGGGATAGGATCGCTGACGGAATCTCCTTCCAAGGGATGGAGTCGTGGTTACCGTGGCTTGCACCATCTTGCACGATCCTCGATGAGACGGATGCGCCGGTATTCCTGTTCGATCAGGTGCGCTGCAAGGCTAGGGCTGACGCTCTGATCGGCGAGGAAGCCGAGCTCGCTGCGGCGCTTGCAGACACGTGGGGCTCAGATGGTCCAGAAGGTGGCGCTCATCCACCACTCTATCTCCCACTCGATACCGACCTCATAGCCAGTCGACTCATCGATGCTCCTCCGCAGCCGACCGGACCGGGAGATGAGGGTTACGAGATTCGATCGCTCGATGGAGTCCCGGGTGATCCGGAGTCCATAGCGGGGGCCATCAACTCGTGGAAGGACCGGGGCGTAAACATCATCGTTGCGATGGACGGTCAGACAGCCGCAGCCCGAGTAGGTTCCGTGCTTGGCGACCATGGTGCTGATCTTCCCGTAGTCGACCGCCTGGACGTGTTGATTCCTGCGATCTCCTCCATCGGTATCCACATCGGGTTCGTGTTTCCCGAACTCGGTTTTGGAGTGGTCGGTGAACGCGAGATTGCCGGAAGAAGGCGTGCGCATCGCACGGCGCGTCGCGGAACCCGAACACCTGGCCGGGATGCGTTCAGGGATCTCAATCCTGGTGACTTCATCGTCCACCAGCACCACGGGATCGGACGGTTCACCGGCCTCGTAGACAGAACCATGGCAGGGGTCGAACGAGACTACCTGCTCGTCGAGTACGCGGGCGATGACAAGCTCTATGTTCCGACTGATCAGCTCGCGTCGATCGCGAGATACACAGGCGGCGAATCACCCCGCCTGTCCAAGATGGGTGGCACAGACTGGAGTCAGATTCGAAGCAAGGTTCGCAAGGAAGTCGCCGTCGTCGCAGACCGAGTCGTCGCGTTACACCGGGAGCGCGCGGAAGCGGACGGCCATTCGTTCTCCCCGGACACGCCATGGCAGACCGAGTTCGAAGCAGCCTTTCCGTACGAGGAAACCCGTGACCAGCTCCAGGCGATCGCCGACGTCAAGATGGATATGCATGCTGACAGGCCCATGGACAGGCTCATCTTCGGCGACGTCGGATTCGGCAAGACCGAGGTAGCCGTCCGGGCAATGTTCAAAGCTGTCCAGGACGGTAGACAGGCCGTGATGCTGGTACCGACCACGCTGCTCGCGCAGCAGCACTTTGCCAACTTCGAGGAACGCTTCGCCCCCTACCCAGTGCGGATCGAGATGCTTTCGCGCTTCCTCACCCCAAAGCAGCAGAAGGATGTCATACGAGGTATCCATGATGGGTCCGTCGATATCGTTGTCGGGACTCACCGACTGCTATCGAAGGACATTGAGTTCAAGGCTCTCGGTCTTGTCGTGATCGACGAAGAACAGCGGTTCGGTGTTGCTGCAAAGGACAGGCTCAGAGAGCTCCGTTCCAGCGTGGACGTTCTAACGCTCACCGCCACGCCGATACCGAGAACACTCGAGATGGCTTTGACGGGTATCAGAGACGTGAGCAGTATCCGCACTGCTCCCCAGGACCGCCACCCGATCCTCACCTATGTTGGTCCGTACGACGAGCGGGCCGTGGGAGCCGCGATCCGTCGAGAGATGTTGCGCGAGGGTCAGGTGTATGTTGTCCACAATCGAGTCCAATCGATCGATCATGCGGTTGCAAGGCTGAGGGAACTCGTCCCAGACGCGCGATTCGCGATCGCTCATGGCCAGATGTCTGAAGGACGTCTGGAGCAGGTCATGTATGACTTCTGGAACCGCGAGTACGACGTCCTTGTAGCTACGACGATCATCGAATCTGGTCTCGACCTCCCACAGGTGAACACGTTGATCGTCGACAGGGCAGACCGGCTTGGCCTGGCCCAGCTGTACCAGCTCAGAGGGCGTGTTGGCCGTTCAAACCAGCGTGCGTATGCGTATCTGTTCCATCCTCTCGACGATCGACTCACGGACACGGCATACAGGAGACTCGAGGCGATCGGTCAGTTCTCCGACCTCGGAAGCGGCTTCGAACTTGCCATGCGCGACCTCGAAATCCGAGGCGCCGGCAGTATCTTGTCCGAGACCCAGTCCGGTCACATAGCCGCCGTCGGTTTCGATCTCTACACGGAACTCGTAGCGGACGCCGTGAACAGACTCAAGGGCGATGCTCCGGCCGAAACCGAGCCAGAACCCGTGCGAATCGACCTTTATGCAGACGCCCATCTCCCCGATCACTACGTTCCCGGTGTAGAGGCTCGCCTCGAGGCGTATCGAAGACTTGCTGCCGCGACGACGGTCGAGGCGGTCGACGATGTTGTGACCGAGTGGGAGGACAGATACGGTTCCCTCCCCGACGGGGCCTTGGAGCTCATAGACGCGGCAAGGCTGCGTGTCGAGGCCCTCAGGATCGGTATCACCGAGATCGTGCAGAACCGCAGGGATGTGCGCATCGCACCGGTCACGCTCAAGACGTCCCAAGAAGTGCGACTCGAACGGCTTGTTCCCGGCGCGCTGCTTCGCGGATCTGTGCTGTACCTTCCACCCCCTGACGACTCGCCGGCAACAGCGATTGCCGAGTTCCTCCGTACAATGTGGCCTGCATCGACCGAATCTGACAGGAACTCATGAATACCAGACAACGTATCGCCCTGGCCGCTGGCGCCCTTGGATTGCTGGCCGCAGGATGCAGTTCTGCAGACGTCGCCGCCACCGTCAACGGTTCAGAGATCGCTGAATCATTCGTACTCGATATCCGTGTCGACAATGAAGGCAGGAATACCGTATCCGGTGAACGGTATCGCAACGATCTGACGAGGTTGATATTCACCGAAGCGATGTTGACGGCGGCCGAGGAGGACTTCGGGTTGACGGATCTCGACACTCCCGAAGCGAGAGCTGCGTTTCTCGCGACCACCTCACCTGTCAACGAGGATTACCTGGCGAGCATTGCTGAGGATCCAGAATTCAGCGAGACAGCTGTCGATGTCGCCGTCACGCAACTGGTCCTTCGTTCAGAGGTCAGAGCAGCGCTTGCATCTGACGAAAAGAACATCGAGCAAGTATGGCAGAATGACCGGAACCTCCTCATAGAGGTGTGTGCAAGGCATATCCTCGTTGCCACCGAGACCGAAGCCAACGACGTGCTTGGCCGTCTTGAGACTGGCGAGAACTTCGCCTCGGTAGCAAGCGAGGTCTCGCTCGACACAACTTCTCCCGGTGGTGCTCTGCCCTGTCCGGTGTCTCCCGCGTCGTTCGTCGGACCATTTGCAGCCACCGTGGCAGCAGCACCGGTGGGACAGTTCGTCGGTCCTGTGGAGACCGGATTCGGTTGGCACGCCATCATCGTCGATTCGCGAGAGTCACCCGATTCTCTTGCGGAGCTGGCAGCGGATCCTGTCAGGTGGATACCGACTGAGATTCTCGACGGTTTCTGGGGTCGCTGGCTGAACGATGTTGTAGAACGGGCAGATATCAAGGTGCGCAGCGACATCGGCATGTGGTATCCGCCGGTCGATGGCATCATTCCGCCGCCAGATTCCCCGTGATATGACGATTTCGATTGTCGGTCTAGGCCCAGCGGGACTCGAACACGTTTCCCTCGCGTCCCGTTCGATTCTCGATGAGTCCGACACGGTCGTGATGCGAACATCTCACCATCCAGCTGCATCTGAACTGGCAGCGAAGCGCGACGTTGTGGCCTGTGACGACCTCTACGACGATCTATCTGAGTTCGATGACATCTACGCGGCGATCACCGAACGCGTCCTCGCTGCTGCTGCACACGGCTCGGTCGCCTACGCGGTTCCAGGGAGTGCGGTGGTGGGTGAGCGAGCTGTGGCACAGATCAGGAAGCAGGTCGGCGAGGCCGGGTTCTCTGTCTCTGTGCACCCGGGTCTCTCCTTCCTGGATCTGGCCTACGTCGCCGTTGGCTTGGACCCGATCGCACAAGGCCTCCAGGTCCTTGATGCACGAGATCTCCCCGACCCCATGCCGCTTCATCTGCCAACGATTATCACCCAGGCGGACTCCAAGCTCCGTTGTGCCGATGTATCGTTGGCCCTGACCCGGACTGTCGCCCCGAACGCCCAGGTGACGATCCTCGATCGGCTTGGTGATGACGACGAGATCGTCGAGGTCGTTCCGGCGAGCGATCTTGCGAAATATGAGGGTGGTCCCAGAACCACCGTGTTTGTGCCTGCCACGACATCGGGGTTGCTCGGGCTGATAGCCACGAACCGAGTCCTGCGGCGCGACTGTCCGTGGGATCGGAAGCAAACCCACCACACACTCCTTACGCACCTTATCGAAGAGGCGTATGAGACGGCAGACGCTATTGGCCAGCTCCCAGAGGCTGCACCGGAGGGAGACTCAGACTTCGGCGCCTACGCCGAGGTCGAAGAGGAACTTGGCGATCTACTGCTCCAGATCATCTTTCACGCAACGCTCGCATCTGAGGCAGGGGCATTCGACATCGACGAGGTTGCCGAGGTCGCAAGGCGCAAACTTGTGCATCGACATCCGCACGTGTTCGGGGACGTCGTGGTGAGCGATGCCGACGAAGTCCTCAGCAATTGGGAGCAGATCAAGAAGATCGAAAAACACCGCGACAGCCTCATGGATGATATCCCGAAGGGCATGCCCGCGATTGCGAGGGCTATGAAGGTGCAGAAACGGGCCCGCAGCGTTGGCTTCGACTGGGATGACAGCGAAGAAGTGATCTCGGCATTGCATGATGAGATCGAAGAGCTCATCGCGGCAGGCCGCGAAGCGAATGGCGTGTCCGGGGAACTCGGCGATGTGCTGTTCACAGCCATCAACCTGGCGCGGCATCTCGGTGTGGACCCTGAAGTGGCACTCCGATCAACGGTGGACAAGTTCATCAAACGGTTCAAGACCATGGAAAGGGCATTTGTCAGTCAGTCGTCCGATATCGCTGATGCCAGTTCGGTTGAACTCGAGCAGGCGTGGCAATCCGCGAAATTGGTTACCGGGTAGCAAAACACTATGCAGACGCATCCGCCGTCTACCCTCGGAGCATCATGAGCACGACAGTCACCACGATTACAGGAATCCACGCCCGCGAGGTACTCGATTCGCGCGGGAACCCGACGGTTGAGGCCGAAGTCACCCTCGTCGGGGGTGGATTCGGACGATCAATCGTGCCGTCGGGTGCGTCGACCGGCGCCCTGGAAGCTTTTGAGCTGAGAGACGGGGGAGATCGATACGGCGGGAAAGGCGTTCGGCGTGCGGTAGCCAACGTCAACGACACAATTGCTCCACGGCTGGTAGGGCTGGACGCGACACGTCAAGAATCGATTGATCAGGTGATGATCGATCTCGATGGGACATCGAACAAGGCGAAACTCGGAGCGAACGCCCTGCTTTCGGTCTCGCTTGCTACCGCACGTGCAGCGGCCTCGGGTTTGGGTCTGCCGACGTACCGCTACCTCGGCGGAACCGGCGCCCGAACGCTGCCTACGCCTTGTTTCAACGTGGTGAACGGTGGAGTACATGCCGCGAACTCGATCGACACGCAGGAATTCATGATCGTGCCTGGTGGACTGCCGAGTTTCAGCGAAGCACTCAGGGCCGGTGTTGAGGTATACCACGCGCTCAAGAAGGTGCTTGCCGGCACGGGGCTGCAAACGAATGTTGGTGATGAGGGCGGATTCGCTCCCGACCTCCCCGGTGACCGCGAGGTGCTGGACGTGCTCTCTGAGGCCATCGAGTCCGCCGGTTACACGGTCGGCGAGGACATCTCGTTTGCTCTCGATGTCGCTGCAACCGAGATCTACCGAGCCGGGTCCTATGAGCTGTCCGGGGCCACATTGTCCTCAGCTGAGATGGTCGACCACCTCGCCGGACTCGTGAGAGACTATCCGATCGTCTCGGTCGAGGACGGATTGAGCGAGGATGACTGGGATGGGTGGAAGATTCTCACAGATCAACTAGGTGACACGGTACAGATCGTTGGAGACGATCTCTTGGTGACGAGTGTGGATCTTCTGGAGAAGGCCATCGACCTCGGGATCGGCAACGCGATCCTCATAAAGGTCAACCAGATTGGCTCACTATCCGAGACGTTGCACACCATGGAGCTTGCGCAACGTTCGTCTTACGGCGCAATGGTGAGCCATAGATCCGGCGAAACTGAGGACTCGTTCATCGCTCATCTTGTTGTTGCAACGAACGCTGGCCAGATCAAGACGGGAGCTCCTGCACGAGGCGAACGTACGTCCAAGTACAACCAGCTGCTTCGGATCGAGGAGGACCTGGGGGCTGATGCACGGTTCGCGGGTTGGGATAGGTTCAGGCGATTCCGATGACCGACACGCTCGAACGTTCAGACATCGACGTCCCGCCCCCTCGGAGGCGACGGCGCGCTGGACGGTGGCGTTCGGTGCTTTTCATGGTCGTGTTCGTGATCTCCGGTTTCGTCGTCACGGGAGTTCTTCCAGTGCGCGAGTACCTCGAGCGGGGCAACGACGTCGAGGCTGCGCAGCTCGAACTTGATCGACTGAATGCCGAGAACGGCGTTCTCGCCGATGACATCGATGCGCTCTACACGGAGCAGGAAGTCGAGCGTGTTGCCAGGGAGCAGTACGGATTCGTTCGGGAGGGGGAAGTCGGGTATGTCATGATCCCGCCGGAGGGCGATGACGTGATCACAGAGCCTGCGCCGCCGGTCCCACCGGTGGTGGAGAGGCGGTCCTTCCTCGAACGCATCTGGGATTTCGTGACCGGGAGCGACCAGACCAGCGATGGATGACAGCTCGGTCGTAGCTGTCCAGCTTCGGCGACCGCCCCGCTCATCGGTTGAGGTGCGAGTCCGCTGCCATCTCGGGCTCCCTGTAGTGATCGACGTCCCTCCGATTCTTGACGATGGCACTCCGTTTCCTACGACCCACTGGCTGACCTGCCCACTCGCGCTGCGCCGGATCTCGAGGATCGAGTCTGCTGGGGGAGTAGGAGCCGCGGACAGCCTTGTCGCCGACGATCCGTCGGTAGCCGACTCCTTCGCCGCCGCGATGAAGCGATACGAATTGAATCGCGACAAACTGATTCCGTCGGATTGGGATGGTCCTCGACCGACCGGGGGAGTCGCAGGCTCCAGAGGCGGGGTGAAGTGCCTTCACGCCCAATACGCAGATACCGCGGCGGGCAACGACAACCCGATCGGTGCCGATGTGGCCGTCCAGATCGAGCCCCTCGATTGTGTTGCGGCGTGCGTCATTCCGGCTGCCGGGGGAGTCGCATTCAACGAAGAATGGACCGAGCCGACGTGAACGTTGCCGCTATCGACATTGGCTCGAACTCGATCAGGCTCCTCATCGTGACCGATTCGGGTGTTGAACTCCTCAGGGATGCCACCGTCACGGGACTTGGACGTGGCGTGGATGCAACCGCGCGCTTCAGAGATGACACGATGGATGCAACGTTGGATGTGATTCGCCGTTACTCAGACGCGATCATCGGATACGGTGTCTCTCGAGTTGGCGCCGTTGCAACGTCAGCCTCACGGGACGCATCGAACGGTGCGCTGCTGATGGAAGCGATTGCCGAGATGATCGGTGTGCAGCCAAAGATCATTGCCGGAGACGAGGAAGCCGAGTTGTCATTCGCTGGTGCTACGGCGTGTGCCGTCGGTGAACCTCCCTACCTCGTGATCGACATCGGTGGCGGTTCGACCGAGTTTGCCTACGGGAATGCACAACCGATCTGTGTGGACAGCATTGACGTTGGATCTGTACGGGTTACAGATCGGTTGTTGCCGGACAGACCGCCAAGTGCGATGCAACGCTCGCAGGTTTCCGCATACGTGGATGCTGCCTTCTCTTCGGTCCGGTTGCCCGGTGAGCCGAGAACCGTCATCGGTGTGGCCGGAACCTTTACGAGTCTTGCTGCGATATCTCTCGGTCTCGACCACTACGACCGTGATGTCGTCCATGGTTCGACGCTCAGTCGTTTCGGGATCAAGGCGCTGATTACCGTTCTCAGCGGACTGACGGTTGATGAAACCGCAGCGATTCCTTCACTCGACCCGGCACGGGCACCGGTCATCCTTGCTGGAGCCGTGATCGCAGACAGAGCGACACTGCTCACAGGTCTCGAGAACATCACCGTCAGTGAGCGGGACCTGCTCGATGGCCTTGCTTCTTCCCTGACGCTTGAGACCTGAAACCTGGTTCAGCCCTTTGCGTCGGCCATTGCTCGATCGACAAGATGTGAAGGCAGTTCCTTATAGTGGTCGAAAGCGGTCGAGTACCTTCCCCAGCCGTGGGTGAGCGATCGCAGGTCGATGGCGTACCGAACGATCTCGCTTGTCGGTATGAGCGCTTCTACGACCTGGCTACCGTCCGACGCGCTGGACGACCCTTGCACGGATCCCCTGCGTGCCGCGATATCTCCCATGACATCCCCCTGGTACGAGGACGGGATCGTGATAGCGACCCGAGAGACAGGTTCGAGCACGATCGGTCCTGCGTTGCCGAACGCCTCCTTGAAGCCGGCCCGCGCCGCAAGCTTGAAGGCCATCTCGGACGAGTCGACCGCGTGGTACTTACCGTCATCGACAGTTACCTCGATGTCGACGACGGGGAACCCATGCAAGCCACCTTCTTGCATCGTCTCGACGATGCCCTTCTCGACAGCCGGAATGAACCCGCGAGGTATGGAGCCGCCCTTCACGCGATCTACGAAATCAAAACCATCGCCCCTGCCGACGGGGCGCAGTATGAGATGGCACACCCCATACTGGCCGTGACCTCCGGATTGCTTCTTGTGTCTCCCTTCGGCATCAGCGGTCCGCGTGACGGTCTCACGATATGGGACTCTCACCTTCTCCTGGTCAACCTGAACGCCGAATTTCCGAGCGAGCTTCTCGATCGCCGTCTGCACGTGGCTTTCACCCAGACCGTATAGAAGCGTCTGGTGGGTCTCGCTGTTTCGCTCGAGTCTGAGCGAGGCGTCCTCTTCGAGAATGCGGTAGAGGGCGGTTGTGAGTTTGTCGTCGTCTGACTGCGTCTGGGCGACGATCGCTGCCGCGAGAACGGGTTCAGGGAAGTCGATTGCGGCAGCGGTGACCGGCTTGTCCTTCGGCGCGAGCGTGTCGCCGGTCTTCGTGTCGATGAGTTTGGCAACCGCGACGATGTCGCCCGCGGGTGCAGCGTCAACAAGCGTCGTCTCGTTTCCGAACATCGTTGCGATCTTCGCAAGGCGTTCATCCTGTCCCGACCTGCCGCTTGTGAGATGTGTCTCCGGTCTCAGCGTGCCAGACATCACTTTGAGAAGGCTGATCTGCCCGACGTACGGGTCGGCAAGAGTCTTGAAGACGAACGCAAGCGGATCGCCATTCGGATCCTTCTCGATCTCGACCTCCTGATCGCCGGCGGTGACCACCGCCGGTGGGCGGTCCGTAGGTGCCGGAGCTAGTTCAACGATGAAATCGGCGAGTCTGTCCACGGCGATCGGACCCGTGGCCGAGCCGCAGACCACAGGGAATACCTTGGCAGCGGCAACGCCATCGGCCATAACGTGTTCGAGCTCGTCGACCGAGGGAATGTCTCCATCGAGGTAGCGTTCGAGCAGCTCGTCATCGCCGACGACGATTCCCTCAACAAGGTTGTCATGGACCTCGTGTTCGCTGTCGGCCATCTCTTCGGGTATTTCGGCTGATTCTGCCTTGCCGGAGTCGTATAGGTAGGCCTTGTCCCTGAAGAGATCCGCGATCCCGTGGAAGGCGGTCTCCTTGCCGATCGGCAGTTCGATCGGGGCGATGCCGGCTCCGAAGCGTTTCCGAAGCTGTGCAAGGGTGTTGTCGAACGAGGAGCGTTCCTTGTCGAGTTTGTTGACAAAGATCATGCGAGGCACTGCGAGACGCTCTGCGATCTTCCAGGCATACTCGGTCTGGACCTGGACACCCTCAACGGCATCGACGACGAATACAGCAAGGTCGGTGACGCGCATCGCCGCATGGAGTTCTCCTGCGTAGTCTGCATATCCCGGGGTATCGATCAGGTTGATCTTGTGACCTTGCCACTCGAATGGTGCGAGTGCCATCGTGATGGTCGTTCCCCGGTCGTGTTCCTCCGGGTCGTAGTCCGTGACGGTCGTCCCTGCCTCTACCGTGCCGATTCGGCTGATCGCTCCGGCTCGGAACAAAAGCGCTTCCGCAAGTGTCGTCTTGCCGGACCCGGAGTGCCCCACGAGCGCAACATTCCGGATCTTCTCTGGAGGGAAGACTTTCACCGACGATCTCCTTTGGTGGAATGATGGCAGGTTAGGAATCCGAGTGTGCCTGAGCGACATCGGACCCTCCGTTGTCTACCGTATACCGTCTACCGTCTGTTCCGTAGGCCCGGGTGGCGGAATCGGTAGACGCGGCGGACTTAAAATCCGCTATCCGAAAGGATGTGTGAGTTCAAGTCTCACCCCGGGCACTACGTAAGACCGAGCAGGTCTCTCTTCCGCGCCAGGTAGTCGTCGTCCGTGAGGACTCCGTTCGTGTGGTCCTGTCTGAGGGTTTCGAGGTCGGTGACGATGGCAGACGATCGAGGTGATGTCGCGCTCGGTTCCTTTCCTACGGGTGGAGCGACGGGGCGCATGAGGAAGTACGCAGCGATGCCGAAGTACGCGCCGAAGAACATTGCCACAGCCCATAGCCCCTTCTTTGCGACCGAAAGAGTGCTGCGACGTGCAAGATCGACGTATGCAACGATCCAAAGTGCGAGGAGCGGCACGAAGAGACCGATGATGAGCAGCGGCCCGAGGGAGTCTCCGAAACCGGCCATCAGGTCTTGAGCAGCCTGTCCTTCGCCGCTTTGAACTCCTCCGCAGACAGCGTGCCGGATTCGTGGAGATCGGCGAGTTTCTCGAGCTGATCGATCGTGGAACCATGATCCGTCTCGTCAATGATCTCTTGCATTCGGACGGCAGGATCCGGCTGCATCTCAGGCTTGGCAGGCCTCGTGGCGAAGTAGATCAGCATTCCAATGACCGGTAGGAACACAACGGCAACAGCCCAGAGGCCTTTTGCGAGGCCAGACAGGTCTGCACGCTTGGCGAGATCCCCCAGTGTGAATATCCACAGCGTGAGGAGTGGTATGAATATCAGCAGAAGGAAGAAGAACTCCCAAAAAGTCACGCGATCCTCCGGGTCGTGTCCTGTGATCACCATCGTACTGGATACTCACGGGCACGGCATCAACAGCTACACCTTTTATTCGACATTGCCGAAGGAACAGGAAAGGTCCCTATCCGAATGGCTGTATGTCATCCATGCTGATTTCCGTGGTCATCGTTGTTCTGGCGATCGCCGCAGTCGCGGTCATAGCGATTGTGAAGAGGCGCCCCGACAAACGGCTTGGTTATCTCGCTCAGTACGATCAATTGACCGGCCTGATCAATCGTGCCCTATTCCACGATCGGCTCTCGAGCGCACTCGCTCGGGCGAGACGCGACGGAGGTTTGGTGACGGTGATGTTCCTCGACATCGATGGATTCAAGGACATCAACGATCGTTTCGGTCACGCTGTTGGTGACGAGCTGCTTCGACAGATCGCTGCTCGACTTGTTGGGTGCCTACGCGCGTCAGACACGGTCGCTCGAATCGGCGGCGACGAATTCACGGTCGTTCTCGAGGGCGGGAAACGGGTCGAGGACGCAGGACAGGTTGCAACCAAGATTCTCAGAACTATCGCCGCTCCATACCGCGTCGGGGATCGCGAACTCGTCGTGACGACATCGATCGGCATCGCCGTGTATCCCCTCGACGGCGACTCGTCCGAGGACCTTCTCAAAGGCGCGGACACAGCGATGTATCAGTCCAAGGCTGCAGGTCGTAACACCTATCAGTACTTCACGAAATCACTGCGTGAACGCACCTCCGAGCGGATCACATTGATGGAAGATCTGCGAACAGCGATCGAATCAGAGACGCAATTGCGCATCGAGTATCAACCGAAGGTCGACCTCGTGCGCGGAACGGTGATCGGTATAGAGGCGCTAGTGCGTTGGGATCATCCCACCCGCGGCCTTCTGATGCCGGGAGAATTCATCCCTCTGGCCGAGGAATCCGATCTGATCATTCCGATGAGCAAATGGTTGCTTGATGAGGCGTGTCATGACATGCGCCGATGGATCGATAGCGGAATGCGCCCGATGCGCGTAGCCGTGAACGCGTCCGAGAGGCTCTTCAGGGATGCGAATCTCGTTGAGACCATTGCCGTTGCTCTCGCAGCGGCCAACCTCGACCCCAGACATCTGGAGGTCGAGGTGACGGAGCGGACGATCACTCACGAGGCAGAACGAACCGAGCGCACGCTCGAACGACTCTCGGATATGGGCGTGAAAGTCTCCATCGACGACTTCGGAACCGGCTACTCGTCTCTTCGACAGCTGCAGGGACTCTCGATTCACGCGCTCAAGATCGATGTGTCATTCGTGCGCGACGCACACCGTAGACAGGAATCCAGAGCGATCGTCGAGGCCATCGTGTCAATTGCCCGAAGCTTCGACTTGGAGGTAATCGCCGAAGGAGTTGAAACGCCCGAGGAACTTTCGGCGATCCGCATGCTGGGGTGCACCAGAGTACAGGGATACCTCGTTGCCCGGCCACTTCGCCCGGAGAGGGTCATGGAATTCGTCGATAGCTACGACCAAACCCTCGCTTTTGCCTCAGCGGCAGATGTCGGACGAGGGACGACGGACGACGAGAGCCAGTAACCTTCCTCCTGTTCCCCGATACCTGAAACCCGATACCTGTCAAATGCTTCTCGTTCGCGATCTCACTATCTCTGCTGGCGCTCGTACCTTGCTTTCGGGAGTGTCGTTCTCCGTTCAACATGGCGACAAGATCGGACTCGTTGGACCCAACGGTGCGGGCAAGACCACCCTGCTTCGAACGCTCGCGGGTCGCCTCCCCTCTCCACCAGGTGCGGTGAAGCGTTCAGGCATCGTTGGTTATCTCAGCCAGGAAGCTGCGATGGTAGGTGTTGGGACCGAGACGGCCCTCGAGCGCATTCTCACCGCGAGGGAGATCGGCGACCTCGAACGGAGGATGGAACAGACTCGATTCGAGATGGAGTCCGCTGGTGTCGAAGAGCGAGACCGCCTGATAAGGAGATTCTCGAGGCTCGAGGACGAATTCACCGCCCGCGGCGGATACCTCGCAAAAGCGGAAGCCAAGCGATTCGCGCACTCACTCGGGATCGCGGCGTCGGAACTCGATCAGCCGGTTGCCTCGATGTCCGGGGGACAGCGCAGGCGTGTTGAACTCGCCCGGATACTTTTCGCCGAATCCGACACGTTGCTTCTCGACGAACCGACCAATCATCTCGATCTCGATGCTAAGACATGGCTCATGGGGTTCCTCGCCGACTACCGCGGTGGAGTGCTGCTGGTGAGCCATGACCTTCCCCTTCTCGATGAGTCGATCACATCGGTTCTCGCTGCCGGTGACGGTGTCATCGAGCCTTACCGTGGCAACTACTCCTACTACGTTGCCGATCGAGAGATCAGGCAGAACCGGCGAATCAGGGAACGGAAACAGCAGGAGAAGGAGATCGCTCGCCTCGAGGCGGGCATCAGGCGCTTCAAGGGCTCGACGGAGAAAATGGCGAAACGCGCGAGATCATGGGAGACGAGGGTCGGTCGCATGCACGCAGACCTCGTCGACGTGTCCAGAGAGAACCGCGCGATCAACGTCTCGTTCCCTCAGCCTGAACCCTCAGGGAAGATCCCACTGAGAGCCGAGGACCTTGCAAAGGCATATGGACACAATGTCGTTTTCGTCGATATCGATGTGATCGTCGATCGTGATGACAGGCTCATCATCATGGGGCTGAACGGCGCGGGCAAGACCACGTTGTTGCGCATCCTCGCTGGAGTGGAGGAGCCGGACCTCGGCGAGGTTGTGGTTGGGTACAACGTATCGGTTGGGTACTACGCACAAGAGCACGAGGATATCGAATCGGACGTTTCCGTGATCGATCACATGCGGGCGGTCTCTGGACTCCCTGATCGTGATCTTCGGAGCATCCTCGGGCTGTTCTTGCTCGCGGACAAGATCGGTCAGGAAGCCGGCACGCTTTCTGGTGGAGAGCGCACGAAGTTGGCGCTCGCCAGACTTGTCGTGGGTCGACACAATGTGCTCCTGCTCGATGAGCCGACGAACAACCTCGATCCGCAGGCCAAAGCCGCGCTTTTGGATGCTTTGCGGACTTACGAAGGTACGGTGATTCTCGTCAGCCACGACGTCGAGTTCGTTGCGGCTCTGCGTCCGACGAGAGCCGTCATCATGCCAGATGGCGAATCTGACTACTTCGATGAATCGATGCTTGAGATTGTCTCCCTCGCCTGATCAAGCGAGCGGCGCCGGCCCTGACACAGTTATGAGAGAACCGTCCACGAGTGTTGCCTCGACAATCCAAGCGTCTCGGCTCGACGAGAACGAGATGGTGATCGAATCATCTTCGCGATTGAGCGTATGCATGACGTAACCCGCACCGGGGGTAGCCCACAGAACATCGATCCGGTTTTCAGCGGCAGAAAATGAGACCTTGCCCGCTTCAAGAGAGACGACGCGGGTTATCGAGGTTGTCGGGTTCGTGAACCGATCCCAGCGCTCGGTTTCGTCGCCAGATACATCTGTACTTCCCGCCGTGCTCTCCGACGCTGGCGGCTCCGTTTCGGCTTCTTCGCTCCCTACGGCGGGTCCGCCGGTGGTTCCTACGATACCGCCGGAGGCCTGGGGATCGAGTGTTTCGGTCGAACCCACCGCTAGGACAGGGAGCGCTGCGACCTCCGCTGCAGTGAGTGGTCGAAGCGGTCGGTCAAGGACCTGTCCGCCGGCGATGGTCACTGCACCAGAGGCAACCAATCCTGCACCGATGGCTGCTGCGAGCCAGCCAGCGACCAGGAGGAGTCTCTGTCGCATCTCGATCATCGTTCGTGTCCCCAGGTTTTGGTGTATCCAACATCATATTAAGGAGTTGCTAAGACGCTCGCATTGTGGTTGATTATCGCGATGCCCTCAGTCGTGATTATCGAAGACGATCAACGAATCCGCGAACTCGTGACCCGGGTTCTGTCCGCGAACGGCTACGACGTCGAGGGGGCAGGTACGGCACTCGACGGATTGCAACGGATTGTTCATGGATCCCCAGACGTGGTCGTGCTGGATATGGGGCTTCCTGATCTTGACGGGAGAGAGCTCCTCAAGATGATCAGGGCGATCACGGATGTCCCTGTAGTGGTCGCAACCGCACGAAGCGATGACCGAGATGTGATCAGGACTCTCGACGCCGGAGCAGATGACTACCTCGTCAAACCCTTCAGTGTCGAGCAGCTCGAGGCGAGACTTCGGGCTGTTCTTCGTCGTTCTGCGGCTGAGGATGCGGGTGCTCAGCTGGTCGTCGGAGACCTCAGAATCGATCCGAGAACGAGGATCGCGACATTGGACGGAGAGCCGCTGCAGTTCAGCCCGAAGGAGTTCGATCTTCTCGTGTATCTTGCCGAGCGGGTTGGCGTTGTGGTGTCGAAACGCCAGCTCATGGCCGAGGTGTGGCGTCAGCCGTACGGCGGCTCAGAGAAGTCCGTCGATGTGCACATCTCCTGGATCCGCAAGAAACTCGGGGAATCCGCCGCAGAAACACGCTACATCGAGACCGTCCATGGCGTGGGAATCAAGCTCGTTGAGCCACTGTGAGAAGAAGGCTCGCATTTCTCAGTCTTGCTGTGGCTTCACTCGTCGTTGTCGCCTTCCTTTTCCCCGTTGCGATCCTGATTCGGAACCAAGCCCAAACCAGAGCTCTCTCGGATGCCGAACGTGATGCACAATCTGTGGCTACGGCACTCGCCGTGGTCGGTACCGATGAGGGGATCACCCCCGAGCTCGCCGATGCGATTCTCACGGCATTTGGTTATCCCGATGATCTGAGCGTGATCTTTGTGAGCGGCGAGATAGTCGGAACTCCGATCGGATCACTGGAGCATCTCGGGCAGGCACAGAGCGGGGCTGCGTTCACAGCGAAGACCAAAGGGGGAGCTGAAGTGCTCGTGCCGGTGCTCACTGCCGACGCGCCCATCCAGGGAGACACTGTGGTTGTCCGTGCGTTCGTGAGTGACGAGGCACTGTCGAAGGGGGTTCTCGTTGCGTGGGCCATGCTCTTTGGACTCGGGTTGTTCCTCATCGCTATCGCAACCTTTGCTGCAGACCGGCTGGGAAGATCTGTGGTGCGCCCCGTCACAGAGCTTTCGGATGCGGCTCACGAGTGGGGCACGGGCAACCTGGAGGTCCGTGTTGTGCCCTCAGGACCCGAGGAGATCGCAGAGGTGGGAGAAGCGTTCAACACGCTTGCAGGGCGCCTCGACATGTTGCTTGTAGCCGAGCGAGAGTCGGTCGCCGACCTTTCACACCGACTTCGTACGCCCCTCACCGCGCTCAGGCTCCAGGCGGAGACGCTCGCCGATCCCGGGGAGGCAGCGTTGCTTGTAGCTGACATCGACGAGCTCGAACGTCAGGTTGACGAGATGATTCAGCGGGCGCGTAATCACTCTGGCGGAGGCCCTACCGTTGATTCCGTAGATCTTGGGGCGGTGGTGAATCACCGTGCAGCCTTCTGGCAAGTCCTTGCGGATGATCAAGGTAGGCCGACTTCGATCTCCGTTGAACCTGGCGAGCATCCGGTGGCGCTCCAACGTGCCGATCTTGGAGCACTCGTAGATGTCCTTGTCGAGAATGTGTTCGCCCACACGCCTGCCGGCGTCGGTTACAGACTCGGCGTGCGCAAACAAGGTGACGGGAGAAGTGTGCTCAGTGTGTCCGATGCCGGGCCTGGATTTGGAGACCTCGGGGTAATGAGGCGCGGTGAGAGCGGGGCAGGGTCCACGGGGCTCGGCCTCGATATTGTTGTCCGGACTGCAGAGCGCACGGGCGGAGACATCAGAATCGGTACATCCACTGATGGGGGCGGCGAGGTCACTGTCGTTTTCGGTGCCTGATGCACCCCCACTGATGGCTGAGGACCCCAATCTGCCACAATTGCAGCCAGCGAATCAGAGGCGCACCGCACATGACGACAACAGTTCCCGCATCGATCGTCGACCCACCTTCCGGGTATCCATCCGAGTGGGAGCAGGACGCTGTGTTGAAGGACGGGGGCACGGTCCGCCTCCGCCCGATCGTCCCCGCCGACGCAGCCGCCCTCCAAGCCCTCGTGAAGAACATGTCGACGGAGAGCAGCTACTTTCGCTTCTTTCGTGTCAAGGTGCAGCTCGAACCAGAGGAACTCGAGGAGTTCACCCGCCTCGACTACCACGAACGAATGGCTTTTGTAGCGATCGTTGACGGAGAGCTTGTTGGTGTCGGACGGTACATCGTGGAAGATCCCCCCGGCGGAGTTGCCGAGGCTGCGTTCACCGTTTCGGACGAGTTGCAGGGCAAGGGGATCGGTACGCTCCTCGTTTACCGCACCTCGGCCTATGCCAGGGCTCACGGCGTCAAGGGATTTCGCGCTCACCTTCTTGCGGATAACCACGCGATGATGCGCGTGTTCCGAAACGCCGGATTTGCGATGCGGCGCGACGTCGACCAGGGCGTCTACACGGTCGAGATCGACACCGAATTGTCAGATGCTGTTCTTGAAGCCGAGGGCCGAGCCGAGCAGATCGCGATCGCGGCGAGTGTCATGCCGCTGTTCTATCCCACTTCGATCGCCGTTATCGGAGCCAGTCGGGACAAGCTGTCGATAGGTGGAAGACTATTCAACAACATCATCAATGCCGATTTCAACGGTCCGGTCTACCCCGTCAATCCGAAGGCTTCCGTGGTTCGCTCGATCCACTCATTTCCGTCTGTCACAGACATTCCCGGTCCTGTCGACCTTGCGTTCATCGTGGTACCGGGAAGGTTCGTGATCGGCGTTGCCAGGGAGTGCGCTGAAAAAGGCGTGCGTGGCATCGTCGTGATATCCGCCGGGTTCTCAGAAACAGGAGAATCCGGGGCTGCGATGGAGCAGGAGTTGCTCGAAATCGTGCGCGATGCCGGCATGCGCATGGTCGGGCCGAACTGTATGGGATTGCAGAACACGGATCCGGCTGTGAACCTTGACGGTCAGTTCGGACCTGTGATGCCACGACTTGGGAACGTATCCATGTCTTCCCAGAGCGGAGCGCTCGGTCTCGCCATCCTCGACTACGCGACCGAGCTCAACCTCGGGATCTCGATGTTCGTCTCGGTTGGCAACAAAGCCGATGTTTCGGGTAACGACCTGCTCCTGTTCTGGGAAGAGGACCCGAATACTGATGTGATTCTCCTGTACCTCGAGTCCTTCGGCAATCCGCGTCGTTTTGCGCGTATCGCCCGCCGTATCGCTAAGAGGAAGCCGATAATTGCGGTGAAGTCGGGCCGAACTGATGCGGGCGCCAGGGCTGCGTCGAGCCATACGGGTTCCCTGGCAAGCCTCGACGTTGCCGTAGACGCACTCTTTCGCCAGGCAGGAGTGATCAGGGTGTCGACCCTCGAGGAGCTCTTCGATGTGACCGCATTGCTGGCAAACCAACCCGCCCCCAGGGGCGACAGGGTTGCCGTAGTTACCAACGCCGGAGGACCCGCGATCCTGGCCGTCGACGCCCTCGAGTCCTTGGGACTTGACGTTCCTGAACTTTCGGACGAGCTCCAAGATGAGCTTCGCTCATTCCTTTCCAACGAGGCAGCTGTCGCGAACCCGGTCGACATGATCGCGGCAGCCGGGCCGGAAGAGTACCGCCAGGCCATAGAGACACTGCTCGTCAGTGACGAGGTCGATGCGTTGATAACGCTCTTCATCCCTGCCTCTGCTCAAGGAGTTTCGGAGACTGCCACTGCCATAAGGGTTGCAGGCGAGTCGAGCCCACCGGACAAGACGTTCCTATGTGTCTATATGCAGTCGGGAGGCGCACCAACCGAGCTCTCGAGCCCCGACGTCGGATTCCCGACCTTCGCCTTCCCCGAGCGTGCTGCCAAGGCGCTGCGGAAGGCCACGACGTACTCCGAGTGGCTCACTGAGCCTGAGGGCCGGTTCGTCGAGTTCGATGATCTCGACGCCGTACTAGCACGTGCGGTCGTCGACAAAGCGGTCGAAGGAGTTGATGAACAAGGCACGTGGTTGGATCCCGACTCTGTCGAAGCTGTCCTGGAGGCGTACGGCATAGCGATCCCCAAGTCACGTGTCGTTTCGACCGTGGAAGAGGCGATCGCGTTCGGAGACGACTGCGGTGACGCCATCGTGCTGAAGGTGATCTCTGCGTCCGCGGTCCACAAGTCAGATGTTGGAGGTGTCGCACTCGACGTGTCCGGTGCACGGCAGATCACTGCCGCCTACGAGCAGGTGACAGGTGCTGTCGATGACTCCGAAGGAGTTCTCGTCCAGGAATTCGTATCTGGCGGTCATGAAGTGTTGATCGGAATGGTCGAGGATCCCACGTTCGGTCCGCTTGTCGTGTTCGGACTCGGAGGCGTGTTCGTCGAGCTCATCGGCGATGTGGCCTTTCGAATCCACCCGATGACGGAT
>BTQL01000040.1:0-20458 GCA_036985855.1 Acidimicrobiia bacterium | reverse complement strand
TTGTGAGTCCACCGAGACCGGCACCGATTACCACGACATCGAACTTCTCACTCACAAACCCTCCGCTCGTTGCCCTTCGATCCTAGCGCTGGAAGCTGTCACAGCCCAGCCGGTCCACGCCCAGCAGCGTCTACTCGGGCCAAACACGCGGCCCACAAGATTGTGTGCGAGTTCAGGGGGTCATTGCATCACTCTGGACCAAAGTCATTGTCGTCTCGTCAGTGAGATGAGCCTGCAATAGGTTTCGACTATTTCGTGTCGGGAACCGCCACGCCTCCGGTGGAGTTCCAGGAGGGAACTCGGAGCTGACCATGCCTCCCGTGGCGAGAATCGTCTCATAGAGTCCGCGGTGTCCGGCCGGATAGACAACATCAACACCAGACCCGAGCACCGCATGGCAATGACCTCCGACACCGACGGCACCGCGATGGGCAGCTCCATCGATACCTCGGGCAAGTCCGCTCACAACACTCCAGCCGACCTGTGCCGCTGCTGTTCCGTACATCTCCGCGAGCTCGATGCCATACGAAGTGCAGCTACGAGTTCCCACGATTCCGATCGTCGGCAGTGCCGAAGGCATACCCCGCGTGAACAGCCATCTCGGGTGTCCCTCGTAGGACAACAAGCGTTGAGGAAAGACGTCAGCATCAGCGAACGTAAGGGCGATATCGCACTCGCCAAGCTGTCGCGTTCTCGTCTGGGCGTCAACAAGGATCGCGTTCCGGGATCTGTCGGTGACCTTGACACGATGACGAGAAACGGCTGCCACAACTCCGCGCGCAGTCACATACCGCTCAAGCAGACGATCCACCCTGGCTGGTGAGAATCCGGCGAACGCAAGCTGGACCATCTCATTTGTCATACCTGCTCCCCCCGCAGAAGCAAGGCCTCTTTGACGTGCTGGTCGTCAATGACGACGCATCCCTCGAGATCGGCGATCGTTCGAGCCACCCGCCGGACTCGGTCCCATCCCCGTGCCGAGAGATCGGAGTGCTCTGCTGCAGCCCGAAGCGTAGATACAGCTGAAGATGAGATCTCCAGATCGTCGAGGGCCGACCCCGACAGGCGGCTGTTGAGCTCTCCACGAGCTACCTGGCGTTGCCTTGCGGAAACAACGCGGGCTCTGACCACACTTGACGGCTGACCCTTGGGACCAGCAAGGGCGGCAGGCCGCAGCCTCTGAAAGTTGACGCGCATATCGAATCGATCGAGAAACGGACCGGAGAGCCTCGCCGCGTACCGCTCCTTCCTCGAATCGATGCATGTACAGGGTTTGATTCGATCGCCGAGATATCCGCACGGACAGGGGTTGGATGCCGCTATCAGCTGAACGGCGGTTGGAAAGCGAAGTGAGGCAGCCTGTCGTGCAATCGATACGAATCCGTCTTCAACCGGCTGGCGCAGAGCATCGAGTACGGAGGTCGGAAACTCACCCAGCTCATCGAGGAAGAGCACCCCACGATGAGCCCTGGATGCCTCGCCGGGTGTCGGCAGCCCCGCTCCCCCTCCGACGAGCGCAGCCACAGAGCTCGAATGGTGCGGCGCCCGGAAAGGAGGCACGCCCGATGCAGGCCGGTTCGCTCCTGCAGCTGCCCACACAAGTGCCACTTCACGTTGTTCCCCGGCGTCCAGCGAGGGCAGGATCGACGGAAGACACCGAGCGAGCATCGTCTTCCCTGCCCCTGGAGGCCCGACGAACAACAGATGATGGCGCCCGGCTGCCGCAATCTCGAGCGCCCGACGCGCAAGGGGTTGACCGCGCACGTCGGCAAGATCGAACGACTCCGCCGCGAGATCCGCAGGCTGCCCGATAGCGTCAGGCAACCGCCGTTCCTGGGCGACTTCAACCGCATGTCGCAACGTGGTGACTCCGGCAAGCGCGACACCGTCCAGTGCTGTCATTGCAGAATCTGAGGACAGAAGACAGGTCTTGTCTTCGCGTTCTGCAACCACCGTCGCACCGAGGGCCGCCCGTACGGGACGAACGCGACCGTGCAGGCTCAACTCGCCGACCGGGACGAACTTGTCGAAGTTGAGCTGATTGTTGCTCGCGGCTGCAAGCACCGACAGCGCTATCGGAAGATCGTACGTTGCTCCGACCTTCGGCAGATCGGCCGGTGAGAGATTGACAACGACGTTCCCGCCGGGAAAGTGAAAGCCCGTCTCCCTGATGGCGGATCGCACTCGCTGTCTCGACTCCCTGATAGCGGCATCGGGCAGTCCGACGATTACGAAACCGCCGGTCCCCTGGGATACGACCGCTTCGATCTGTACGGCTCTTGGCTCCACACCGACCAAAGCACATGAGGTAACTGATGAGTACATGAATCGAACGTATGGCGTCGGTATGACACGAAACGCACAAGGACGTCGAAAACGGGCGACAAGCGATCGACTCTGCTATTGCGCCCTGTTCAAGATGAGACTCTGCGTCGCACGCCCGACAGGTCCCTCGACGTCGAACAACTCGGAATCCGCCAAACCGATACCGGTGCGCTGCCAGTGCGAGACAGACCGCGAAGCGAACCAGTCACCGAGTGGCTCGCGGTGCAGCGACATTGTGAGGTCAGCGTTCACACACGACGTCGGACCCAGCGGGCCGTTGTAGGAGATTCCGTTTCCGCAATCGGCCAACGGTGCGATCTTCTGGAATGGCGACGGATTCTCATCCGGAAGAATCGAATACATCGTTCGCATCCACATGGTCGTTGGACCACCTACGGCAATCTGGCTTCCCTTGTCGTACCTGCACTCAACCGATGAGCCGAACGAGACCTCGTCGTGCAACACGCCAACGACAGGGAACGCTCCGGCAACGGAGTCGGACCACGCCGGGGCATCTGTCGATGCGGTACCGACGTCCAGGTCGTCTACGCTTCGGATGTGCGTCGAATACGCCCGCGCATAGACCCGATCGTCGTCGTAGATCTCTGCCTCGGTGTGGGTCACGGACCGACCGGGTCTCCGGATCTCAGCGCGCACCAGGAATCCTGTCATGGGAATTGGGCGAATCAGTTCAACCGTCATCCGAGTCAGTTTCTGATGCGGCACGAGCGCTTCGACGGCACGGATCATGAGCGCGCTCGGCGGCCCTGCGTGGCACGAGTCGACATCCCAGGGTCCCCGAGTGTGATCCGTTGGCACGAACCACGATCCATCCTTGGTCGTGAAGTACGAGGCAGACATCGGCAGCTACCGTCCCCGGAATTCAGGATCTCGTTTCTGGGTGAAGGCTGTGGCGCCCTCTACAAGATCCTCCGAACCAAGAAGGATCGCCTGAGCTTGCTCCTCGAAGGAGAGGCTTTGTTCGAAGGTCATTGCAGAGGACCTGTCGAGAGCCCTCTTGATGATCGCCTGAGCCAGTGGCGCTCCGACGGCAAGCGACTCAGCCAGCTCATTGACGGTGGAGTCAAGTTCTTCGGTCGCAACGACCTTTGACACCATGCCCATCGCGAGCGCGTCATCAGCTCCGAAGATTCGACCGGTCAAGGCAAGTTCGCGAGCACGCGCCAATCCAACGAGTCGTGGGAGCAGCCACGTGCCACCGAAGTCGAGCGTCAAACCTCGTTTGACGAAGATCTCCGAGAACCTCGACCGATCGGTTGCAACGATGATGTCACAGCCAAGTGCAAGGTTCATCCCCGCGCCGACAGCCACACCGTCAACTGCGGCAATCGTCGGTTTCGAAACACGGTGAAGCGCAATAGCAGCGGAATTCGTTCGGCGCATACGCGCAGCATTGTCGGCTGCGCTCGGTGTCGATACGATTTCGTTGCTCAGGTTGGCGCCCGCGCAGAATTCGCCGTCCGCACCTGTGATGATCAGCACGCGCTGGCCCGACGCCTCAAAGGTGTTGAACGCATCGGCAAGGAGGGCCCATCCAGCTGCGGGAACCGCATTCTTTCGGCCGGGGCTGGACATCGTCAAGGTTCTGACGGGGCCCGTATCATCGATCAGAAGGAAATCTTCCATGGCAACCCAGCGTACCGTGCTTTCCGGGCGCTGCGGGGTTCATCAATTCGTGACGCGGTCCCCTACCATCGCACGCATGCCCACCTCAGCCGACAGCTTCCCGATCGATGGCGCTGGCATGCTCGGGGACTTCGATGACCACCATGTGCACCCCATTCAGCCGTATCAGGCAAACAAGAGTTATGCCTGTCCCGGGTGTGACGGCGTCATCGAAATCGGCGTAGGACATCTCGTCGTCATCCCTGAAGATGCCCCGGATCTTCGTCGCCATTGGCACAGAGGGTGCTGGTACAAGGAGCGGCGTCGCCTCGGACATCATCGGTCATCTCACCGCGCGTAACCACCGTATCTCTGCATAGTCGCTTCCGAACGTCACGGCGATCGCGTCGATGGACGTTATCGGCAGCCGATGTCCGTTGGCTGCACGTTTGATCCTCCTCATCTTCGTGTCATCCAGCGCATCAAGCGGATCGGCACCGTTGCTCGACGTCTTGACTTCGACGGCAACGATTATGCGCTCGAACCTGTAGATGACATCGATCTCGTCCCTGTTGACGAACGCGTTCCGCTCTACGATCTCAACGCCACGCCGCTTGAGAAACTGCACAGCGATGTCTTCACCGAGCGAACCCAGTTGCTTGGAGGAGCGAGGACCCATGGAGCCAACGTACGACTGCCTACTGACAGGTTTCCGCTACCGGAGGCCTGATACCCGTTCTATATCCCGCCGGCACGACTCGGTGGCCAGATCCGCACGAACGCCTTCCCCACGACATCGGCTATCGGGATCGGCCCGAAGAATCTCGAGTCCTGACTCGCCCGACGGTTGTCACCCATGACAAAAAGTGTTCCTTCAAACACCTCGACCGGTCCGAACGGTGGGATGGGTATGTTCGGATCTTTGAGGTATGGCTCAGCCAAACGCACTCCGTTGACGAATACACTGCCGTCCTTCCCTTCGACGACGTCTCCAGGGAGGCCGATGACCCGCTTGATGAACTCGGACTGCGGCGTGGATAGGCCGATCGATTCCTTGAGGTTGCGAATCGCTCGATTGAGAGCATCTTCATCCGGTTGTTCGAATCCTGCCCTGGGGTCGTCGAACACGATGATGTCACCCTGGGCGATCTCAGATACTTCGTAGGACAGTTTGCTCACGAGCACCCGGTCGTAGATCTGCAGCGTGTCTTCCATCGACGCCGAAGGGATCCAGAATGCCTGAAAGAGAAAGGTCTTGATCAGGACGGCTATGAGAAGAGCGGCCCCTATGAGAAGAGGGAACTCGAGCCAAAATGGAAGCTGTTTCTTCCGCTTCTCATCCGGTTCTGCATCATCCTCAGATGCCGGCGCGGCCGTATCTTGGCTTGGGTCTTGCGGGATCACGTCGAAACCTTACCCGTACCGTCACTGAACCCCGCGTCTGTCCGTGGAACGTAGGCTGTTCCACCGAGGTAGTCATGCCAGAGCATCTTGGCTGCCGCGGAGCGAAGAGGGGACCACTCGGATGCAATGCGATCACCATCGTGACGGGTCGGTACATCGGCCAACTCGAGGTTTCGCGCCATCGAGACATACAGAGCCCTGTCCCCGGTCGGCCAGGCGTCCCTATCACCTGACACGAACAATGCGAAACATGCGGCCGTCCATGGGCCGATACCATTGATGCCAAGCAAGCGCTCCCTGGCCTTGTCCCCGTCTCGAGCTAGTGCCGGGATGTCGAGTTCGCCTGCAAGGATCTCTTCGGCGATGCCGCGCACGTAACCGGCCTTCTGGCGAGAGAATCCATCGGCCTTGAGCTCATCATCCGTTGACGAGAATACTCCCTCAGCTGTCACGCCGTTCAGCCGGACCTCGAGTCGATTGAACGCCGCGTTCGCCGAAGCAAGTGAGACTTGCTGCTCGAGGATGAATCGCACGAGAGTCTCGACGGAAGCTGGCCTCCACCACAACGGAGGCACGCCATTTCGTTGCAACAGTCGCTTGAACAGTTCGTGGGACGATGAGAGCCGCTCGACATCTGCGGCGAGCTGACGACTCGCCGCCGGCAGATCAGCGGACTCGTTCACGCGAACCGGCGGGTGATCCCGTCTTCGGACACGCATCGCTGGTTAGTCGCGTTTCTCCTTGATTCGGGCGGCCTTGCCGACCCGGTCACGGAGGTAATAGAGCTTGGCGCGACGAACGTCTCCCTTGCGAGTGACCTCGAGATCCTGAATGATCGGTGAGTGCAGCGGAAAGATGCGCTCGACGCCCACTCCAAAGCTGACCTTCCTGACCGTGAAGGTCGCGCGGGAACCGTTGCCACCCTTGCGGCCGATCACGACGCCTTCGTAGGCCTGGACTCGCTCGCGGCCACCCTCGATGACGCGGACGTTCACACGTACGGTGTCACCCGGAGAAAACTCCGGGAGGTCGTCGCGCAGCTGCGCTGCCTCGATCTGCTCGATCGTGTTCACAGGATCCTCCGAACAAAGAATGGTGAGGTGTTGAGTCGTTGATTGTATACGTACCGCGACCCTACATACCCTCAATCGTCCCCATAGAGGTCGGGTCTGCGCTGTGCAGTTCGGTGTCTTCGTTGCTGCTCTCGCCAGGCCTCGATCTTGCCGTGATCCCCTGAAAGCAGAACCTCAGGAACCGTCCACCCACGGAAGTCTGACGGCCGCGTATAGACGGGCTCTTCGAGCAGGCCTCCGCGAAAGCTCTCCGACTCGGTAGAAGCTGGGTTCCCCACAACCCCTGGGAGAAGACGAGCAACGCCTTCGATCACAGCCGCTGCCGCAACTTCTCCCCCAAGAAGCACGAAGTCACCGAGGGAGACCTCTTCTTCGATGAAGTGGTCTGCGATTCGCTGGTCGACTCCCTCATAACGACCGCACACGAGCGTGAGATGGTCGATGGTGGCGAAACGATCGAGCGTGCTCTGGGTGAGTGGGGCACCTGTTGGTGTGAACAACACACGATAGGAGCTGCCGAGCGACTCGAGCGTCTTTGCCAGCGGCTCAGGCATCATGACCATCCCTGCTCCGCCACCGAACGGAGCATCGTCGACCTGCCTGTGGGCTCCTTCTGCGTGGTCCCGAGGATCGTGGAAGTCAACCTCCATCTGGCCGTCTGCGATCGCCCTGCCAACGAGAGAGACTTCAAGAGGAGAGTCGAAGTACTGCTTGAACAGCGTGACAATGCTGATCCTCATGGTGCCCTATTCCTGCTGGGACCTGAAAGCAGCCACGACCATTTCCGCCGTGTACCGTGCGATCTCGCCGACCTCGGCTGTTGGTTCGGCGGATTCCATCACCGCTTTTCCACCCGTCATGATCATCTGTTCCATCATCCGACCCGCTAGCCGACCCGGGACCGTCCGGAAGATTCCTGTCCGTACTCCGTCCCTGTAGGTCGAAGCAAAAGCCATCGAGAGCACGGTGTGAGCCTCAGAGATCTGCTCCTGAGCACTCGGTGAGAGGTGTGGCACTTCTGTGTGGAGGATCAAACCGATGTGGTCTGTACCCACGAACTCGACCATCGCTTGCGCAAGCGCCGCAAGTCGGTCGTCAGGCGGAAGCGAGTCGTCGATGGACTCGACGATCTCGGTGACCAGCGGAGGCAGATCTCTACGCACCATCTGAACGAGAAGATCCTCCTTCGACGAGAAGTGCTCATAGAAGGTTGTACGTCCCATGCCGACTTCAGCGGTCAGATCCGCATGGGACATCTCGGTGTACCCCATGGTCCCGATGAGCTTACGCGCGGCCTCGAAGAGCGCGTCACGCACATTGCCGTTGCCTGGTTTGGCATCCATGACGGTCAAGGGTACAGCGACCGATCACCGATTCTCTTCTGTCGGTTGGCAGTGAGCGAGGCGCCGAAAACTGCACGGTCACCAGTGAACGAGCGGTCGGGCTACGTGATCGTCAGTCCAACCTCGATCGCTTCATACGTCGTGTTCCGCCTCACCGGATTTCGGTCGAGGTCCGAAATGAGGTTTCGGAAATCCGCAGGCGTCACCTCGGTTCCGTGGCTCGCACCCGCTGCGCGCGAGATCGACTCGTCCATGAGCGTGCCACCAACGTCGTTGCACCCCGAAACCAGCAGAGCTTCCGCACCCTCCAGACCGAGCTTCACCCATGAGGCCTGGATATTGTCGATGAGGCCAACGAAGGCGATCCGCGATACCGCATGCATGAGGATGACCTCGTCCCACGTCGGACCAGGCCTCGACTGGCCACGGAGCCAGATCGGTGATCCCATATGGACGAACGGAAGTGGAACGAATTCGGTGAAACCGCCTGTACGTCGTTGGATCTCGCGGATGACCTCGATGTGGTTCGCCCAGGAACGGGGTCCGTCAACGTGACCGAACATGATGGTCGATGTTGTCCTCAGACCGATGTCGTGCGCGGTCAGCATCACCTCGGCCCACTGGCTCGTTCGGATCTTGTCGGGACAGAGCGTGAGGCGCACATCATCGTCGAGGATCTCTGCTGCCGTTCCGGGTAACGTGCCGAGACCAGCTTCCTGCAGGGCAACAAGGAGTTCGCGGATCGTCGTGCCCGCGGTTTCGGCTCCCTGCCAGATCTCAAGTGGCGTGAAACCGTGGATATGCATCTCGGGTATCTGCGTCTTGACGGCATCGACAACATCGACGTAGAACCGGCCTGTGAATTCTGGGTGGATACCTCCCTGGAGGCACACCTCGGTAGCCCCGCGATCAAAAGCCTCCTGGGACCGTTGCACGATCTCGTCGATAGACATCAGGTAGGGCTCTCCACGTAGGTCGAGAGAACGCGGCCCTTTCGAGAAGGCACAGAACCCGCACTTGAAGTAGCACTGGTTGGTGTAATTGATATTGCGATTGACGACGAAGGTCACATCGTCCCCGACGATTCTCTTGCGGAGCGAATCGGCTACATCGGCGATGGCCTCGACGTCAGCGCCATGGGCACCGAACAGGACCTCGACCTGATGGCGCGTCGGAGCTTCTCCCTCCAGCGCTGCCTCGAGAATCCCAGAGATTCGATCTGTCGCGTCGAGGAACGTCTTTCGCTCCCCTTCTCTCCACACGGCGTCCGGCCAACCGGCAGAGATCCGGGTGTCTGACCCAGGAGTGTCGATGTCTCGACCGGGAGCCCAATCGCCCCGTGGTCGCGCTCTCCCGCGGCCATCGATCTGGTTCAGATAGGCGGACAACGCCCCAGGATCGAGAGCCTCCACAGCAACGTCGTATTCGATATCGATTGGGAAGGCGGTGCGCTCGACGAGTTGCTCCGGTTCGAGTGCATCTCGCAATTCGCCGATCCGTTCGGTGTCCCAGTCGCGGAGAAGGAGATCTCCCGCTCCCTGGGACACCGCCAGCACGGCATCGTCGACGGTATCAACGAATGTCGAGACGGAGACTGCCGCTCCGGGCAAGCCGGCCAGATCTGCAGCATCTCGAACGTGGGACCGTTGTGTTCTGAGGAAGGTGGCTCGCGTGAACGTCAGCGCGTCGAGAACAGCCATCGACGTACCTTCGTGAAGAACGGTGATACGCCACCCCGGCACGGTTCCTCTCCTGAGAGCGTTGATGGCCGATGGCGCAAGCACGTAGGCCGGAGCCGGGACGTTCTCGTTGCCACTGACCAGGAGAAGTCCGCCCTTGAGGGCCTCAACGACATCCGCGGTGGTCGGCTCTGGTACCTCTACGGCCAGTGTTCCTTCCCTGCGGCGCGACGATGCCCAGATCTCGTTGACGGATTCGGCTGGTCGAATCTGAAGAAAGGTGATCGTGGTCATTGTGTTGTGGCCGGTCGGGGAATGGCAGCGTACCCGCCGGAATCCGATCGATTGACGACATCCGCAAGCAGTTCGGGATCTATCCACTCTGGGGAGAGATATTCCGGGTAGACGGGAAGACGAGGCCGCAGTTCGAACCCGTGTGAAGCGGTGACGTGTTCCAATGCATCGAGGTGTGGCCATGGAGCCTCGGGGTTCACCCAGTCGATCGTCAACGGACTGACTCCTCCCCAGTCGTTGATACCCGCATCGAGATAGACGGAGAAGTCGTCCGTGAGATTCGGGGGTACCTGCAGGTTGGCTTCCGCACCGAGAATCCAGCGTGCAAGTGCAACCACACGCACGAAATACGGCACCTCCGGTTCGGGTGAGAACCGCATGGGGGTGTTTGCCTTGGCCCTGAAGTTCTGGATGATGAACTCCTGGATATGACCGAATTCCGACTGGAGTTCTGCGAGCGCAAACAGGCTGTCGACGACCTCTTTCGGTGTTTCACCGATGCCGACGAGGATGCCGGAGGTAAAGGGAACCTTCCACCGACCTGCAGCCCTGATCGTGTCCACCCTGACGGACGGCACCTTGTCCGGACAGTTGTGATGAGGCATGCCCGGTTCTGTGAGCCGATCCGATATGTTCTCGAGCATGAGACCCATCGACACGTTCGATGGCCGGAGTTTGCTGATGTCGACTTCATCCATGATCCCGGGGTTGGCATGTGGGAACAGCCTCGTCTCCGCCCTGATCAGCTCGGACATCTGGACGACGTAGTCGATCGTTGTCTCGACACCGTGGGCATCGAGGAAATCCAGCGCTTGGAACCACTTGTCTTCCGGACGGTCTCCGAGCGTCAGGAGCGCTTCGGTACAGTCGAACTCATCACCGGCTGTCGCTATCGCAAGAACATCCTCCGGTGTCAGGTATTCACCACCTCCTCCTGGTGGTTTCACGAAAGTGCAGTACGTGCATGTGTCCCGACAGAGGGTTGTGACAGGAATGAACACCTTGCGCGAGTAGGTGATCGTTCGTCCGTGCCCTTCGTTGCGAAGATGGCTCGCTCTTGCGATGAGCCCTTCAGCGGGTTGCTCTCCGGTGAGAAAACTGAGGGCGAGGACGGGGTCGGGGGCTGGAAAGGGCATTGCGCAAAGCTATCACGCCGGTGCAACCTCTGGAACGGAACCATCGCCGACCTTCGCTTCGGTGGGCAAGCCGACCGCGTCGGGGATATCCCGCTCGAGGTGGCGAACGGATGCGACCAGCCACGCGACCAAAGACGACACTACGACAAAGGCACCCACGGCGACGAACAACATGCCATACGCACTCGCCTCCCCGCTCCCGAAAATGCCCTGAAGCCACAGTCCGAGCGGCGACGTGCCCGACATCAGCGGTACGAAGACGCGGTCGGCGAGCGGCCCGACGGCAAGGAGGCTGATCGGTACCGCCGCAGATGCGACCGTAGTGCGCACAGCGAAGACGCGACCCTGGATGTCGGGTTCGGTCTTCGCCATCCAGATCGCCTGACTGAACGCACCAGCCAGCGGGACCGTGAACATGGCAACCCAAATCGCCAGGACGATCAGCGGAAGACTCGTGGTCAGTCCAACCGCTCCCACGGAGCCACCAAGCACTGCACCGAATATGAGGATTGCAAGCACTTTCCGCTCGACGCCGCGCCAGGTCGACGCGACGATCGACCCGACGATCATGCCCGTCGCCCCCAGGGAGAACAAGGCGCCCATCGTCGCCGCTGTCGTTATCGACAGCAAATACGCTGTGATGAGCGGAGAGAGAGCACCGAACGCCAGATTGATCGTTGCAAAGTAGATCAGAAGTCCGAAGAGCCCTTTCCGTTCCCATATGTGCTTGAACCCATACGCGGTTTCGTGCCATACCGATCCTTTGGAAGCGGCCCCGGCTTCGGTCACCGGTGGTTTCGGAAACCGCACGATCAGCAATGTCGTAACTGCGAAGAGGAACGTCGTCATATCTATCGCGACGAGGAGACCGAGACCACCAACGGCGATCATGATGCCGCCGAGCGCCGGCGCGACAAGGTTTCCAATGGCTTCTGCCAGCTGGATCATGCCCGACGCCCGCGAGTACCGCTCCTTTGGAACCAACAGCGAAGTCGCTGCCTGGTATGCGGGAAACTGGAACGCTTGGAACGCACCCGCTACTGCACCTATCGCTGCAAGTGCAGGGAGTGAAAGATTGCCGGTCAGGTACAGAGCGATCATCACCAGGGTGCTTGCGCCTGCTCCAGCGTCGGCAAGGATCATCGCCCATCGTCGATCCCATCGGTCGACGTATGTTCCCGCGATCGGCGAGAGCAAGATGCGTGGCAACTGGCTCGCAAGAAGGATCACCGCGAGTTGGGTCACCGAGCCTGTCTCGAGGAACACCCAGATGCTGATTCCGAACCAGGTGAGACCGCTGCCGACGATCGAAACGACCTGCCCGACCCAGACAATGAAGAAGGTTCGGTACCCCCGTGTCATCGTCGATTGCTCCTGGTCTGTCACGTCGCAGCTCCCCGGTCGATACAAATTGTCGGGTTTTCCCGACCATTTGTCAAGTCATTCGAAAACTCCCTTCGTTGGGTAAGGTCGCGGCATGCGTTGGTGGGCCGTGATCGCGGTTATGGGTCTGATCCTCGTGGGGTGCGCCCCCGCGTCAGAGAGTCTTGCCTCAACGACGACCCTGCCATCGACCACTACCACCACCACGACACGCGAGCCAAGCAGCGAGATCTGCCTGTCGGGTGATCTCCCGTTCAGCGGAGACGGACTCGTCGCAGCCCTCGGCGGCGAGGAAGGTGACGCATCGACAATCTCCCAGATCCGATGGGACACATCGGCGAACTGTGAACGGTTGACGGTCGCCTTCGGAATCGCCTCTGGTGCGCCAGCCACGACATTGGGTCCGTCCGCGGTTTCCGTGATCCGTTACGCAGGCATCGTTCGTGTGCGGTTCCCTACAGAAGTGGTCCAATCCGCGATCGCGGAAACCTTGTTCGAGGGTTCCCTGGTCAGCTCTGTCTTCGTGGTCAGGGACAAGGACGGACTGATCTTTCTCGATGTCCACGGTACGGACGAGGTTCCGATAGAGGCCAGAGCGTTCACCACGACGTCACCGGCGACCCTCGTGATAGATATCACCCGGGCCGACACCGCGGCGACTCCGGTTGGAGTGACGACGACCGGTACGGCTGTTGTGGTTACACCGACTCCCCGCACAGCGTCCTACCCCATCGTCGTCGACGGCTACGTCGAGCCGGGACTGCCTGCGGTACGCGTGCAGTTGATCCAATCTGAGAACGTTCTCGTCGACCGTTCTGTCTCGGTCAACGGCTACACCGACACCTGGCAGTCATTCACATCGACGATTGACGAGGGCCCTTCGGGCACAGCGGTTCTGTTTGTGGGTACGCTCGACGGCAACGAAAAGCCGCACGACGGTGCGTTCGTGTCCATGACAATGGAGTAGACCGGTGACAGACCACAGGGAGCACGCGTGACGGACGAATTGACATGGTTTCGGGTCGGAGGGCCAGACATGATCGACATTGGCGAGGTCACCCTCGTCCAGGCTGGTCATCACGCGGTCGCGCTGTCGCGGACTGGGGAGACATGGGGCGCCATTGCAAACCGATGTCCGCACCAGGGAGGACCGCTCGGAGAAGGCCTGCTCGAGGACTGTTGGCTGCTCTGCCCGTGGCATGGCTGGGAGTACGACCCTGTCACAGGCGAGACTCCCGGTCCGTTCGATGACAAGGTCGACTCCTTCGGAGTCGAGGTGCGATCCGACGGTGTGTATATCGGGGTGCGAGAGCCGGGAGAACACGCCGAGACCCTCATGCAACAGATCGTCGGTCGCCTCGTCGAGGGTGGTGTCGATACGGTATTCGGAATGGTTGGACACTCCAACCTCGGCTTCGCCGATGCACTGCGTGGTGCTGAGATCGCAGGTGATATCCGGTACATAGGAATTCGACACGAAGGAGCGGCCGCGTTCGCGGCATCTGCATACGGCAAACTCACCGGGCGTCCAGCCGTGTGTTTCGCCATCGCGGGACCAGGTGCGACGAACCTTTACACCGGAATGTGGGACGCAAAGATCTCAGATGCGCCCCTTCTGGCGATCACCGGCCAGATCCCGACACCCCTGCTCGGGACGAGAGCGTTCCAGGAAGTACCGCTCACCGAGGCACTCGGCCCTGCGTCCGGATGGTCGAAGCGCCTTTCTGCGAGCGACGGACCCGACGTTGCGAGCAACATGCTCACGTACGCCGTATCACAGCGAGATGTCGCACATCTCGTACTGCCGGACGATGTGCAGGTGCTTCCGGCAGTTCCTGATCCACCGAACGGTCCAACGCCCGTGGCCAATCGCCTTCCGCTCACCGCATCGGATAGAGACCGCATCGTCGAGCTCATCGGCCAAGCCGAGAATCCGTTGTTCGTCATCGGTAGAGGCGGTACCGGGGCATCCGGCTCGATCCTCGCGCTTGCAGAAAAGGTCGATGCAGCCGTTGCGACGACGTTTCCCGCAAAGGGCTGTGTCCCCGAGAAGCACCCCCTCGCTACCGGCGTGCTCGGCCGTTCCGGCACGCCGGTGTCGGCCGCGATGCAGACGCGATCTGATCTCATTGTCGTGTTCGGTGGGGGGATGGCCCCGCACACAGGGATCTCGGACAAGCGCACTGTGGTACGTATCGATACCGACCCGCTGGCGTCGCGTCGCAACACGTCCAACGTCGCTGTCTTCGCTCTTGCCGACACCACCGAGGCCGTAGGCGCGTTGGCAGAGTCATGTGATGAGGTCGACAGACCGGAACTTCGGGAATGGCTTGCGGATCGTTGGGATTGGTGGCGTTCGAGGAAACGGTCAAGACGCGAGATCGACGCAGATGGCCGACTCACGAGTGCTGCCGTCTTCCACGTATTGGGTACACAGATCCCTCGCCACGCGGTCGTCGCTCTCGACGTTGGCAACACGACGTACTCATTCGGTCGGTACTTCGAAGCGGACGGACAGAGGGTTGTGATGAGCGGGTGGCTCGGTTCGATCGGCTATGCATTACCAGCCGCCATCGGAGCAGCAGCAGCGTACCCGCACCTCACCATCGTTGCCATCGCGGGTGACGGAGGATTCGGACAGTACGCAATGGAGCTCGCCACCGTTGCGAAGTACGGGCTCAATATCAAGGTCGTACTGCTCAGCAACGATGAGCTCGGGAAGATCTCCGCAGAACAACAGCTCGCCAATACCCATATCTGGGCTACGTCGCTCAAGAATCCATCGTTCGCCGGAATGGCCGAATCGCTCGACCTCTTCGGCAGACGCGTGACAACGCCGGACGAACTCGCCGAAGGTATGGCCGACCTGTTCGCCCACGACGGACCGGGTCTGCTGGAGATCCGAAGCTCGAGGCTCCAGTACTGAGACGACGATCTTCAGACCAGGCTCCGAGCTCCTCGACAGAACATCACATGGGATGTCGGGCGGGATCTCGGACCCGTATTACCCTCCATGATGTGATCGGATTCATCATGCTCGGCGTTCTGGCGATCGTCCTCGTTCTGGGGTTCGTCGCCAATTCGCGCTGGGCAGCGAAGAGGAACTGGGTTTTCAACAAACACAATCCGCGACCGACCGGAAGTGGGATACCGAAATCACTCGACGAGATCTACCAACCGAGTATCGAGCACATGATCGCAGAGCTGACCTCCGAGTCGATACGAGCGGATCAGGACGAATCCGGCGACAAACCGAACCCTGGTGCCCCGACCCCTCATCCAACAACGAACGAGACACGAAGCTGACCTGCGAAAGGATCGCTCCTCGACCACCGTGGAATCACGTCCCCTGGACCCAGTTCGGTCCGATAGGCTCGCCACATGTGTAGATCCATTCATCGGCTCCGCGATGGCACAGTCGTTCAAGACCACGACGCCATGACCGAAGCAGCCCGTCAATACGTCCGCAAGGTCTCCGGGTTCTCGAAACCGGCCGCACACAATCGAGAGGTCTTCGACAGGGCAGTCGCCGAGATCGCCGGAGCAACGAAACGACTGATGGACGGGCTCGTCGTGAGGTAGCGGCAGCGGACTATCGGTCCAAGCCGCTTCGTCCTACATGTTCCTGCGGTACCGGCCACCGACCTGGTGCAACGCCCTCGACATCTGCCCGAGGGAGCAGACGACGGGCTCGTCGTGAGGTAGCGGCAGCGGACTATCGGTCCAGGCCGCTTCGTCCTACATGTTCCTGCGGTACCGGCCACCGACCTGGTGCAACGCCCTCGACATCTGTCCGAGGGAGCAGACCTTGGAGGTCTCGACGAGTGCAGCGAACACGTTCTCGCCTGCCAGAGCAACGCGCTGGAGCTCGTCGAGAGCCCCCTCCGCTTCGATGGCAGACCGTGCATGCAGTGCTTCGAGATCGCCGATGAGTCGCGACTTGTCGTCGTCGGTTGAACGGATCACCTCGGTCGGTCGCATGAAGGGTGAACCCTCCGCCGACAGGAATGTGTTCACTCCAACGATGGCGAGAGCACCCGAATCCTTCATCTGCTCGTACTTGAGAGACTCCTCCTGGATCTTGGAGCGCTGATACATCGTCTCCATGGCGCCGAGCACGCCTCCTCGGTCCGTGAGGCGGTCGAATTCGGCGAGGACGGCCTCCTCCACGAGGTCGGTCAGCTCCTCGATGATGAACGATCCCTGCAGTGGGTTCTCGTTGCGGGCCAGACCGAGCTCCTTGTTGATGATGAGCTGGATTGCAAGAGCTCGACGGACGGATCCTTCGGTTGGTGTGGTGATCGCCTCGTCGTACGCGTTGGTGTGAAGACTGTTCGCGTTGTCGTAGATCGCGTACAGCGCTTGGAGCGTCGTGCGAATGTCGTTGAACTCGATCTCCTGTGCATGGAGGGATCGGCCGGAGGTCTGGATGTGGTACTTCAGCTTCTGGCACCGCTCGCTCGCACCGTACAACTCTCGCATCGCCTTGGCCCAGATGCGGCGGGCGACGCGGCCGATCACTGCGTACTCGGGGTCGACACCGTTCGAGAAGAAGAAGCTGAGGGACGGTGCGAATTCATCGATGTCCATACCGCGTGAGCGGAAGTACTCGACGAACGTAAAGCCGTTCGCGAGGGTGAACGCAAGCTGACTGATGGGGTTCGCACCGGCTTCGGCCATGTGGTAACCGGACACGGACACCGAGTAGAAGTTGTCGATGCCCTTTTCGATGAAGTACTGCTGGATGTCACCCTGCATCGAGAGGGCGAACTCGGTTGAGAAGATACAGGTGTTCTGCGCCTGATCCTCTTTGAGGATGTCTGCCTGGATCGTGCCGCGGACCGTCATGAGAGTCTCCCCCCTGATGCGGCTGTACACGTCGTTCGGCAGCACATCTTGCCCCGTGACCCCGAGGAGGAGAAGGCCGGAGCCATCGTGACCCGGCGGAAGATCACCGTGATACATCGGTCGTTCCGCACCTGCTTGCGAAAAACGGCGCTCGATCTCAGCTTCGACGGATCGCAGTAGGTCGTTCTCGTGGATGTACTTCTCACAGGCCTGGTCGATGGCGGTATTGAAGAAGAAAGCAAGCATCATCGGCGCGGGGCCGTTGATCGTCATCGATACAGACGTGGTCGGGTCGGAGAGGTCGAACCCTGAATAGAGTTTCTTGGCGTCGTCGAGTGTTGCGACAGAGACGCCAGAGTTCCCGACCTTGCCGTAGATGTCTGGACGGCGGTCGGGATCCTGCCCGTACAGCGTGACGGAGTCAAAGGCAGTGGAGAGGCGCACTGCCAGCATGCCGGATGCGAGCAGGTGAAAGCGGTGGTTCGTCTGCTCAGGACTGCCCTCCCCCGCGAACATTCTCGTGGGGTCCTCCTGCTCGCGTTTGAAGGGGAACACGCCTGCGGTGTAGGGGAAACGTCCCGGCAGATTCTCCTGGGAGAGCCAGCGAACACGATCAGACCATCCCTCGAACCGGGCATGGATGACCTTCGGGAAGGTCGTACCCGACATCGTCTCGACCTCGTTGTCGATGACGATCTCCCTACCCCTGACCTCGTAGGTGACGTCGCCGCCGCCGTGCACATCGACCTCGGCATCCCATGTCTCGAGGGACGCGAGCAGGCTTTCGGGAACATCCGCTCGCAGTCGTTGCGCAAGATCGGCGAGCGTCGCATCAGGGACCAGCGCGCTGACACGGATGACAGATTGAAGGTCCCCTGCTGTGGCGGCGGCCTCTTCGGCCGTCTCGTCGTATGCGCGGATCGCCTCGGCGATCTCCGAGAGGTAACGGACCCGGCTGGTGGGGATGATCGGGTCGCCACCGGTGCGTCCATCGTGGTGGTGAACGGTGCCAAGGGCATCAGGGAAGCGGTCCTGGAGGACGCCCATGATCCACTCGTAGAGGCGCTGCGTGCCGTCATCGTTGAAGCGCGAGGCGACCGTAGCCACCACGGGGAGATCTTCGTCGGCCATCTCGAATGCCTCTCGGTTGCGCCGTACTTGTTTCCGGACGTCTCTGAGAGCGTCGAGCGCGCCACGGCGGTCCGACTTGTTGACGGCGATCACATCGGCGAAATCCAGCATGTCGATCTTCTCGAGTTGGGTAGCGGCGCCGTATTCAGGAGTCATCACGTATACGGCTACGTCCGAGGCATCAACGATCTCGGTATCGGACTGCCCGATACCTGAGGTCTCGAGGAGAACAAGGTCGAAGCCTGCAGCCTTGACGATGTCAACAGCGGAGGCGACGTGTGGGGACATCGACAGATTCGCCTGTCGTGTTGCGAGGGAACGCATATACACGGAATCGCCCTCGACCGAGTTCATCCGGATTCGGTCTCCGAGCAGAGCGCCACCAGAACGGCGCTTGGTCGGATCGACCGAGATGACCGCGATCTTACGATCGGGAAAGTCACGGCGGAATCGCAGCACGAGCTCGTCGAGAATCGAAGACTTACCAGAACCTCCCGTGCCGGTGAAGCCGACGACGGGCACCTGGATGTCCGTGACCATCTCGTTGATGGCTTCGAGCAGCGCCGAGCGGTCCTCACCGTCATTCTCGGCGATCGTGATCGCCCTTGCGATCGCACGATGGTCCCCTGCGCCTATCTTTTCGACCATGTCGGTAAGAGGTGGTTGTTCGTGATAGGCGGCCGACATGAGGTGATCGATCATCCCCTGGAGACCGAGTTTCCTGCCGTCGTCCGGTGAGTAGATACGTGCGACACCGTCGGCGTTCAGCTCGTCGCCTTCTTCGGGAAGGATCGTTCCTCCCCCACCTCCGAAGATGCGGATGTCGTGACCTCCCGCATCGTCGAGGAGTTGGCGAAGGTATCGGAAGAACTCCATGTGGCCGCCCTGGTACGAGGTGACCGCAACGGCGTGGGCGTCCTCCTCGATAGCGGCCTCAGCGATCTCGGCCGCAGAGCGGTCGTGCCCGAGGTGGACCACCTCGGCGCCGGAAGCCTGCAGGATCCTCCGCATGATGTTGATCGCGGCGTCATGCCCGTCGAAGAGCGACGTAGCCGTGACGAGCCGAACCCTGCGGGCTGAGGTCATGTACTCAGGATAGGGAGATAACTCTCACTCAACGGGTCGAGAACACGAAACCACGACTTCACATCCGCATTCTGCAATTTCGCCCAGCATGACGATCATCGCATCGAGGCGCTCCCGGCGTTTTGACAGCTCGGCCAACTTGTCCTCGACGAGATTCCGCCAGCCGCCCTGGGTGTCATCGAGGAGCGCTCGAATCTCATCCAGGGAGAAACCGGCCTCCTGGGCTCGACGGATGAAGCTGACGCGACCCACAGTATCCGTGTCGAATCGGCGTTTGCCGCCCACACGCGCGGCTGCAGTGATCACACCGATCTCGTCGTAGTAGCGAACCGTGGAAACAGCGACACCCGTACTGTCGGCGACTTCCCCGATTGGCAGGAGAGCTGCGGCGTTCATCGATCGTCCAAACCGGCCATGGCTTCGATCATCGGACGAGCCGCCGGATTGTCAGAGGTGATCTCCAGACGCAGCTCGTCGTGCGAACGCACAGTCGCGATGGATAGGAAGCCGCAGCATGACCTCTCCCGAGCTGCCAGGTCCTCGATACCACGAGCCAATTCAGGATCGAACGTCAGCGCAACCCCACCCTCGATCCTTTTGGCAGCGCGAGCATGCCTCTGGAGGTCTAACCACGCCAGACGTTGTTCGGCGGCATCTTTCGTTGTGAGTGAGCAGGCGATCGGGTCGTGTATGTTCGTCATAGGATCATCCTACGACCTCGAGTCAACTCGAGGTCAAGCGCAATTCCTGAGACATTCGACGGCCGCTTTCTGGCGCCGGAAGCGAACCCGCCATGGGTGATCAACCGCTGACGTTGGAGGCGATAGTGAGTTCGCCGTCGACAATCTTCCCCAGCACCGTGACATAGCTCTCAGACCACCGTGTGTCGCCCTCTTCGATGAGGGTGGTGTCAGTATCGATTGGGCGTACAACCTTAGTGCGAGTGCTTGCAAGCGTTCGCCTCGAACAGCCGTATCAGCCGAGTGGTTCGCTGTACACGAGCGCGGTTTCGTCCAGCACGATGGTGCCGTCCTGGTTGGTGATCGTGGTCCGGAGTGTGCTGATTGGCTTGTCCGGGCGAACCTCCAGGACCTCGACCTCGGCAGTGATCTCGTCGCCGGGACTGGCGG
>BTQL01000039.1:0-20484 GCA_036985855.1 Acidimicrobiia bacterium | reverse complement strand
TTGGCGTCCGCGATCATCACGCCTGGTGTGCCTCCAAACAGTGAACCGGACTGGAGGGCAGGGATCACGCCTTGGACACTGTCGCGCATGGCGCCTCCGTCATCTGACGAACCACTTCCCTTCTGTGGTACGTCGATCCGGGTAGGTGCATCTACTCCCGCATCGGCAAGGATCTGTGCCGCTTTGACAAACATCCGTTCACGTTCAGACGGTCCTGCGTTCTTCGGTCCTGTGACTGCATGCCATCCCATGACTCCCAAACATAGCCCCACGCTGTGTCATGGCGGCGAGGACAGGGCGATCGTTATGTCGCCCTCCAAGTATGTCCTACGCACCTGAACGTCGGTCCCATCGAGAACCGCCACGATGTCTGGATGTGGATGGCCGTACCGGTTCTCGCCATATGACAGAACCGCGATCTGTCCAACCGTGCGTGCAAGCCAGCCGCGATCGGTGCTACCCGAACCATGGTGAGGCACAACCATGATGTCCGGCCGGAGCTCAGGGAGATCACGCTGGGCAATGGCTCCTATGTCGCCGCCGAGAAACACCGTTCGGTCTGCGGTCACCCACAACACCACGGAACCGTCGTTCTCCGCCAGATATCTCCGTGTGGGCCCGATGACATCGACCCGCATGGCCGACATCGAGAGCCTGTCGCCTGCCGCGACCTCCCGGACTCTGATCCCGGCCCTCTGAGCCGCTGCCATTGCCTCTGTCAACAGAGCACCGTCAGGCGCTGCCTCCGGGACCCACAGCTCGGACGCTCCCCCGGCGGTGAGTATCTCGATGACACCTCCCACATGGTCCTGGTCGCCGTGGGTGAAGACGACGAGATCGAGTCGACGGACGCCGTTTCGCCTGAGCGCCCGGTCGAGTACTCGAGCGTCGCCGCCACCGTCGATCAGCACGACAAAACCAGACGGATCCTGGAGCAAGATCGCATCACCCTGACCGATGTCGAGTACCACGATCGTTGGAACGGTCGGCCAGGCCGATGGTGTTGCGGACGTCCACATCATGGTCAGCGTTATAGCGGCCAGACCGAGGGACCTCGTCGGAGGCCATACCACCGCCGCACCGACTGCGGTAACAGCAGACACTCCAAGAAGACCGAGTTGCGGACCGGAGGCAGCCGCGCTCGCAACGGCAAGGATTCCACCCGCACCGATGTCTGCAACCGGCTTTACCGCAGGAACGATCAGTGCAAGGGCGCTTGCGGCAGTCGTGACCGTGACCATCGGCCCAACGATCAGATTGGCAAGAGGCGCGGCGAGCGGAACCGTACCGAACACAACGAGAATGATCGGCGCAACAGTGATCTGCGCTCCGACGGTCGCCAACAGCGGGACATACAGCCAGCGAGGCTTGCGACCTGAAGCTGCGGCAACGCCAAGCAACACACCGATCGTTGCCGCCACAGAAAGTTGGAAGCCGACCGATATCGCCAGGTGCCCCGACACAAGAAGGAGCAATGTGACAGCAGTTCCCAGCGCCATCCAGGGGTCGAGCGGAATCCCAACGAGTCCCCCGACGAGAAGCGTGGCAGCCATGACCGAAGCCCTGATAACGGAAGGCTCCCATCGAGTCACGACAGAGAACACCGCCAGACCAACAATCCCACTGACAACCCGAAGAACGGGGCGTACGGCGATCGGAGCGGTGATGAACCACCAGGCAACAAGGAACATCGCCACGTTCGAACCAGACACGGCGATGAAATGAGCAAGGCCGGCGCGCCGCAGGTCCTCCTCGTCACTGGCCAACAGAAGGTCCGTGTCACCGATCAGAAGCCCTCGCACAAGGCCGTCTGTTGGCTCGAGGCCATCGTAGAGATCCGTCACACGTTCCCTCGCCGCGTTTCCTACGAGAACGATCGGATTCGTCGGAGGCTCCATCTCAATCATCTCATCGAGCTGCAACACGCCCGCGACAAGCTCATCGCGAACCCTCGTCACGCGAGGGGTGAGGTCTCCAGCGATTGTCACAGTGGCACCGACGCGCACCTCAGGATCGAGACCCGACACGGCCAACCTCGGACCATCCCATTCGAGTCCGTCGAGGAAACGCGGTTCGATCACCGCCCGTCCATAGGAGCGGGCCGTTGCCTCCTCGGCAACTCTCGCCGTCAGCATCACGCGGCCCCGAGGGACGTCGGCACCGGCGACGGCTGCTGTGCGCATGCCTGCCAACCCACCTGAGACCACACCGGCAACGAGGAAAACGGCCGCAACGGTCGATAGGGATCTTCTGACGGCTGCTGCTGCCACGAGACAGGCCACGGCGAATACTGCGGAGAGCATCGGAGAGATGAGCCCAAAAAGGACGCCAGCCCAGGTCGCGGTCCCGGCGAGAAGACACCATCGCCCAGGCGTCGAGACTCGATAGCTCACGGCCGAGCGATCGCGTCCCGCATCATGGCCAGTTTCGCCTCACCGATACCGGGAACGTCGAGCAGATCCTCGACGGTTACGAACAGGCCTCGCTCGGTTCTGAATGCAACGATTCGCTGAGCGAGTACAGGGCCGACGCCTGGCAGCATCTCGAGGTCCGTGGCGCTCGCCAAATTGAGATCGATCCCCGAATCGGATGCTTGGCCCGAGGATGTTCCCTCGGGCTGCGTGTCGGGGACGATGATCCTCTCACCTGCCCGAACACGCGCAGCGAGATTTATCGCGGTGAGGTCGGCCACACGCGTCGCTCCTCCCGCCGCCGCAACAGCCTCCGCAACGATCGCGTCCGCCGACAGCTCGACCACACCTGGCGAAGAGACGGCACCAGACACATGCACACGAATCTGCGTGCCACTCGATGGCGCAGCGACCTGGTCCGCAGAGACATCGGGCAACGACTGCGTGTCTCCCATTCCGAACCAGATCGCCCCGACGATCACGGACAAAGCAGCAACGCCGGCAGCCGTTGCAGTCAGGTTCGTCGGACTAGATGACACATCGGTTCCCCGCACACCGCGTCGCACTACAGGTATACCGCCTCGGTAGCCAGAATGGAATAGGTCCGTGGTGTCTTTCCGCCGAAACTAGAGCAGACGGATAACTGCCTCGAGCTGTTCGAGTTGGTTCTCGGCCCAATTCTGGAGGGAGTCACCGTAGAGCAGCGTCACAGCCGCGAGCAGATTGATTCCGGAATGCAAAGCGATTGCAAGGGACAGGTCGCCGCGGCGCAGCGCTGCCCATCCCAACACGACACCAAGCAGGAAAAGCCCTGGAACGACGGCCAGCGCATCCGGGTCAAGCAGATGCACCGCGGAAAAAACGGCGGCAGATAGGAGAATCGCCGGCCACCGGCTCAGAGATCGTCTGAGGACGGATAGGAGCATGCCCCTGAAGATGATCTCTTCGATGATCGGGGCGGCAACTGCGACCACAGCGAGTATGGCCAGTTGCTCGAGGAGGGTCTCGGACGATTCTGCAATGGTCGCGACGCCCTGGGATGGTGGACCATCCGGCCAGATCCAAACGATGAACGGTGCGGTCACGACGGCGATCGCAACCTGAAGACCCATCCCTGCGAGAATTCCCCACCAGTCGGAAGGGTTGACGACCACCCCGACATCGGCGACAAGGGACCGTGAACCGCGAGTTACAGAGAGGAACCACACCGCCCCAAGACTCACAGCGGCCTGCGCCCCGAAGACCACCGAGAACGGCAAAGGGGAGAGCGGGTCTACACCCGCAGCAGCGAACCCGGCCGCCATGAATATCGAAGCGAATGCACCGGAGAAGAACGCAATGGCGACGTCCCGATAACGCCACTTGGCCACCGGCAGGTAACCGGCGGGGGGAGGGGGTGGCGTCACGCCACGTCCTTGTGCTGTCGCTGCGAGACATCGTACGCGGCAGCTTCGAAACCTATCGCGCGATATGCGGTCATGTGATCAAGTCCGATCAGCCGATTCCGAAGATAGTCGCTCATATAACGAGCCAGAAAGGCGAGCCAGCCTTCCCTGCGCCACTGGTTCACGTGGACCAACTCATGGATCAGCAACGTCGAATTTCGACCACTCACGACAGACTCGTACGCGTCCGTTGAGACGAAGATGCAGTTTCCAAACGTGATGGCCGAAATCCCAGGTCCCAGACCTCGTGACATCCAGGGGGGCATCACCCTGATAGTGACATCGGAAAGGTCGAGATCGCCGGCATCGACACCGGCCTTCCTCGACGCGACGGCGGCAGGGAAGCTCACACTACGAGGCTGACGACATTCGGAAGACGCGCAACGACCTTGCGGGGTTGTGCCCCGTCTACATGGGCCTGCACGCGCTCGGAGGCGAGCGCTAGAGCAACAGCTTCATCCTCGGAGATACCGATGGGCACCTCTATCCGGTCCCGCACCTTGCCATTCACCTGGACAACCATGGTCGCTGTGTCCTCGGCGATCAGCAATTTGTCAAACGGGGGCCACTCAGCGGTAACAACTGAGCCATCCTTGCCCATTCGGTGCCACAATTCTTCCGAGATGTGAGGCGCCAGAGGTGACAACAAACGCGGCAGCACATCTGCAACATCTGAGGGGACAGAATCAAGAGCGACGAGTGCATTGTTCAGTTCGAACAATCTCGCCACTGCGGTGTTGAAATGCAGATTCTCCATGTCCTCGCTCACCGCTTCGATCGTTCGGTGCAACAACACCTGGAGTTCTCCTTCAGATGGTTCGCTGCTCACAAGTATCTCTCCGGATTCCTCATCGATGAAGTTCCGCCAGAGACGTTGCAGGAATCGGTGTACGCCGACGATGTCCCTTGTCGACCACGGGCGGGACGTATCGAGGGGTCCCATGAACATCTCATAGAGCCTGAGTGTGTCGACGCCGTACTCTTCGAATATGTCATCAGGGCTGACGGAGTTCTTGAGGGACTTTCCCATCTTCCCGTGCAGCCGGATCACTTCCGCGCCCTCGTAGGTGAAGGTTCCGTTCTCCTCGACCACGTCATCTGCAGGAACGTACACACCTCGCTCATCACAGAAGGCGTCGGCAAGGATGTAACCCTGATTGAACAGCCTCCCGAATGGTTCCTTCGTCCCGACATGCCCGAGATCGTTGAGCACCTTGTGCCAGAAGCGGGCGTAAAGCAGGTGCAGAACGGCATGTTCGACACCGCCGACATACAGATCGACACCACGGTCACCCATCCAGAAGCGCTCGATATCGGGTTCGACGAGCCGCTCGCCGTTGGTCGGATCCATGAAACGCAGGTAGTACCAGCATGACCCTGCCCACTGGGGCATGGTGTTGAGCTCGCGCTCATAGGTGACCCCATCGATCTCGACGGACTTCCATTGATCTGATGCGTTTGACAAGATGGGCGTCGGCTCGGCGTCCTCCTCGTCCGATACATGCGGTCTGAAGTCGTCGACCTCTGGAAGACGCAAGGGAAGTTCGTCAAGGGGCACGGGGATGAGAACCCCCTCCGGACCATGAAGGATCGGAATCGGTTCTCCCCAATATCTCTGTCGCGAAAAGAGCCAGTCGTGCAGCTTGTAGGTCACGGTGCCTTGGCCTGCACCATTGTTCTCGAGCCACTGGATGATCCGACTCTTCGCCGCATCGATCTCAAGTCCATCGAGGAATCCCGAGTTGATCGCACGGCCTTCGCCGGTGAACGCGTCACCGTCGAAGTCGGGAGGCGGTTGCACGGTCCGAATGATCGGCAGGTCGAATGATTCTGCGAACTCCCAATCCCTTTCGTCCTGACCAGGGACGGCCATGATGGCTCCCGTGCCGTAGCCCATGAGGACGTAGTCGGCGATGAAGATCGGGATCCTCTCGCCGTTGAGGGGGTTGATGGCGAAAGCACCCGTAAAGACTCCGGTTTTCTCGCGATCGTCGACTTGGCGCTCAAGCTCCGATTTACGTGATGCAGCCATGCGATACGCCATCACGGCATCACCGGGCGTGTCGATGCCGAGGGTCCAAGATGGAATCGTCCCGTCGGGCCACACGCCCGGAGTCAGCTCCTCGACCATTGGATGCTCCGGCGCCATGACCATGTACGTCGCACCGAACACGGTGTCAGGTCTCGTGGTGAAGACCCGCATCTGAGTGTGGCCCTCGACGTCGAAGATGATCGTTGCGCCATCCGAGCGGCCGATCCAGTTTCGTTGCATCGTTTTGACCGACTCGGGCCAATCGACCAGATCGAGCTCATCGATGAGTCGATCCGCGTACGCAGTTATGCGCAGCATCCATTGGCGCAGCGGCCTGCGGTACACGGGATGATTCCCGCGCTCTGACCGGCCCTCCACCGTAACTTCTTCGTTGGCGAGAACGGTTCCAAGCGCAGGACACCAGTTGACCGGCACCTCATCGATGTAGGCGAGGCGCTGGCTGTCGAGATACTCGCGCCGATCGTTCTCAGGGAGGTTCTGCCACATGACGCCATCGGCTGCCCTGAACCCTGATTCGAGTTCCTCGACGAGCACGGCGATCGGTCTGGCCTTGCTCTGGTCGCGATCGAACCACGAGTCGAAGAGCTGAAGGAAGATCCACTGAGTCCATCGGTAGTACTCGGGGTCGGTGGTGGCGACCTTGCGGTCCCAGTCGTAGGAGAACCCGAATGCCTTGAGTTGTCGGGTATAGGTTTCGATGTTCGCATCTGTGGTGATCCGGGGATGTACGCCCGTCTCGATGGCGAACTGCTCGGCAGGCAATCCGAAGGAGTCAAACCCCATCGGATGAAGCACGTTCGCTCCGCGCATTCGGTGGTAGCGAGCAAAGATGTCTGTTCCGATGTAACCGAGCGGATGCCCGACGTGCAGACCGGCTCCCGAGGGGTAGGGGAACATGTCGAGAAAGTACTTCTTCGGCTTGGATTCGTCGAAACCGTCATCGCCGGGATTCGGGACGCGGTACATGCCCTGGTCAGCCCAAGTCTGCTGCCAGCGATTCTCGATCTCTCGAAAGTCGTATGACGCCATCGCACTCCTCGTGAACCCGCAAGCGTAGCGGCCTCACCCACCCCTCCCGTTCTTGCGTAACTGGCGTCCTCCCACAGGACGCCAGTTACGCAAGAACGGAGAGAGGGAGGGGTCAGCGGGCGAGGTCGGGATCGTCCTGGATGGCGCGGGTGCGGATCGTGTGCGCTGAGTCGCCTGACAGGATGCCACCGCGACCGAACAACCTGCCGGATTGCCAGTTCGAGAGGCCGAGTTCCGGCTTGTCGAGGGCGTACTGGCCATCAACCCAGCGAGTGAAGCCGTTGCCCACGAAGGGTGCGTCGACCTTCCCAAAGAACTCGGCGTGAGCATCCTTATCGTTCGATATGAACGAAACAACGAACTTGGGGCTGTAGCGGTTGAACCACTCGAGGGCTTGATCTACGGAATCCACGACAGCGACCGTGATCTCTGGACTCTCTTCCCACTCCCACTCCTCACCGAGCCGATCCTCGCTGATCGGCTCTGCCTGCGCCTCGAGAACTTCTCCCCCGGCACGAGAGATCGGGACAGACCGCTCGAACCACGCGGCAGGGACCGAATCCACGGATGACTCGACCACATGGAGCTTCGAATTGGTATTTCGCCGCTTCCCTGCACGTTCGAGCGCATCGAGAGCTGCCGGCATCAGGTCCGAAACCCGCGTCTTGGGGATACACAAGGTGTTGAGAGTGTTACAGACCTTCCGATCGAGTGAGTTGAACACAGCAGCAGCGAGCTCTTGAGGGTTGGCGTCGTCACCCGCAATGATCCAGGCGCCGCCGGTGCCATGCAGACTCACAGCGTTCCCCGCCTGACGCGCAACCGCACCGAGCTGAGCCGTTGCCTTTCCCGACCCCCGTGCAACAGCGAGTGCGAGGCGCGGATCGGACATCATCCCAAGCCCTGCCGCACGTGACGGACTGGCCACCAGTGAAGCCGCTCCTCTGGGAAGACCTGCCACCTCCAGCGCAGGGTTCAGCGCATGTTCGACGATGGCCTCAGCCGTACCGAGAGCATCGGATCCGATCCGGAAGACGACCGTGTTGCCTCCCCGAAGCACTCCGGTTGCGTCGGCGAAGACATTCGGCCGACCCTCGAAAACGAAGCCGACGACACCGAGGCCGTCTGCCACGAGCTCGATCCGCCACCCGCCGTGCGCCACGGTGCCGACGACCTTGCCACGCCCAGACGGTTCGCTTGCCCACCCGCGGAGTCCTTCGATCATGTCCCGGCGCATGGTTTCGTCGAGGATCAGTCTCGTCACACTCCGGCGGCGTTCGCGTGCCGAAACCACATCTTGTTCGTTGGCGGCCGCAATCGGTGCGAACCTGTAGTCATCAACCAGAGCATCGGCGAAGCTGTTGTAAAACTGGGTGATCTGGTCGTCAGTCACCGACCCCATGGCGGCAAAGGCATCGACGGCTTCGCTGACCGCCGTGGCCGCGACTTTCGCCACATCACCTGGAATGTGCAGCAGCTCGCCAGAGTGCTGCATCACGATGAGCGAATCACCCGGCTGGAACGCCTCTGCCAGTTCATCCGAAACATGAGCGAGGTTCGTCCCTCCCCAGGGAATCGGCATGCCCGGCTGGAGAGTTGTGATCTGGTCGGTCATTATCCAGTAGACGGTAGACGGTCTCCAACCCCACACCCCCGATTCCCGTACCCAGGGTTCTAGACCGGAGTGAGTCCGGTCAACAGCCCAGAGAACGATTGGTTACCAGAGCTCTAGTACACCAACACGGCATGGAGTGGATCGGGGAATCTCGATCGACCGTCGAGGAACGAGAGCTCGACGAGCATCGTGGCTCCGACCACCACTCCCCCTGCTTTCTCGATGAGTTCCTTGCTCGCCGCGAGCGTGCCACCGGTAGCCAACACATCGTCGACGATGAGGACACGCGCACCGTCTGGAAACGCGTCTCTGTGAATCTCGAGCGTGTCCGTGCCGTATTCGAGGTCATAGGTCACGGATACGGTTTCGCGAGGAAGCTTTCCCGGCTTGCGGACAAGCCCGACACCTGACCCGATCCGCTCGGCGATGGACCCTGCAAGGAGAAACCCTCGCGACTCGATGCCAACAACGATGTCGACGCCTGAAGCGATGAAGGGGTCGGCCATCTCGTCGACCCCTTGCAGGAACGCTTCCGGTGAAGCAAGGAGCGGTGTGATGTCCTTGAAGATGATTCCCGGCTCCGGAAAGTCGGGCACATCAACGATGTACTCGTAGAGATCAACCATGGACGCTAGAATAGCCGCAAGGATGCCGGTGATCGCGGCCAATGCGGTTATCCCAGTGCCCCTGGTGACGCCCAGCGACGCTCCATGCCACACAACGACACACTCTGCCAGGACCGCTGACACGGCGTTCGGGCTCGAAACGCTCACCTCTTGATGGCAGGTCGCGCTAGCGACCGGATCTTTCGATGAGTAAGATGGCAACTCATGCGACTGTGGATTGCCATTGGCGTCGGAGCTGTCGCTCTAGCGGCATGCACGTCCGTCGGGAGCGCCGGTAGTGAGGTGAGCACCGAGTCGGAGGTCCAAGGCAACGTCGCCCTCTTCTGTCGCGCATGGCCGGATGCGCGAACGACGATCCTGGGGGCCGTATCCTGGACCACTTCGTTCGATCTGCTCGGTGACCGATCCGTCGGCCTCGATCGGAACTTCGTGGACTCCGACGCGGCGCTGGCCGATGTCGATCGAACGGTACCGGCCGACGTGCGCGCTGAATGGGACCGGGCGTACGAGGCCTACGCCCGTGTGAGCGATCTCCTCTTCGTGACCGGATTCACCGATGGCGCGATCCGCCCGGTTCACGTGACGATGGCGTTCGGCGACCGGGGGCCCGAAGGCGTGTTCTCAGACGCGGAAGCGGCCGTCGCCGCGATCGACGACTGGGAGATCGAAGCGTGCGGCGACTTCTCCTCACGATGGCCGGAGTTCGAGTCGGTCCTCCGCTACGAGGCAGAGATCGACTGGGGGACGTGGCAACAGAACCTCGACCGCTACGAATCGTCTCTCCAGATCGGGGCACGACTCGTTCCGGACGAGATCCGGGACTACTGGGAGATCGCAGCGGACATCCAGACCCGACGCTTCGTCATGTTCCGCGGGAATGGCTTCCAGCTGCACGACATCGACGAGGAGACGGCGCTGCGCGAGTGGGGGGTACTCCCGGGGGAAGAGGCCAAGGCGGCGTCCGATGCCGCTCTCGATCGGATCGGCCGCTGGGTCGAGGCGAACAGTGAGCCGGGTGCGATCACGACCGGTGAGCCCGGTTCCGTGTCCATCCGCATGGTCCCGCACGAGCTCCTTACGACCCGGACGGTGTTCGCGGCGCTGCTACCTGCCGGAACCGACTTCGCGACGGTACGCAACACCGACCCGTACCTGGCGGCTACGTGTACGGGTACCAATGAGACGCCGGAGCAGTGGGAACGGGTACTCGAAGAGGCCGCCAGGCAGGCGGCAGGGACCGGCATGACCCCTGAAGCGTTCGCCCGCGAGCATTGGGCCCCTGTGTATCCGCTCGAACCACCCACGGACTATGGCAACGAGGACCGGGAGAGCGTTTGCCCTCGTCGCGGAGAGGGGAAGGAGGCAATCCTCCCCGGTGGAGCCTACGAGTTGTTCGTGGGCGCCTACATCGGCGAACCCGGCAACTACCGCGTGTACTTCGCCGCCCCCGAGTACTGCGCACAGTTTCCGGTGACCGTCAACGGAGATACGGTCATCGACCTCCCAGAGCTCGAGCCGTGTGATCTGGACCCCATCGGGAGAGCCGAGGAGATCGACAGGAGGACCCTTCCCCCCTTCGAGCCGGGGGGCACCCTCCGCGTCGAGGTCGACGGCGCCATCATGCCGGAGGGCTTCGACCACTGTGGCCTGAGCGCCGCGCTGCTCCCCGCGGGGACGACCCTCAACGACGTCGGGATAGGCGACGCATGGCCGAACGGTGTGTTCAGCCTGTGGCGACAGAACCCCGAGTACATCGGAGGCGGAGACGAGCAACGCTGGGCCGAGGCCCCGGGTCTCGTTCCGATCCTGCCTGCCCCGCCTTCCGGGACGGGAGAGGTTTGGCTCCAGGCCCACATTCAAGGCGACGGCCCGTGGGACACCTTCTTCCCCGATCCCGTTCCACTTGCCTCCGGTTTCTACGACCTGCGGGTCGAAGAGGGCTGCAGCAGGGAGGGCGAAGATTTCGAAACTCTGTGGTGCGGCTCCGTGGCGGTCGAAGTCAAGGGCGACACGGTGGTCGGGATGCCCGAACTGGAGGACTGCTCATGGCCACAGGAGTGATCGAGACCCGGGGTCTGCGTAAGCGCTACCGAAGGGTCGACGCGCTGCGGGGTCTCGACCTCGAGGTCCCCGCAGGGTCGATCTGCGGCTTCCTCGGTCCGAACGGCGCAGGGAAGACGACCACGATGAGGATCCTCATGGGGCTCATCCGACCGTCGGAGGGGTGGGCGTCGGTGCTCGGCGACGACATCGACGGAAACGGCCTCGCGACACGATCCCGAATCGGCTACCTGCCCCAGGACCCCTCGTTTTTCCCGCGGTCTACGGTACGGAACACGTTGCGGTTCGTCGGCCGTCGCTATGTCTCTGGGTCGAAGGCCGCCATCGAGTCGAGGGTCGACGAAGTCCTCGATCTCGTCGGCCTCGCCGATCTCGCCGATCGGAAGGTGAAGGCCTTGTCTGGCGGCGAACGCCGACGTCTCGGGATCGGCCAGGCGGTCATCGGCAATCCCGATCTGCTCATCCTCGATGAACCCTCCGTCGGGCTCGATCCCGAGGGCCGGCGCCAGGTGCTGGATCTGCTCGAAGATCTCAAGCAGAGGATGACGATCTTCTATTCGAGCCACATCCTCGACGACGTGGAACGGATCGCCGACCACGTCGTCATTCTCGACCACGGGGAGATCATCGAGCAGGGCCCGATGGAGTCCTTCCTCGGCGGAGGCGCCGCGAAGTACCGGATCGTGCTCGACGGCGACGGCACCGCGGTGATCGACAGCCTCGCCCGCGAACCGTGGATCAGAGCGACGCGGTCGATCGATCCGGGAGCGTGGGAGATCGAGGTTGCCGACCGGGAGGCCGCCGAGCACCACCTGTTGCGGTTGCTCCACGGATACGACGGCACCCGAGTGATGGAGCTGCGTCCGGAGCAGCGCGACCTCGAGGACATCTATCTCGGTCTCGTTGGGGCGGGCAATGACGACTGATGCGCCGACGCTGCAACGCATCGAGACCGCGCACCTGCTCCGCGGCCTCGCTGGGCTGCTCGTGGTCGAGGTCCGAGGTTGGTTCCCGTGGCGGGTTCTGTTCCTCACAATCGCCGGATTCGGCGTGTTCGCGATGATCTACTTCCCGGTGCGGGCCGCCGGAGACAACCAGTTCGGCATGCTGCTCTTCCCCTTCCTGAGCTTCTGGCTCGCGATGCTGCTCCTGTCGGTGGTCTCGCTCACAGAGGGCTCTGTGCTCGGTGAGATAGAGCGAGGCACGGCATCCTGGCTGGTGGGACTTCCGATCGGGCGACCGGCCGTGATCCTCGCCAAGTTCCTGGCCGCATCCTCGGGTATTGCGGCGACCGTGTTCGTGACCGGAACCGCTCTGTATCCGGTCCTTCTCGACGCTTCCGGTTGGGGAGCGACGGAGTTCAGGGTGTCAGAACTCACTGAGGTCACCGGTGCGCCGATCGGCATGTGGGGTCGCTTCACGAGCCTCGTCGGCTTCGGCGAGTGGATCGGACTGCTGCTGGCGCTGTCGGTGTTCCTCCTGTTCGTCGTTGCAGTGATGATCCTCTTCGGCACGACGCTGCGATCTCGAACCGCCGTATTCGGCCTGGGACTCGGCGTCGTGGGAGTGTTCGGTGCAGCCGCGCTCGCAGGTTCGTTCGCCGCAGCATCGCCGGCCGGCCTGCTCCGGGTGATCATCGACGTCGCGCAGGGCAAGACCCCCTCGGTGGTGATCCCCTTCGTCGCGTCGCTCCTCTGGACGGCCCTGGTGCTGATCCTCGCCGTGTGGCGCTTCAATCGGAAGGAACTCGCATGACGGCTCCGGCGATCGAGATCCGGCAACTCAGGAAGAGATACCACAAGGTGGAGGCACTCCGCGGTCTCGACCTCGAAGTCCCACGAGGCTCGATCTGTGGGTTCCTTGGACCGAACGGCGCAGGAAAGACCACGACGATGAAGATCCTCCTGGGCCTGATCCGGCCGTCCGATGGCTGGGCGGCCGTGCTCGGTGACGACGTTCGGACGCACGGACTCGTGGCGCGAAGCCGGATCGGCTACCTGCCGCAGGACCCGGTGTTCCCGCCGAACCAGACGGTTCGTGGAGTCGTGTCGTACGTCGCCCGCCTCTATCCGGGACACCCGCACGGACGGGCCCTCCGTAGGCGGGTCGACGGCATGCTCGATCGTGTCGGCATGGCCGACAAGGCCCGGCGCCGGGTGCGTGGACTCTCCGGCGGCGAACGACAGCGTCTCGGTGTCGCCCAGGCGCTCATTTCCAACCCGGAGCTCGTGGTCATGGACGAGCCGTCCGCCGGTCTCGACCCGGTGGGGCGTCGCGACATGCTGGACCTCATCGCAGAGATCGGCGGAGAAACGACCGTGTTCTACTCCACGCACATCCTCGATGACGTCGAGCAGGTGAGCGATACGGTCGTGATTATCAACAACGGACGAGCCATCGCTGCGGGACCGCTCGAATCGATCCTCGAGACGTCCGACTCTGAATACACCGTGCGGTTGCGAGGAGCGACGGAAGGGACCTTCGCCAGGTTGACGGCCGAGCCGTGGGTGCAAAGCGTGGATGCCCAGCGTCGGAGAGAGGTCGAACAGTGGAGGGTGCGCGTGACCGACGGCGCAGCCGCCGCGGATCGAATCGTGCCAACACTTCTCGCCGACGACGGATGTGACATCCTCGAGTTCCACCTCAGCGATCGACGCCTTGAGGACGCATACCTCGAGATCGTGGGAGCCGACGATGGCGATTGACACACACACAGCCGGTGTTGCATGGGTCGGATCCACGGGGGTCCTGCGCGGTGAGCTCGCCCGGTGGATCGGTGCCCGGGGCCTATTCCACCTCGTCTTCTGGTTGCTGATGATCGACGGGTGGCTCTACTTCACCGTCGTGACTCAGCACACGCCGTTCGGAAGTCTCGGATACCAGTCGCTGATCACCATGCTCTTACTGTTCGTTCCCCTAGCCGCCATCGTGCTCGCCGAGGCCACGGTGGTTGGGGAGTACCGCAGTGGGGTCGCGTCGTGGACGGTGTCCAAGCCGGTCCCACGATGGGGCTATGTCGGCGGCAAGCTCGCCGGCCTGTGGATCGGGCTGTCGGCGACCGGGATCCTCATCCCCGGGCTTGTCGCCTACTGGTGGTTGCCGAAGGTGCGGCCCTACCGATTCGTCACACCGGAGGCCCCGCCGCTCGGCCGGTTCCTCGTCACCCTCCTAATCATCTCGCTCATCGTGGCGTTCTTCATCACGCTGACGGCCCTCCTCGGGACCGTGATCCGCCGCCGCGGCGTTGTGTCGCTCATCACCTTGTTCGTGTACGCCATCGCCCGGACACCCCCCCGTGAGCTGTGGAGCGGCTGGGATACCTACACCCCGGCGGGCCTGATCAGCGACCAGCTTGGCAACTGGAGCACGGTGACCGAGTACGTCTACGGCGACCCTCTCGGTGCGACGAGCGCCGTAGCGTGGACGATCGTTGCATCGCTTGCGTTTGCGGCAGGCGCTGCACTGGTGTACCAGCGTCTGGAGCTGTGACGAGGCTCTCGACAGTGGCATTCGTGTACCAATCCATCGCAGGTTCGGAGAGATCGTGCAAGTGGGCGGTGCGATGACCACACTGGGTGTGCCCGGTCCGAGCGTCAGATAGAACCTTCCGCGGTGGCTTCAGCATGGAGGTCGCCGTCCGGTTTTCCCTCGACCCAGGCCGGATAGAGGCGCTCGAAGGTCTCCCGGATCTCCTCGAGAGGAAGGTCGGCGTACGAGCCGCGCTCACGAACGTACTCCATGTGTGGGCGCCCCGCGGCGTCAAAGGGGTGGAATAGGGCGTCTGTCGTACCGTCGAACTCGAGGGGGCGCACTCCGAATCGTTCGCACAGACCGATGTCGAATGCGGGAGTGGCCTTCAGCCATCGATCGTTGAGAAAGAACTCGGTGAAGGCGTGCCAGGCGAACACCTCGTTGCCTCCCATGAGATCGAGGAGGCGCTGGGAGGCGAGATGGTTGCGAACATCAGCGAAGCCGAGCCGGGCTGGCACACCAACCGCTCGGGCGGACGCTGTGAGCAGTAACGCTTTCGGTATGCAGAAGCCCTTCCCCTCCGAGAGGGTGGCGCTGGCCCGCATCGCCTCCGGAGAGAGATCTATGCCATATGGCGTGTAGCGGATCCCGTCTCGCACGGCGTAGAACAGAGCAACCGCCTTCTCTCTGGGAGTAGTGAGCCCGGCAACGGTTCCCTCGGCGAACTCTCTGACCGCCGGATGGTCGGCGTCGACATGAGCGGTGGGGCACAGGTAAGCAGGGTCGACCATCACCACCAAGCGTAACGGAACCGCAATCACTGTCGAAAGTCTCGAATCAGCCTGCGGCGGGTATCCGGTGCCCGATAGCGGAACACGAGAACGTGAACCCCTCGCGTGGACAGGTATCGTTCGGCCCGTGAAAGCGTCAGCGTTTGTCCTCGCAATCGATCTTGGAACTTCCGGACCGAAGGTCGCATTGGTCTCGTCTCGCGGAGAGATCATGGGCAAGGCGACCGAGCCGGTTCCGCTCCTCCTCGACGGGTCCGGCGGTGCAGAGCAGGACCCGCAAGCGTGGTGGGACGCGATCGTGACTGCGACGAGGGCAGCAATCGATTCCTCCCCCGGTATCGATGTCGCAGCCGTGTCTGTCACCTCACAATGGTCGGGCACGGTCGCTGTGGACGGCAACGGAGAGCCGATCGGCAATGCGATCATCTGGATGGATTCTCGAGGCGCTCCGTACCTGCACGATCTCACCGGATCCGGGCCGGTTAGGTTCGAAGGTTTCGGGCCGCTCCGCGTCCGTCGGTGGATCAGCACGACCGGAGGCGCCCCGTCGGGATCGGGGAAGGATCCGATCGCCCACATCCTCTACCTACGCAACGAGCAGCCCGATGTCTATCGGAGGGCCGAAACGTTCCTCGAGCCGAAGGACTACCTGAACCTCCGTCTCACCGGCAGGACCGTCGCGTCATACGACTCGATCGCGCTGCATTGGCTCACCGACAATCGCAACCCGGACGCGGTCGAATACCACGACGACCTGCTGGTGTATGCGGGTCTCAAACGGAGCCAGCTCCCCGAACTGGTTCACGCCACCGAGGTCATCGGTGGCCTCAGCGAGACCGCCGCAGACGACCTCGGGCTCACCGCAGGGACACCTGTCATTGCAGGCACCCCCGACGTCTCATCTGCGGCGATCGGCGCAGGAACCGTTCGCGACCACGCAGCCCACCTGTACATCGGTACGTCGTCGTGGCTCACGTGTCACGTGCCATACAAGAAGACCGACCTCTTCCACTCGATCGCATCGCTCCCTGCCGCTGTACCGGGCAAGTGGTTCGTTGCCAACGAGCAGGAGACCGCGGGCAAAGCCATCGACTGGCTGGCCTCTGTCCTCTACCCGAATCGGCCAACAGACGACTCGATGTACCGAGAACTCAACGACATCGCAAACACCGTTCCCGCGGGATCCAATGGAGTCGTATTCACACCGTGGCTCTACGGGGAGCGCACCCCTGTGGAGGATTCCAAACTCAGGGCAGGGTTCTTCAATCAGTCCCTCGACACCGGGCGCGACGAGATGATCCGCGCGGTGTTCGAAGGCGTGGCATACAACACGCGGTGGCTGCTCGAAACCGTAGAGCGGTTCACGAAGCGACGCCTTGACCCAATCTCAATGGTTGGTGGTGGTGCCCAATCCGACCTGTGGGCGCAGATCCACGCCGACGTGCTCGACCGTACGATCCTCCAGCGGGGCGAACCACTGTGGGTCAACGTTCGCGGCGCGGGGATGCTTGCCCACGCAGCACTCGGCAACGTCGCATGGGAGGACATCGACAAGACCGCACCAACCGCAGCGGAACGCAGACCGGACCCCGTGAATCGGCCGGTGTACGACGCTGGCTATGACACGTTCCGAAAGATCCACAAGGCCAACCGCGGCATCTACCGTCGCATCAACGCTTGAGGGCACCCATGAGCACCACCGAACGCGCCAAGAAACTCCTCGATAGGCTCCCTCCTCGTCTCGCGTCGGCCATCATCGGCGGAGCCGGGAAGATTCCCAAAGTGCGGGCCGTCCTCGAATCCGAGTACGAAGCGATGATCGATGCCGCGCCGGTGGTTCGGCCAGACGTGGACGTCCCCGTCTATGCACGGCTCCCCGAGACCGGTCGCCCGCACGATGAGATCATCGCGGACATCTCCGCGCTCGCCGATGCCGAACGCACGGAGTGGAGTGAGGGGTACGCCTCCGGTGCCGTCTACCACGGTGACCGCGAGCACATCGAATTCCTCAACGAGGTCTATGCGCTGCAATCCCAGTCCAATCCGCTCCACCTCGACGTGTGGCCGTCGGGGATGAAGTTCGAGGCCGAGGTTGTCGCGATGACGGCCGGCATGCTCGGGGGTGGGGTCGCAGCACAGGCAGGTGACGAGATCGTCGGGACTGTGACGTCGGGAGGCACCGAGTCGATCATCATGGCGATGAAGGCATATCGGGACCGCGCAGGGATCGACAGGCCCCAGATGGTCATTCCCAACTCTGCACATGTCGCCTTCGACAAGGCCGCCGCCTACTTCGGCTACGAGCAGGTTCGCGTCCCCGTCAATGACGACTTCCGTGCAGACATCGATGCCATGGCCAACGCGATGACGAAACGGACGGTAGTCGTCGCAGGTTCCGCTCCCGGATTCCCCCACGGTGTGATCGACCCTATTGCCGAGCTTTCCACGATGGCAAGAGAGCGAGGCGTGGGATTCCACACCGATGCGTGCCTGGGTGGGTTCGTGCTGCCGTGGGCCGAACGCCTCGGCTACGACATCCCTCCTTTCGACTTCCGTCTACCGGGCGTGACGTCGATGTCGGCAGACACCCACAAGTACGGCTACGCAGCCAAGGGCACATCGGTGGTCCTCTATCGCGGTCGGGATCTCCGCAGACATCAGTTCTACGTCGCAACCGAATGGCCCGGAGGGCTCTACTACTCCCCCACCCTTGCAGGGAGTCGCCCCGGGGGACTCGTCGCCGCCGCATGGGCTGCACTGGTGTCGATGGGTGAGGACGGTTACCTGAGAGCCACGAGGTCCATTCTCGAGACCGGGAATCGCATCAAGGTGGGCATCGCGAAGGTCGACGGCCTCTACGTGCTCGGGGACCCGCTGTGGGTGGTCGCATTCGGTTCCGATGAGATCGATATCTACGAGGTCATGGCGCGCATGGCGGAGCGGGGCTGGAGTCTGAACGGATTGCATCATCCGCCTGCCGTCCACATCGCCGTCACGTTGCGTCACACGAAACCGGGCGTTGTGGAGCGTCTCCTCACTGACCTTGCGGATATCGTCGACGAAACACGGGCCACCGGCGGTGAGGCCAAAACGGGTGCAGCTCCGATGTACGGCATGGCCGCAACGTTCCCCTCACGCGCTGCCGTCGCGAAGATCATCGCCCGCTACATCGACCGGATCTACGAGATCGAAGACACGTAGGTCACCGGTCAAACCAGGGATGGGTGCTGAGACCCAACCGCCCAACATCGGCAGGGCGCGGGGGTGTACGCTCGAACTAGAGGCGCTTCGGTACGTACCGGTAACGAGGCGCAGAGCCGCAAGGACTTGGGACCAACGAAGGCAGTCCCCAATGGAAGAACATCCGAACGTAGCTCTTCATCGTGAAGGACATGACGCATTCAAGACGGGTGACATGGAAGCGCTGAAATCCCAGCCGAAGCCGAGGTTCCAGCGTTTCTCTCTCCCGTGGAGCTGACGGAATTCGAACCCCGGACCCCTCGACTGCCAGTCAGGTTCAGGGTTTCTGACCGACGTGGGCGAATCGGGTCGATCAGCGGATCGGCGCCGCAGCATGTGAATCCGCGGCATCACTGACGACATTGGGTAGCGCGCCTACCCGTCCGATAGCACTCTGCGCGGCGGTCGCCCGTGTGACGCTCCGTACGCCGGGAGCGATCTCAAGCGTGTCAGGGTCAGCGACATCCCAGTACCAACGCGCCGCGGAGCGTCCCGACGGACCCTGGGTGAAGAGCGACACCCCGACCGGCAAGAGCCTGTGGGGCACGTGCAACATCGCGGCTTGGAGCCACTCGAGCGTGCGGTACAGCCGTCGGTGGGCCAGTACCTGGTTCCGATACGCCGCCAGCGCAGCGTCGAGAGTGCTGTCGCCCCGCAACACCCGGGCGGCCTGGCGACCGGCCTCTTGGCCCCATACCAGCGCAGGGCGGATGCCTTCACCGCTGACTGGCAGGCATTGTCCCGCGGCGTCACCCACAACGAACACCGGTCCGGCTACCGGATCGCGTAGGCGGGATGGGAACACTCCGCCGTGTACCGCGCGAGACGGCAGGCTCTCCTCGTTGACGAAGCGAGCCAATGCCGAGCGCAGCCCAGCGCCGCGACCGGTGTAGGAGGCGACGCCTTCGCGGGTGTGGCCGCCCGCAGGGAACGCCCAGAACACGCCATCCGGGGACTCGTCGGGGCGAAGCCAGAGCTCGAGGTCGTAACCACCATGGCCATGGCGCAACTCGCTACCGACACTGCGGTGAGCGGGATCGGGAGGCGGAGCGCCGTGTTCCCGGGCCAGGACCGCACGCCAGCCCGACGCGTCGACGAGAACTCGGCATCGCACTCGGCGGTCCCCGATCACCAGCGCGCCGTCCGCGTCGACGCCACCCATGGTCGCCACGGCCGTCTCGACCCCTTCAAGCCGGCTCGCAAGGATCTCACACAGCGTGCGGTAGTCGAAAGTGGCAAAGGCATAGCCGGGACGAAAAGTGATCCGTCGTCCTGCCGCATTGACCGCGATCTGCGGATGGACCTGCTCCAGGGCATCGAGCGCGTCGAGGCGCTCGAGCACCGCGAGGAGCGTTCCGCACGCCGACGTCTCGCCCGCTCCCAGAGGTTCCCGATCCACAAGCAGGACTCGCCCCGCATCCCGGAGCTGACTCGCAGCAGCGAGCCCAGCAAAGCTCGACCCGATGATCACCGCGTCGTAGTCGTCGATCCGGCTGGCCGTCTTCGTCATCGTGACAGGCCTCCGTCCTCCGCTAGGGGAGAAACCGAAACCATGGCGCGCCGCGTCAACTCGCCGATGGTCGGGAGAACCGGCACCAGCCAGAACGCGTTCCAAGTGATCATCGCAACCCTCCTACGTCCCCATCGCTGCCAACATACACCTTCCAGCTGACAGGAATGTCAAGAGAGAGGGTTCGACACAATGCAGCCTTCCTCCAAGGGGCGTGTTGACGCCGACCGGC
>BTQL01000038.1:0-20632 GCA_036985855.1 Acidimicrobiia bacterium | reverse complement strand
TCGGTTCCACACGACGGCGCTCTGTTCACCGACGCGGGCCGCGCTGCTCACAGGGAGGAACCACCACTCGGTTGGTATGGGTGGAATCACTGAGCTTGCCACGGCGGCACCCGGGTATACGTCGGTGATCCCGAATTCGACAGCGCCGCTGGCGAAGATACTCAAACTCAATGGGTATTCGACAGCCCAGTTCGGGAAGTGCCATGAGGTGCCGGTGTGGGAGACCAGCCCGATGGGACCATTCCGTCAGTGGCCGACCGGACAGGGGTTCGAGCACTTCTACGGGTTCATTGGAGGCGAAACCAACCAGTACGCACCGGCGACCTACCGCGACACTGTTGCGGTCGAACCTGACCGCAACGCTGAACAGGGTTACCACTTCACAGAGGACATGACCGATCACGCGATCGCATGGGTCGGCAGCAGAAGGCGTTGATGCCCGAGAAACCGTTCTTCGTGTATTACGCACCCGGTGCGACTCACTCTCCGCACCACGTGCCGCGCGAATGGTCAGAAAAGTATCGGGGCCGCTTCGACTCGGGCTGGGACGCTTTGCGCGAGGAAATCATCGTTCGCCAGAAACAACTCGGCGTGATCGCGGAGGGTGCCGAGCTGACTGCCCGGCCCACCGAAATCCCGGCGTGGGACGACATGCCCGATGATCTCAAGCCTGTCCTCGCGAGGCAGATGGAAGTGTATGCGGGTTTCCTCGAGCACACCGACCATCACATTGGGCGCATGATCGACGCCCTCGAGGATCTCGAGATCCTCGAAGACACATTGATTTACTACATCATCGGCGACAACGGCGCTTCCGGGGAGGGCACCATCAATGGAACGTTCAACGCGGCGTTCTCCATGAACGGGAAACCGGAAATCGAGACGGTCGAGTTCCTCACTGCGCGGATCGATCAGTTCGGCACTCCGGCTGCGAACAACCACTTCGCGGTGGGATGGGCCCATGCGATGGACACGCCGTATCAGTGGACCAAGCAGGTGGCCTCGCACTGGGGTGGGACCCGCAACGGAACGATTGTGCACTGGCCCAAGGGGTTCGAGAGCCGTGGTGAGGTGCGTTCGCAGTTCCATCACGTCATCGATGTGGCGGCGACGGTGCTCGACGCAGCTGGTCTGCCACACCCGACATTCGTAAACGGTGTGCAGCAGGAGGCGCTCCACGGCGTGAGCATGCGCTACAGCTTTGACGACTCCGATGCGGCTGAAGGTCGAACTACCCAGTACTTCGAGATGTTCGTCAACCGCGGGATCTACCACAACGGCTGGACTGCGGTGACACACGACAACACGCCCTGGAAGTTTGAGGCGTCGCCGCCGATCGACCAGGACGTATGGGAGTTGTACGCGCCGGATGATTGGAGCCAGGCCAACGACCTCGCTGAGGAGATGCCTGAGAAGCTGGAGGAGTTACAGACGCTGTTTCTGATCGAAGCGGCCCGCTTTCACGTGCTTCCACTCGATGATCGGCGGGTGGAGCGGTTCAACTCCGATCTTGCGGGACGGCCGGTATTGATCAAGGGGAGTTCTCAGCTGCTGTTCGGAGGGATGGGTCGGCTGTCGGAAAACAGTGTGATCAACATGAAGAACAAGAGCCACGCCGTCACGGCGCAGATCGTGGCGCCGGACGGTGGCGGCAACGGCGTGCTCGTGGCACAAGGTGGACGATTCGGGGGATGGGTGCTCTACGTGCTCAATGGCAAGCCCACCTACTGCTACAACCTGTTCGGAGCGGAACGGTTCAAGGTCTACGCAAACACCGAGATCCCCGCCGGTGAGCACCAACTGCGGGCAGAGTTCGACTACGACGGCGGCGGCCTCGGCAAGGGGGGCAACGTCACGCTGTACCTCGACGGACAGACCGTTGGCAACGGCCGGGTCGGAGCCACCGTGCCAATGCTCTTCTCACTCGACGAAACCACTGACGTCGGGCACGACGCCGGGACCTCGGTTACCGACGACCTCGAGGAGGGAGACACGGCCTTCGAGGGACGTGTGCGTTGGGTGCAGATCGACATTGGCGAGGACGCAGAAGACGCTGACCACTACATCACACCTGAGGAACGCTTCCGCATAGCCATGGCTGTCCAATAGCGCGTCTCAACCAGCCCATTCGCGGATCGAATTGCATATTCGAGAAGTGATGGGTGGACTCGAATGAGGGGCGTGTCAACGTTGCTGGAGATCCCTCTGTCGAGTTCGTACCCCCAACGTCGAAATCTGGAGTCGGTCCGCTCCTGCTGTCCTCGGCCTGTTGGCTATACCTCGGCCTGCGTGGACGTGACAGTTCACTCGCCGGATGTTTGGTGCCTCGGGTTCAAATCCCGCGCCCGCTACGAAGAAAACCCTTGGTACTCCTACATGTGCCGGGGGTTTGCTCGCGTCCGGAATCGATCCGAGCGGTCATGTCAAACCTGTGTGAAACGCCACAAGCCAAGCCCGGAATGTGGTTCGCCCTGGGATTCTTGGAGACTCTGGTCTATCCCGGGTTTGGTGGAGTCAGCTCACTTGAATCGGCCTTGAGGTGGTTTCGGGGACGGTGAATCCCGGGGAAACATTGACGGGATCTTTGGCGTCACCATCCCGAGGAATGCGATGCGAATCTGACCGACTGGTCTGGCGACGTTCTCCATCGTGCTTGTGCCGATCTATGGAGATTTTGTGCATCGGTGGGCGTGGTGTGCATATGCCGCGACCGGGCCGATGTTCTGAACCTGTTCTGTATAGTTCGCTCTGATGACTAGACTTCATACTACACGACATCAGACCGCCCCGATCCAAGTCGAGTGTGAGCATTGACTGAGTGTCGCAACGTCGGCGGTGCGGAGGGAGTGAGCACGGGTGGGCATCGACAACGCAGCGAAGGTCGAGATGTATCGGCGAATGGTGCTGATCCGCGAGTTCGAGATCGCCGCGATGGATCTGTTCAAGCGAGGGGAAATCAAGGGTGCGGTGCATCCGTATATCGGCCAGGAGGCGTCAGGCGTCGGTGTCTGCACGGCGCTTGAAGTTGAAGACTTGATTGCCGGTACCCATCGCAGCCATGGTCACAACCTCGCCAAAGGGGCAAGACCCGACCGGATGATGGCCGAGATCCTCGGCAAGGAGGCAGGGTACTGCAAGGGCCGTGGGGGATCGATGCACATCGCGGCGTTTGACACAGGCAGCCTCGGGGCTCTCGCTGTCGTTGGATCGGGAATCCCGATCGCCGTCGGGGCGGCCTTGGCCTTCCAGATGAAGGGGCAGAGCCATGTGACGGTGCCCTTCACGGGTGATGCAGGAACGAATACCGGCAACTGGCATGAGGGTCTGAACATGGCCTCGACCTGGAAACTCCCTGTTGTGTTCGTGCTCGAGGACAACAAGTACGGTGTTTCGACGAACATCCGCGACGCAACCAACATCGAGGACCTCTCGATTCGCGCAAAATCTTACGGTATTCCTGGGGTGCGCGTTGATGGATTCGATGTTCTTGCCGTGTACGAGGCGACTGTCGAAGCGGTCTTCCGGGCGCGGTCGGGGGATGGCCCAACCTTGCTGGTAACTGAGTCGTATCGGCTCGAGGGCCACTATGCAGGTGAGCCGGAGGTGTATCGGGAGCGATCCGAGGTGGCTGAGAAGTGGAAGCACGATCCGATACCTTCCTTCCGGCGGATTCTTGCCGATTCAGGCGTTGCGTCGTCGGATCAACTCGACGCCGTCGACGCTGCCGTGAAAGCTGAGATCGTGTCGGCCGTCGAGTTCGCGAAAGCGAGTCCGGAACCAGATTCGAGCACACGTGTGGACTACATCTATGCCTAGGGGAGTAGCGACATGACAACGATCGAGAAGGACGCGACATCGTTGGGCTCCACGACTCCGGTGATGACTCCCGACCTCATCAATCAAGTCGGTAGCGGCGTACCGTCACACGAACTGTCATACCAGGAAGCCATCAGGGAGGCACTTCGCGAGGAGATGGTACGGGACGAATCGGTCTTTCTCCTTGGAGAGGACATCGGAGTGCACGGTGGTGCGTTCGGTGTCACCCGCACGCTGTTCGACCAGTTCGGACCCGAGCGGGTACGGAACACCCCCATATCGGAGAACACGATCGTAGGAGCGGCCACAGGCGCGGCACTCGTTGGTATGCGGCCCGTTGCAGAGATCATGTTCGTCGACTTCTCTGGACTCGCCATGGACCAGATCGCCAATCAAGCAGCGAAGCTTCGATTCATGACCGGCGGCCAGTGTTCCGTTCCTTGGGTGCTCCGCATGCCCCAGGGCGGCGGGGCGGGAAAGAGTACCGCTGCGCAACACTCCCAGAGTTTGGAGGTCTGGTATGCCCACATACCCGGACTCAAAGTAGTGTTTCCGTCGACGCCGTATGACGCGAAGGGCCTGATGAAAGCAGCGATCAGGGACGACAACCCCGTGATCTTTCTCGAACAGAAGTTCCTGTATTCGTTCAGGGGTTCTGTGCCAGACGAGGATTACGTGCTCCCTTTGAGCGAATGTGATGTCAAACGCACCGGCAGCGATGTGACAGTCGTCGCATCTGGGTACATGGTGTGGCACGCCATGCTCGCCGCCGAGATTCTCGCCGGGGAGGGCATCGATGTCGAAGTGGTCGACGTGCGTACCGTGAGTCCGCTCGATGAGGACACGATCGGTGCGTCCGTGAGAAAGACCGGACGTGCCGTTCTCGTTGCTGAGGCGTGTCGATCATACGGTCCGACGGGGGAGTGGGGAATGGTTGTGATGGAGCATGCTTTTGACTATCTCCAGGCGCCGATCGTGCGAGTTGCGGGCCGAGACTCACCGATTCCGTTCGCGAACAGCATCGAAGCCGGCGTGTGGCCGGACTCGCAAGACATCGTGAAGGCAGTGCGTGGGGTGATGGAGTGAGCTTGATCTTGTGCGGTCGCGTGCCCCGTTCGGTACGACGGGATCCGAGCAACCGTGGTAACTGAATTCTACGTTCCAAAGATGTCGGATCACATGGAGGAGGGGACATTCGTCGAGTGGCTTGTCGACGAGGGCGACGCTGTCGACAAGGGCCAACCGATTCTGGTTATCGACACGGACAAGGTGGTCGCCGAAGTCGAGGCCCCGGCGAGTGGCTTTCTGACAGGTATCCGACCAGGGCTTGTCGATGGTGCAAGTATTTCGATCGGCGTAACGGTGGCGTTCATCGTTGACGATCTCTCGGAAGATGTGCCGGCCCTCGAGGAACTTGGCGCACCTCCACCGGAGCCAGAGTCGCCTCCGGTTGCAGAAGCGACCCAGAGTGCACGTGTTGCAGAGGGAGCTACGACATCTGTGCGTCCAGACGGCGGGGGACCCATTCGCGCAACACCTGCGGCTAGAAAAGCCGCGCGAGAGCTTGGTGTGGATCTTTCCAGCGTCAGTGGGACGGGACCACGGGGAAGGGTGTCCGAGAGCGATGTCCAAAGACTTGCGGCCCAAGCAGCCCCCGCGCAACCTGGATTAGCCGGCGATGGCGAGGAAGGCTGGCTAGAACTGACTCAGGTGCAGAAAGTCACTGCTCGACGCATGGTCGAGAGTGTGACCGAAGTCCCCCAGTTCTCACTCACCCAGCGTCTCGATATGTTCGCTGTTGTCGCAGCAAGAGATGCTGTAGCCGCAGATGGGCGTTCCAAGCCTTCGGTGACGGCGTTTCTGGTGCAGGCGGTCGCTTCAGCGCTATCTGACCATCCGAGGGTCAACGGGTTCTATCGTGACGGTCGGATCGAGATCAACAGCGGTATCAACATTGGCGTGGCGTTCGGCACGGACGCGGGGCTGTACGTCCCGGTGATCCATAATGCCGACCGCCTGTCCGTGGAAGAAATTTCGGAGGAACTCGCGCAGTTGCAGGCGCTTGCCAACGGAGATGGGTTTTCCTCTTCGGACCTCGAGGGAGGAACGTTCACGCTGTCGAATCTTGGGATGTACGGGATCGACGAGTTTCGTGCCATTGTGAACCCGCCACAGGCGGCAATCCTGGCTACCGGGAGAATTTGGAAAGACACATCCGTCGCATCGGATGGGGAAATCTCTGTCCGGGATCTCATCACCGCGACGGTCACCGCTGATCACCGAAGTCTCGATGGTGTGGCTGTCGCCGAGTTCCTCGCATCGATCTCGACATGTATCGGGAATGTCGACTCGGGCATCGGTGGCGCGGGATGAAGCGTTGTAGTCGCTCGCCGTCGCTCCGCCGTCCAGAGGCGAGCCCGTGGCCTTTCGATAAAGGCCAAGCCGAACAAGTTGCAGCGTTGACCTGCGTGCCCGAGCAACTCCTGGAACAAAGTCGTGATCAACGAGGGCCACAAAAAGGCACCGTGCTCGTACAAGCGACTGCGAAATGTTGGAGGTTACCGTGACAAAGAGAAGCCCGTTCAAACTCGAGACGAAGAGAAGCCTCGCCGAGCAGGTGGCCGATCGGATCACCCAACTCATCGTGGACGGTGACCTGTCGGCAGGTGATCGCCTGCCGCCGGAAGTGGATCTCGCCAGCCAGATGGGCGTCTCGCGGACTGCTCTGCGTGAAGGGATGAGAACACTCGAGGCGAAGGGTCTTCTCGAGATTCAGCCCGGGGTCGGAACGATCGTGCGAGAGTTTGGGCACGACCAGCTTGTTCAGCCGCTGTCACTGTACGTCGAAGTGAGCGATGGCGCCGTGAGTTTCGAGGAATTCCATGCAGTGCGCGTGATTCTCGAAACGGAGGTTGCGGCTCTTGCTGCCGGTGCAGCGAGCGACGCCGATGTCGAGCTGCTCCGGGAGTACATGACCGAGATGGAGCGAAACGTGGATGACATCGATGCGTTCGCCGCGAACGATGCGGGTTTTCATGAGTCGCTGGCCAAGATCGCCTCCAACCCGCTATTCGGTCTACTGATCGGCGCGCTCAGAGCGCTGCTCGAAGACCACATTCGCGAGGTCGCCGGCCAGGTCGATCCCGTGACCGACATACTCCCGTATCACGCCGCGATCCTCGAGGCGGTGGAAGCTCGCGACGTTGAAGCGGCACGCCGGGCGATGGAGGATCACCTCACGAAAGTCAAAGACAACTACTACTCAACCGTCACAACAGACTGACAAGGGAGACACAGTTCATGATTTTTGCTACAGGCCTGGGCGTACCGGAGGGACCGGTGTTGATGTCTGACGGCGGTTGGCTCGTCGTTGAAATGGCCCCGGACCGCGGATGCGTGACCCGGCTGAACGCGGACGGCGAGATTGTGGAGGTTCTTGCGCGTACTGGCCGGCCGAACGGTCTTGCCGTTGATGCATCGGGCAACGCCTGGATCGCCGAGTCGAGTGATCCAGCCTTGCTCAAGTTGCATCCAGACGGTACGGTTGAAACCTTTCTCACAGAGTGCGACGGTGAGCCTTTCTTGTTCCCAAACGATCTTGCCTTCGCTCCGGACGGTGCTTTGTTCCTGACCGACTCCGGGATGCTGTTCAAAGATTTCGCACCTGGCGGCGTCGTGCGCCCAGACTGGAACGAAGTTCCGCTCGATGGCAAGGTCTACCGGATCGACGTCGAGACAAAGGCGGTCACGCGGGTGGACGAAGGTATCCGCTTTACGAACGGTGTAGCAATTGGCAGCGATGGCATGCTGTACTCGAACGAGACCATCACGGGCAATGTGTTCAGATACACGCTCGATGGCGAGAAAGTCGGACCGCGAGAGCAGTTCGGAAACGTTCTCCTCCCGACCGATGACACCTCCTTTCGCGGACCCGATGGAATGAAGTTCGCCGCGAACGGTGATCTGTACGTGACGGTCGTGGGTCAAGCAGATGTCACCGTGCTCGACGCCGATGGCGAGGTCGTGAATCGCATTCCCACTGAGGGCGGCTTTCCGACCAACGTGGCGTTTGGGCCACCCGGTTCTCAGAAGATCTATGTGACGGAGGACGCCGCGGGCACGATGGAAGTCTTCGATGTTGGCATCGACGGTGCTCTGTTGTACGACGGGACACCAGGACAGTAGCCCGACACATAAGGAACTGAACGCGCAGTAGCACTGCCATAAGTCCAAGCTGCTCATGCAAGCGTGGTCCCGATTCATCGAGCCTTTGTCGAGGCGGGCCTCGTAGTCGGAGATCTCAGTGCCGATCCGGGAGCCCTGTGTAATCCGATATCGATCGCTCTCCAAGCGGTCACCCGCGCTGTGTCCAAGACGACGGTTTTGTACTCATTCTCAGTGCGGTGCCGATCGGACGAGGTATCGTCCTTGCGTTGGCCGAAATCGGAGCCCGGCCAGTTGGTCGTTATCGAAGGCGACCGCGCCGGGGTCGAAGACCAGGAGTGATCGCGGCGCGATGCGACCTGGCGCTTGGTTGGGTCGGCTCGTGCGTTCAGGACTGCACCTTCGCTCGCTGGTCCGCCAGTTCGGCGGCACCGTCCCATGACCCCGCCGACGTAGCGGGAATCCGGTGGCAACCAAGTGGCGAGTCGACGTTCTGCCTCTTTTGTACTCAGGTCGACGCCGTCGGTCATAGCAGCGCTCTGACGTTTTGCGGGGTCCGAAGGTCGATCGTAGGGCAGCTGGGTCACGGCGCCACTCTCGTCGTTAACCGTCGTTCACGTCTGGAGGAACCCGCCGTCGACGATGATCTGCTCACCGTTTATGAACGACGACAGGTCCGATGCGAGAAACAGTGCGACTCTGGCGACGTCGTCGGGATCACATGCCCTTCGCATCGGAGTTCTGGCTGCCACAGCCCCGAATTGCGCGTCGATGTCGTGTCCGGCAGTTGCTGAACCTTTCAACATGATCTCGACGCCCTCCGTGAACGACGAACCTGGTCCGATTCCGTTCACCCGGATTCCCTCGGGACCAAGTTCGATAGCCGCAGATTTGATCATTCCGAAGACGGCGTGTTTCGTGGCGTCGTAGTGCAGCAGTCCTGGTGCACTTGGGCGGAGTGCGTCTATGGACGTGATCGTCATGATCGAGCCACCGTGTCCGTTCAATCTCATCACCGCGGCCGCGGCGCGTGTCATGAAGTGTGTGCCGAGGACGTTGATATCGAGCAGACGTCTGAACTCAGTCTCATCAAGGTCTTCCAGGAGGAAGTTCGAGAACACGCCGGCGTTGTTCACCAAGATGTCGAGCCGTCCGAATCTCTCAACGGTCTCCTTGACGGCTGCCTGAACTTCGGTCTCGTTCGCAACGTCCGCCTGGACAAAACCGACCTCGTAGCCTTTCGCGCGGAGAGGTTCGAGGTCGTCGTCGGCGGAATCCCGGAAGTCGACAACCATTACGGAGGCGCCTGCCTCGGCGAGTCTGTTCGTGCAGGCGAATCCGAAGCCGCGACCTCCGCCCGTCACCAGCGCAACTTTACCGGTGAGGTCGATCATGTCCGAGATGGTTGGAAGGTCTGTTGTCCGTGCCATTCTGCCCTTTCGTGACTTTTTGCGCGACTCCCTGACGTCGCCTGCTATTGGCGTGGTCTGTCTTCTTCTGCAGCCTGTCGCAACTCCAGGGCGACATCGATGATCATGTCTTCTTGCCCACCTACGATCCCCCGACGACCGAGCTCGAGAAGGATGTCGTCGCATGCGACGTCATACAGCTCCGCCGCACGTTTGGCGTGGAGCAGGAACGATCCGTAGACACCGGCGTACCCCAGCATCAACCCGTCGCGGTCGATAACTCCCTGGTGCGGACTCAAAGGTCGCACAACGTCCGTGGCGACGTCGAGGAGTTCGGTCAGATCGATTCCGGTCTCGTACCCGGCCTTGTTACAGGCAGCGACAAGGATCTCGGTTGGACAGTTGCCCGCGCCGGCGCCAAGGCCCGTGAGGCATCCATCGACCTGGTCGATTCCCTCGCCGACCGCAGCAAGAGAATTCGCAACTGCCAATGACAGGTTGTTGTGGGCGTGGAGGCCGACTTCGCACTCGAGGCCGCTCTTGAGGCTCGCGACACGTTCCATGGCATCGTCAACGGTCATTGCTCCGGCCGAGTCGACGACGTATACGGCGTCCGCGCCGTACGACTCCATGAGTTTCGCCTGTTCGAGTAAGTCCCTGGGTGGGACCATGTGTGACAACATGAGGAAGCCGATTGCTTCCATACCAAGGTCCTTCGCGAGAGCGATGTGTTGGTGCGAGATGTCCGCTTCTGTGCTGTGTGTTGCGATTCTCGCCACGGAGGCGCCAATATCGGCGGCGTGGGAAAGGTCGTCCTTGACGCCGATGCCGGGAAGGAGAAGGACCGCGATCCGTGCGTTCTGAGCTTCGTCAACCGCCGCTCTCACGAGCTCCATCTCATCGACCCTAGAAAACCCGTAGTTGAAACTCGACCCACCGAGTCCGTCGCCGTGAGCGACCTCGATCACCTCGACGCCCGCGCGATCGAGGCCACGGACCACCGCTCGTACTTGATCGGGGGTGAACTGGTGTTTGATCGCATGTGACCCGTCGCGAAGTGTCGAGTCGGTGAGCCTGAAATCCCGAGTCATGTTGCGCCCCCGCTGCGGGCGGCCCCAAGGGCTTCACCGACCCGCACTGCCGCGGCAGTCATGATGTCCAGGTTGCCAGCGTATGCCGGAAGAAAGTCGGCTGCCCCCGAGACTTCGAGGAGGACAACGACGCGAGTACCGACGACACCACCGGGGGTGGAGAAGGGGCCTGCTTCGAACACCGGGGGGTTCTTCAGGCGGTACCCCGGCACGTAGGCCTGTACTTCGTCCACTGTTTCGAGAATCGACTCTGTCACGCGCTCGGGGTCGTATCCGTCTGCGAGGCCGCAGTAAACCGTGTTACGCATCATAATTGGCGGCTCCGCTGGATTCAGAATCATGATTGCTTTTCCGATGGTCGCTCCCCCGACCTCCTCGAGGCACGACGAAGTTGTCTGTGTGAATTCGTCGATATTCGCCCTCGTGCCCGGCCCAGCGGAGCTCGATGCGACCGTCGACACGATTTCGGCATACGGCACCTCAACTGTTCGACGGACTGCGGCGACAATCGGAGTGGTCGCCTGTCCTCCGCATGTGATCAGGTTCACGTTCGGTGCATGCACGTACTGATCGAGGTTGACACCCGGCACCACGGGAGGCCCGACCTTGGCCGGTGTGAGGTCGATGGCTGTAAGTCCGGCGCGCTCGTACTGCGGAGCGTGACGACGATGGATGCCGGCTGATGTAGCTTCAAAGACGAGTGCAATGTTCTCGCTGTTGTCGATGATCCACTCCAGGCCATCGGACGAGACCTCTACGCCGATATCTGCTGCACGACTCAAGCCTTCGGATTCGGGATCGATACCGACAAGTGCACGAAGCTCAAGCGAATCGGAACGCAAGATCTTGTACATTAGGTCTGTTCCGATGTTGCCTGAACCCATGATTGCGCATGCCGTCACGTGTTGGTGCTCTTTCTCATGGGGGACTCGACTCGCGACTTGTATGATGTATGATGTCTGTGTGGAACGCAAATCGAGTGAGGATCGCTCCGGGTGAGAATGGGACATATATTGACTGACTGTTGGAGACGCTATCACTTTCTCGACCGCTGCTAAGGCGAGTGCTTGGCATCGGGGTGCTCGCGCTGATGATGCCCGTGACCTCGCGCCGGGCGTCGAATGGCGGGAATAATGACTGACGCACACGATTCCACGACAGCGGTTGCTCCTGTGGATGATGCGCAGCCAGTTCCGACCCATTTCGAATTGAGGGCGGGAGAGTGTGTGGCCGACGGGTTGCGCCGCATCGTTCTCGAGCAAGTCGACCTGGCGACATGGCACACACGGCGGGTCGGCGCGGCGGACGAGCATGTGCATGGTGTGCGGCAGGCAACCAAGCGGGTGAGAGCCGTGCTGCGATTGGTACGAGACGGCCTCGGTGAGGAGTCGTACCGAAACGCCAACGTGGTCTTGCGCGATGTGGCTCGGGATCTGTCGGGAGTGCGGTCGGCGACTGTACGAGTAGATACCCTCGGGGCTCTCGTTGAATGGTATGCCATGCCCACAGAATCCGTGGCCGAGCTGCACAGCGAGTTGGTCGCGGACGCGGCCAGGATGCGCGTCGGTGTGCTTGCAGAGCAGCTGCTCATCAACGACCTAGTCGGCCGCCTGGGACGCGTCAGGGACAGCTTCGATGGATGGGCGCTGCCTCCTGCACTGGTCCCTACGACCCTCGGTCTCGGGCGCACGTATCGGCGTGGTCGACGCGGTATGGAAACGGCGTATGGCGATCGGAGCACGGATCGCTTTCACGAGTGGCGAAAGCGGGTGAAGTATCTGCGCCATCAGTTGGAGGTGCTCACCGCGGTGGATTCGGAGAAGATGCCCACGATCACAGCTAGTTTCGCGGGACTCGGGGATGGCTTGGGGCTGGACCACGATCTCGCCGACCTCGCTGGGGTACCGGCCGTCTTCGCGTCTCGCGCCAAACACGGCGACCTGCTGGGGGCCATTGCTCAACGGCGCACGGAACTTCAGGCCGATCTCAAGCCATTGGCTGAGCGGCTCTATGCGCGGACTCCACATGATTTTGTTCGAGATGTGACAACGTTCCGGGAGGAATGGGGCAGTGAGACACCACCTGACGCCGGGCTGCCCACGATGCCGGAGGCTGGTTTGCTGTAGGCTCGGTGCCCGGGCGAAGTGCTGGTGAAACGGGAGACAAGGTCTGTGGCACGACTCGTACTGCTATCGGGTCCAAGCTGTGTGGGCAAAGGGCCACTGGTGAGCGCGCTGGAGCGGCACTACCCCGAACTGGCCGCACAGCTGGTTCCGCTGGTCCTCCACAACAGTCGGGCGCCACGTCCCGGCGAGATCGATGGCGTGGACTACTACTTCAGGCCCCGTGCAGAGATCGAGCGTATCGTCTCATCACGCGGATTCGTGGCGGGAGACGTTCGTGGCGATTACCAGGGTCTCGAGCTGGCGACAATCGACCAAGCCCTGGAGGCCGGCCGCGACGCCTTCTTCGAAGGAAACCCGTTCATTCCTGAGATGTTGCGTGAGGCGGGAGTACTGGATCAGTACCCGACGCTGACCGTGTTTCTCTCGCCGCTGGGGCGCGACGAGATCATCTATCTACAGGACCCGGCCCGTCGGGTCGACCTCGGGTCGTTTGTAGCCGATGTGATGAGACGTAAGTTGCTGCGCAGGACGACCCGGCAGAAGACCCACCTGTCCCAGGTCGATCTCGAGGACATCGAGCGGCGGGCGTCCAGTGCCATCGTCGAGCTCCGGCACGCTCACAAATACGACCATGTCATCCCGAACCACGACGGTGAGGACAGCGAGAACTGGGACGCCTTCTACTACCCCGTAGGGGACGCGTTCGTGACCCTGGCGTCGTTTGCAGCACTGCTTGCAGGCGAGTCTTCTGACCGGGCAGAGACCTGGGAGGCCGGCCTCCTCCGCCCAACGGACTGACGCTCCTCCAAGCTTCCCGTCAGGAGAGTTCTTTCCCGGATGCTCGAGTAGCCAGACCAGAGACATCGCGGGACACCCTTGTCATCTTGTCCGAACGATCGCGCTGGAACACCTACCGACGTCTCGGCCGGCACGGAGTAGCTTTTGGGGTGATGAGAACGCTTGCCCCCGGACGTGATCAGAGATTCCTGATCGACGAATTCGAGCCGGTCTATCTCCGCACGTGGCGGGAGGGTCGCCTCGACGCCAAGGTCGAGGCAGCGATGGAGGAGCTCGTGGGCTGCAAGGCGTGTCCGCGGGATTGCAGCGTCAACCGGCTCCTCGACGAAAAGGGTGTGTGTCACACCGGGCGATGGCCCTACGTTGCGAGCGCCTTCCGCCACCTCGGTGAGGAGGACTGCCTCCGCGGACGGAACGGCTCGGGGACGATCTTCTTCTCGTACTGCAATCTCAAGTGTGTGTTCTGCCAGAACTGGGACATCTCCTCCCAGGAGGCGGGGCGGGAGCTCACGGCCGACCAGATCGCCGAGTTGATGCTCCGGCTCCAGGCAGAGGGGTGCCACAACATCAACTTCGTGACACCCGAACATGTTGCACCACAGCTCGTGGAGGCGATCGCAGTTGCGGTGCCTCTCGGCCTCAACGTGCCGATCGTTTACAACACATCGGCGTACGACGCGTTGGTGTCGCTCGAGCTCATGGACGGCTTGATCGACGTCTACATGCCGGACTTCAAGCTCTGGGAGCCCGAATCCTCCAAACGTCTCACCCGAGCCGCCGACTACCCCGAGAGAGCTCGAGCAGCGATCGCAGAGATGCACCGGCAGGTGGGTGTCCTGAGGTTCGGTTGGGACGGGTTGGCGCGACGCGGAGTACTGCTACGCCACCTCGTCATGCCTGGGCACGTCGATGAAGCCGCGGCGATCTTCCGCTGGCTCCATGACGCGGTGTCACCCGACACCTACGTCAACATCATGGGCCAGTATCGACCGGAGCATCGGGTGCCCGGAGCCCAGCGGTATACCGATATCGACCGTCGTCCCGATCACGCCGAGATGGTGGCGGCGTTCGAGGCAGCGCGCGAGGCCGGACTGTGGCGCTTCGACGAGAAGTGGCAATGAGCGTTCCCACTGCTCCTTTGGCACCTCCCGGGTCGATCGTGCCCACCAAGTACTGGCATGAGTCGGAGGATGGGCGAATCCAGTGCGACATGTGTCCGCGTCTGTGCAAGTTGCGAGACCACCAACGGGGACTCTGCTTCGTGCGCGCTCGCAAGGACGACCAGATCGTGCTCACGACCTATGGCAGGGCCAGTGGCTTCTGCATCGATCCCATCGAGAAGAAACCGCTGAATCACTTCTTTCCCGGTACTGCGGTGCTGTCGTTCGGGACTGCAGGGTGTAATCTCGCCTGTCGTTTCTGCCAGAACTGGGACATCTCGAAATCTCGCGATTACGACACTCTGGCCGACCAGGCATCGCCGGAGACAATCGCCGGTCGCGCCATCGACCTCGGCTGTAGGAGTATTGCGTTCACATACAACGACCCCGTTGTGTTCCACGAGTTCGCAATCGATGTGGCACGTGCGTGCACGGCCGTCGGAGTCAAGGCCGTGGCGGTCACTGCCGGTTACGTCATGCCGGAGCCCCGAGCCGAGTTCTATGCATGCATGGATGCGGTGAACGTGGATCTGAAGGCGTTCACCGAGGAGTTCTATCGCAAGGTGTGCATGGGACATCTCGACCCTGTGCTCGAAACGCTCGAGTACATACACAACGAGACGGACGTCTGGCTCGAGGTGACAACGCTGCTGATCCCTGGGCTCAACGACTCGCCCGAGGACATCGACCGGCTCACATCGTGGATCGCAGGCCGCCTCGGACCCGACGTGCCCTTGCATTTCTCGGCCTTCCATCCAGACTTCAAGATGTTGGATCGACCTCCGACGCCACCAGAGACGCTCACCACGGCGAGAGATATCGGACTGGACAACGGCCTCCGGCATGTCTACACGGGCAATGTGCACGACCCGCTGGGACAAGCCACGTACTGCCACGAATGTGGTGCCGACCTCATCCAGCGGGACCGGTACCGGCTCGGCCGTTGGGGTCTGGACGAGGCCGCCCGGTGTCTCCAGTGTGGGACCGTCTGTGTCGGGGTGTTCGACCCCGGTGGACCGGGTACCTGGGGCGCGCAACGTTTCCCGATCCGTCTCGCCGGTTGAGCGCCTTCAGATCTCGGGTCCGACGGCGAAAGCTCCGTACCCGACGACCCGATCCAACGAGCCGGCGGTGTCGCCCGAGTTTCCCAGCGCAAGTAGGCGGCAGCTCCAGCCCCGCCTTTTGGCGAGCAGCAGCGCAGCCTGTACGGCGATGCGACCGCACGCGTCGTCCCTGGCCAGATCTTCCGGACGCAGCCCGGTGATAGCCTCGGCGGTCCTGGCATCCCGGCGACGAGCCGTGTCGTAGTCGAGATAGTGGGACAGGTCGGAGCTGATAACGCCGATGACGCCGGGAGCGTCGATCGCCTGATCGAGCACCTCGGCCACTGCCTCAGGTGCCACATCCCCTGTCACCAGTGCAAGCGTTGTGAACTCACCAAGAGCGACCTGGAGGAAGGGAAGCTGGACCTCGAGGCTGTGCTCGCGAGCGTGGGCGGCCGGTCCGGGAGCCACGACGGCGAATGCCTCCGCCGTGGAGGTGAGCTCACGATCCACCGGAACGAGTCCCAGGGGAGTGGCAAGAGCTTCGGCGCCTGGAGTTGCCAACCCGGCAAACACCGCGAAGTGGGAGGGACCTAAGAGCACGACCCGCCGAGCGAGACCAGTCGTTGCCTTGAGCAATCGGTATGCGTACGCCGCTATGGGGCCCGAGTAGACATAACCTGCGTGTGGCACGATGAGCATCGTTGGACGGATACTGATTTCCGTGGAAGGTTCGGCCGAGAGCCGACGTTTAACACAAGCGCGGAGCTCACGCGGATCGGCAGGGTAGAATTCCCCGGCGACGGCGGCGGGTCGGATGGTCGCCATACCCACAACATTATCCGGTCTTGCCCCGGCCGTGGGAACAGATAGCATCTACACGTCGGATGAATGGGTGGGCGCAACTGTGAAGCGGGTACACGCGGATGCTCTCGAATGGGTCGCGTCCCACGGAACAGGGGAAGGCGATCAGAACTTGTGACCAGTAGATACTTCGCAAACGAACCCGGCCAGCCGAGAGTTCGGAGGGCCGCGGACGCAACGTTGACCGGTCTCGGTCTGCTGCTGGTCTTCTGGACGGCAATCAACGCTGACCGTGTGGCGGCCGTGGAGAGCGCGCTGATCGATCTTGCGGGAAGTGTGCCTCTGTGGTTCGATCAGTTCTACGAGATCGCGTACTTCCTCGGACTCCTGTTGATCGTTGGCCTTGTTGTTTCCGTTCTGGCTCAGGGCTTTCAGCGTCTCGACCTTCTGCGCGATATGGCCCTGGCCATCTTCCTGTCGATCGGTATCGCCATTCTTGTTGTGTGGCTGATCGATGGGGGGCTGCCCACCGTCTTGCCCGAGTTCGCACAGGGCGATGCTCAGCCTGCGTTCCCCATCTTGCGCGTCGCGGTGCTGACAGCCGCGGTCGTCGTAGCGTCTCCCCACCTCACGCGTGCTGTTCGCCTTTTCGGCTGGCTCATGATCGTGATCGTTGCGATATCGGGCTTCGGACTCGGGCTCGGACTACCCGGCGATGCCCTCGGCGGTTTCGGGCTCGGGCTCGCCGTTGCTGGGTCGGTACTTCTCATGTTCGGCTCACCGGCCGGATATCCAGATCCGTTGGCCGTCGCCTCGGCTCTGACGGACTTCGGTATCACGGTGCTCGGCATCGAGCCAACGCGGGATCAGTCATGGGGCGTTCGGCGTCTCATGGGGTCGCTCGACGATGGAACCAGCGTCGAAATCAAGGCATACGGTCGAGACGCTATGGATTCGCAGCTCTTCGCCAGGGTGTGGCGGACCGTCTGGTATCGGGAGGGTGGTGAGACCTTCTCCTACAACCGGCTTCAGGCCGTAGAACACGAGGCGCTTGCGCTGCTCACGACCCGACGTCACGGAGTCAGTGTTTCAGACGTTCTCGCGGTTGGTGTCGGCGGAGACGACATCGCGTTGTTGGCGACCGTCAACAGCGGCGATGAGATTTCGGAAGCGCAACTCACACGAGAGATGCTCGTTGCGATATGGGGAGAGGTTGCGTCGCTCCACGATGCAGGAATAGCACACGGTGCGTTGACGCTCGATGCCTTCGGGATCGTCGACGATGGTCCCGTCCTAAGGAATCTGGGTGCTGCTTCACTGAGCGCTACGGATGTGCGGTTGAGCCTCGATGTGGTGTCTCTGTTGTACTCGACAGCGGTGGCAGTGGGGACCGACGACGCAGTAACCGCAGCGCGCTCTGGTATTGAGGACGCCAGCCTGACCGAGGCGTTGCCCTTCCTCCAGCCTCCTGCACTGTCGAGAGCCCAGAGGCAATCCGTCCCGAAACCGAAGGCCCTGGTCGCCGAGATTCGGGATGCAATTGCTGAAGCGACGGAAACCGAATTGCCTGAGCCCGGCAAGTTGCGTCGCGTCGAGTGGAAGAACCTCATCATGCCGGCCCTGTCGCTCGTGGCGGCATATGCGTTGATCGGCATGTTGTCCGACATCGACTTCGCTGCCGTGTGGGATGTCGTCGAGGATGCGACGTGGGCTTGGATCATCCTTGGCTTCTTCGTTGGCCAGATGGCGTTCATCCCTGAAGCGACGGGGATGCTGTTCGCGACGGGAATCGACCTACCGCTCAAGCCCCTCGTGATCCTTCAGGTATCGGTGAAGTGGATCGGTCTGGCAGTTCCGAGCGCGGCGGGGCGTGTCGCGATGAATACCCTGTTCCTTCGCAAGTTCGGTGTCTCCCCGACGATCGCCTTGACGCAGGGCGCACTTGACGGTCTTGCAGGTTTCGTCGTCGAGGCCGGTGTGCTCCTTGTCGCCTTCGTCGCTTCGGATCTGTCGCTGGATCTCGATGCAACCGAAGTCAACTGGCAATTGATACTGCTCATTGTTGGACTGCTGGTTGTCGGCAGCGTCGTTGCTGTTCTCCGTATCGATCGGCTTCGGGAGCTCGTGGTACCAGCCCTCAAGGACGCATGGGGGCTTCTGTGGAGCATCCTGAAGGATCCGAAGCGAACATTTGGTCTTCTCGGAAGCAACCTTGCGTCACGGGTCATCCTTGCTGGAACTCTTTGGTTCATCCTCCACGCGATCGGTGCACCGCTGTCGTTTGTCGCGGCTCTCGTCGCCACACTTGCTACGAACCTCCTGGCGGGACTCGTCCCGATCCCTGGTGGCATCGGTGTTGCCGAGGCGGTGCTCACGTCTTTCCTGATCGTTTTCGGTCTGTCGCCCGAGCAGGCCTTCGCCGTAGCGGTGATCTTCCGGATAGCCACGTTCTACATCCCCGCTGCCGAGGGGTTCGTAGCGATGAAATGGCTCGAGGCGAACGGTCACCTTTGATGTCACCGACGTCGGAGATGCAATGACATGGTCTCGGTCAATGGATGTGATGGCAGATGGATGTGATGGCTCGTGTCCGGCTCGTTGATGGGTCCGAGACGACGACGGTGGGCTGACGATCACGATGCAAGGCGATGAACCGACCGATCCCACCGAACGTGTGAACTGGCTGCCGAAACCGGGCAGACGTTTCTGTCTCGTCCGCAGGTTGTACTGGTCCAGGCCCGCAGCCCTCGATGGAAGGTGGAACCCACCAGTCCAGTTCAAGGCCGGCCGACAAGGCGGAACGCGTCCACACCGTAGATGGTACCTTCTCCATGGCCAGGGCCGACAGACGGCCGCATACGATGAGGAGCGATCATGGGTGATGTAGTGAGCGAGATCCTGTTTCTTGCCGTTGGAGTCGCAGTGAGCCCGGTGCCGATCGCCGCAGTGATCGTCATCTTGTTCACACCGAAGGCGAAGACCAATGGCCCTGCGTTCCTGGCCGCCTGGGTCATCGGATTGTTGTTTGTTGGTTTCGTTGTCTTGTTGATACCCGGACTGCAGGCGAGCAATGGCGAACCCTCTACGACCACCGGAGTCATCAAGGGCCTGCTTGGTGTGCTGCTGCTGGTCGTCGGTTGGGTGGCGTGGCGGAAGCGACCTGGACCAAATGAAACTGCCGAGGCGCCGAAGTGGATCGCCACGATCGACGGTTTCGGTATCGGTAAGTCTTTCGGGATGGGATTCCTGCTGTCCGCGGTGAATCCGAAGAACTTGTTACTCGTCGCGGCGGCAGCAGCAACGATTTCGGCCGCCGGGCTCTCCGCAAGCGAAGAGACGGTTGCGCTTCTCGTGTTCTCCCTGATCGCGGCGAGCACCATCGCGGTGCCCGTGGTCGGGTATCTCATCGTCGGTGAGCGCGCCGACGAGACCCTCGCCAACGCCAAAGACTGGCTCATACAGAACAACTCCGTCGTGATGGCCGTCCTACTTCTCGTCTTCGGCGTGTCGCTCGTCGGAGACGCCCTACAGATTCTGATCTGACACCGCTCGCGCAGTGTCTTGTCTCCTGGAACGGGACGGTTGAGGAAAGTGACGATGATCGAAACCGAGGTCGACGAGGATTCCGTGCTGTGCAAGGCTTTCGAGTGCGTCGCGAGCGGCGACGACGGATTCACCGAACTGGCTGGCGACCAGTCTCGCCTCGGGGATGGGGTGATCGATGAGTTCGCAACGATTCTGTGATCGCCGGCGTTGCATTTGATGTCGCGGGCCCGTCTGTGCCACGACTGAGCGAGGTCCGTGATCGATGGGTGTAGGTCGTTGAGTCCCACGGGGTTGGCACGCGTTGACATTCCGAGCTCTCTACAATACGATACGATTTAGTTTCGAAATAGGGAGTCATAACTCATGGATCCAGAACGGATACACGAGAGAAGGTGGGTGACCCTAGGGGTTCTGTCGTTGAGTCTCCTCGTCATTGGTTTGGACAACACCATTCTCAACGTTGCGCTACCGACCCTCGTCCGAGAGCTTGGCGCCACGGCGAGTGAGTTGCAGTGGATGGTCGACGGGTACGTGCTCGTGTTCGCCGGACTCTTGCTCACGATGGGGGCACTCGGCGACCGATTCGGGCGCAGGCTCGCACTCAATGCCGGTCTGCTCGTCTTCGGCGCCGCATCTATCTTCGCTGCGTTCGCTGGATCGTCGGCGGCGTTGATC
>BTQL01000037.1:0-21993 GCA_036985855.1 Acidimicrobiia bacterium | reverse complement strand
AGCTCCAATCTGTGTCCCTGCGGTGACCGTCGCGTGTCAGCGACCCGCGTTCATAACGTCGATCTCTGACCTCGAAGCCGCGATGAAGGCGACGGGGTCGATACCCATGGAACGAAGCGCCCGCGCGGTTGTTCCATGTTCGACCTGACTCGCTACCAGGACGATATAGGCACCGGACAGATGAGACTTCTCCTTGCGCACGAGCTCGACCACCTTCTTGAAGAGCTCGCGGGCCGACCGGGAGGATCGCATCGGCGAGAGGCTGGGGGAGGACTCACGTATTTGCTGCTCGAGGACGTCATCCATGGGCTCGACACCAACGGCACGCGCAGCGTCGGCGTGCTGGTCCACTATTGCTGAGCGAAACGCTCCTGGATCGGCGTGAACTCGCTCAAAGACCCGGCGAGCCGATCCCTCCTGGAGATCGAGCGCTGCGAGAACGAGATGCTCGGCTCCGGGTTTCTTCTCGCCCATGCGCTGCGCCTCCAGTTCGGCTGCGGGGAACAAGGCATTCATCGTGCGTATGTCTTGAATTGGTTCTCTGCTCACCGCAACTCCCGTGTGTTCGTTCTCCGTGTGAACCTGCGCGCGTGCCTCGTGTGCGTTGCGAGATCCTGCCGCTGGACGCGCCCCTGTACCTGTCGTCGGTCATCAGCAAGCGAAGCACGCAGAGTGGCCCACTATCTGTTTTGAACCTCACCAGTCTTGATGTCACCGATCGCCTCACCAAGAATGATCTGGTCGATCGTTCGGGACAGAAGACCATAACTCACGGGCCCGGACACCTTGCCAACGACGATGCCTTCGCGATTGACGAAGAACGTCTCGGGAATGCCGAGCACACCCCACGCAAATGCGGTGGTCGAGCCCTCATCCACCGTGTAGACGGTATCGGGACTCCACCCAAGCTCATCGAGGAAGCCGACAGCACGGTCCGGGGTGTCCTGATAGTTGACCGCGACGAACGTTACGCCGAACTCGTTGTAGTCCGCTGCGGCCTGGAGCAGTGCCGGATGCTCCGCCCTACAGGAGAGACACCAGCTCGCCCAGAAGTTCACGACGACGATGTCCTCGGCGAAGTCACCCATCGAGACCTCCCCGGAGCCGTCCTGAAGCGCTATCGGATTTGCGGGCGCAGGCTTTCCTATCAACGGTGAAGTCGAGATTGTGGGATCCCCACCGAATCGACTCATGAACACGATGCCGAGAACCATGAACAGGAGGGCGGCGCCGATCGCCACCCACGCCATCTTCCCTCCTCGTTTCTCCTCGGTAGTCTCGGTCGTCATGCTTCCGCCTCAATCTGCGCTATCAGGGCGAGCGCTGCTTGCTGTACATCATCGGGAACCCCATCAGATGACGCGACCTTCGCAAGGAGAACTGCGGCGTCGTCGTTTCTGCCAAGAGATACATATATGTTGCCGAGGAACCACTGGGCTGCGAGGTAGTCCGGTTGGCGTTCGAGCGCAGCCTCGACGTAGCTGACAGCAACATCCGGTCGGTCAGAGAGGTACGTCATCCACCCGACGTTCGCCAATGCCTCAGGGTTTCGCTCGCGATTCAACACCTCGAAGTAGTGATCGAGCGCTTTATCGAACTGGCCTGCCTCGAAGTAGCGTCTGGCGAGCGCGAGGCGCATCGGAACAATGTCAGGGTTCTCAGCAACGACCACTTCCATCTGCTCGTCCGTGATACTTTCGAGGTCGATCGCGTCTTGCCCTTTCACAACATCCCCTACTACCCCGTCGGCACCAACGAGTCGTCGATCGGTCAGGGATCGCACCCCAAAGAAACCGATAGCAACTATCGCAACAACGACGGCGGAAACTCCGACAAGCGTCCTTCCACTCAACCACCGCCTTCGCCCATCGGATGGAGGTTCGTCTTCCTCGTCCGGGGATTGTGCGTCAGTGGGGATAGACAACACCTCGAGGTTTGCGAGCTCGGCCTCATAACGCTCCCGCACATGTGCAGCGGTGGCATCATCGAGGTCGCCGACGCGTACCTGCTCGTCGATATCTTCGAGTTCTTCGTGGAGGAGTTCGATCTGTTGGCGTATTCGCTCGCTCACGGCGTCACCCCCGATCGAGATCTCGAAGACCGGTACAACCAAAACACGACCCCCCCTCCGACGATGAAGCCGAGCATCGGCACGATCCAAAGTCCGACGGACCATCCAGTCGTAGAGGTGTCAAGGATGTAGGACTCACCGAAATTGGCAACGAATTCCCCGATGATCTCATCGTCTGTTGCTCCGGTCTCGACACGCTGTGCGATCAGAGCCCGGTACTCGGCAGCGATACTCGACTGGGATTCCTTGAGCGACTCACCGTTGCAGAACGGGCATTTGATCCTGGCGGCCAATGAATCGACCCTCTCCGCATCAGTCGGCTGGGATGTGTCACCGCCGGCAAGCCCAACACCGATCACGCTGAGCGCGACGAGCGCTATGACAACGAACACGACATTCTTCGCTCGATCAGACATCAGAGGCACCAGCTTCGACGGGTTCCGTCATCTCTGACGCTCGCCCTCGCCCATCCGGTTTCCGCAGCATGGAAAACCCTCCACCGATCAGGACGATGAATCCACCGGCCCATAGAAGCCACTGGAGCGGGAAAATGAAGACATTGAGTTCGATGCGGTCCTCGACACCACCAACGATCCCGATGTACACATCGTTGACAGGACCCGTCCAAACAGCCGGCGTACCGATGGGCTGAACCGCGGCAGGGTAGGAGTTCACACTTGGCTCAAGCGTGGCGATCGGCCTCGAACAGGTCTCATCCAAGAGGTTCACCACCACGCCGACGATCTCGCGGTGCGGTTCCGAACGCGAGAATGGTTGAACGTACTGAACGCAGTAGCCACCAACCACCGCCGACTCCCCCGGCGCAAGCGCCACCGCCTCACGCGTAGCGAGTCCACCACTTGTCGCAATCGAGAGTGCCATCAGAGCGATTCCCACATGGGCGATCTGGCCACCCCAATAGCCGGGTTCATTGCGCGCAACCTTGACAGCCGCAGTCAGAATCGGCTCGGGACGTGACCTCACGACCTCGACGTAACGGCCAACGATTGCCGTGAGGATGAATACGACAAGAATGAACGTGAGAACGACCGAGACCGAGTTGATACCCCGGAGGACCGCACCGGCGCCTACGACGAGACCGGCGATCGTCGCGAGGCGCAGCCTCTCCCACAGAACCTTCGGTGAGGCAACTCTCCATGGTGCGATCGCTCCGATTCCGAGCATGAGCAACAGCAACAACGCTATCGGTATCGACGCTCGATCGAAGAACGGACGACCGACGGCAACCTGGTCACCGGACATGGCTTCGACAATCAAGGGATACATCGTTCCGAAGAGAACGGTGAACGCGAAGACGGTGAGCAGCAGGTTGTTGGCGAGGATGTAACCCTCACGCGACGACAACGCGTCGAGACGAGGTGTCTGCGCAATGTCCGCCGACCTCCACACGAAGAGTCCAAGCGACCCGATGACAACCACGGCAAGCATGACCAGTAGCGCTGGGCCCACAATCGACTGCGCGAACGCATGAACAGAGCCAATGACCCCGGACCTCGTGAGGAACGTACCGAGGATCGTGAGTGCGAACGTCGCGATCACGAGGATGAAGTTCCACGCTTGGAGCATCCCCCGACGTCTTTGCACAAGGGCCGAGTGGATGAAGGCCGTTGCGGTGAGCCAGGGAAGGAGTGCAGCGTTCTCCACCGGATCCCATGCCCAGTATCCGCCCCAGCCGAGGACCTCATAGGACCACCAGCCACCGACGACGATCCCAGCGGTCAGCAGGATCCATGCAACCAGTGACCACCGATGCGAGCGGTCGAGCCAGGTTCGGCCGAAGTCGCGTCGGATGAGCGCTGCAATGGCGAAACCGAACGGAACCGTGAACCCGACGTACCCCGCCGTCAGCAGCGGAGGATGGACGGCCATCATGAAGTGGTTCTGGAGCAACGGGTTTGGTCCTCGACCATCGAGAGGAACGGCAGCTTCGACGATGGGCCACCACGAAGAGTCCGAACAGGACGAGGATGCGGCATCTATGCACACTGCGAACGGATTCCCCGCCGACGCCATCAATCCGAACCAGAACACCGCGATACCGCCCATCACCGCTATCGCCAGGACACCCAATCCGTCTGATGCACCCATCTTTCTCCAGACGAGCCAGATGAACAGTGCAAGCAATACACCCCACAACACGATTGAGCCTTCGAGGGCGGCCCATCCAGCAGCGAACAGGAAGATGAAAGGTGTCGTCGTCGAGCTGTTGTTTGCGACGTAGGCGATCGAGAAGTCGTTACTCAATATCGCGATCTCGAGCAGGACGAACGCGGCAATAGCCCCTCCGAGCAGCGTAATTACAGGAACCCTGAGCTTCGAGCTGTCGCCGCTGCGGGAGTACCTGATCCCCTGAACAACGATCGCGACGGCCGCCGCGAGGGCGACGAAAACGGCGATGTATCCAGCAACCGCGATCATGATTCGCTACAGGCGTTGAGGTCCTGGTCGTAGTCTTCGTCGTCCGCCCGGTATTGCTCGTCGTGTTTGACGAGAATGACGTCTGACTCGAACGTCTCGCCGTTCCATGTGCCTTCAACCACGACGCCGATTCCTTCTGCGAAGAGCTCCGGTGGTACGCCGGTGTGGATGACGGAGACAGCTGTGTCACAATCCTCGACAACGAAGGCGACGGTCGTGTCTTGCTCGACCACAGACCCAGGAGTAACCCTCCCTGCGAGACGGAGACGCGAATCGCTGCCCTCGCGAGTCTGAACCTCAGCGGGAGTGTTGTAGTAGACGAGGGAGGAGCTGAGGTTGGCCGTCAACACTACAAGTCCGCCGATGATGATGACCGCGGGGATCACAAATCTGGCGTACTTCTTCATGGTGTGTCACCGAGCCTCTTGCGGGCACGGGTGATGCGCAGCGCAATAGAGACCGCATAGACGACGAGCACGAAGTAGGCGACGCCGTACGCCAGGGTGACCCAGTTCCACTGGTCTGCGGACTCCATCACGCGCCCTTCGTGAGATCGGGTACGGTGACTGCCTCGCCTGCGACCGGTCCCAAGCTGGTCTGCTCGGCAACAAGTGCTGCATCTTCGAAGCGAGCGAGTTCGATGCGTTTGAACATCATCGCCCCATACATCAAGGTGAAACTGACAACAGCGACGAGCAGTGTGACGAGCATCGATGTGTCGATCGTGGGACTCTCCGGCTTGATGAGTGAAGGTCCCTGGTGCAACGAACGCCACCAGACAACAGAGAAGTGCACGAGAGGCACCTGGACAACAGCGAGGACACCGAGGACCGACGCACGCCTGGCTCGGGTATCGAGGTCGTCTGTCGTTCGCCTCAATGCAAGATATCCGAGATAGACGAAGAACATGATCGCTGTGAGGGTCAAGCGTGCATCCCACGTCCACCAAACGCCCCACGTCGGTTTCGCCCAAATCATGCCAAGAGCGATCGCGAGGCCGGTGAAAACGACGCCGATCTCAGCTGAGGCGAGGGCCAGGCGATCCCACTTCAGATCCCTCCTCCATAGGTAAATCGCAGAGGTGAGCATCGTGATTCCGAAGGCGAGATACGCAAGCCACGCGGAAGGAACATGCACGTACATGATGCGAGAGAGCTGGCCTTGCACGGCGTCCGGAGGAACGGTCATCGCTCCGACGAATGTGACGAGTCCCGCAACAGCCATGACGATCCACGGCCAGACAGCAGGTCGATATTCCGTTTTCGTCATCCGGTCTCCTGAAGGGGCCGTGATGACAGAACCCCAACGACTGCAAGTAATAGAACGACGATCGTCATCATCAGCACCCACGAAATGCTACTGCGGTCGAGCCGTATCGCATCCAGAGCCTGGGTTGCACCAAGAAGGATCGGAACCGACATCGGCGCAACGAGCAACGGAACCAGGGCGGCGCCGGACCGACCGGTAGCGACGATACCTGCAGCGAGGGTTCCGAGCAGTGCCAATCCCGCCGCGGCGAGCACCAGGACGACCGGGAGGATGACCCAACCGATCAGTTCAACGTCGTAAAGAGCGATGGTGACAACGCCCAGCACTGCCTCGAATACCAATAACAGAAGGAAACTCGCAACGGCCTTACCGACGAAGATGGCCGCGGGATCGAGGCCTGTAAGAGCAACGAGGTCACGCTGAGCGGTCGTCTCCGCGTTCGTCTGCCGGATCGCGATCAGGACACCGAACAACATGACGATGACCCAGAACATTCCAGGGCCGATCCTCTGCAACGTGGGAGCATCAGTGCCGATGGCCAACGGAACGAGCAGAAGAGCGATCGCACCGAACGGGAGCGTCACCCACATCACCTCGCCGGACCGACGCTCACGCAGAAGGTCACGACGAGTGATGGTGAGCGCCTGATGAAAGAACCCGGGGGTAACCGTCGGTTTCCTCACAACAGGGTCCCGTCTTTGATCTCATGTGATCTCGTGGCAAGGCTGTTGACGCGGTCCCGATCGTGGGACACCAGAACCGCGGCGCCTCCCCGCTCAAGGGTTCGATGGACAAGCCCGTCGACCAGTTCAATGGCGTCTACATCGAGGGCCGAATGCGGCTCGTCGAGCAGAAGCACCTCAGGTTCCGTCATGAGAACCCTGGCGAACTCCGCTCTGCGCTGCATCCCGTGGCTGCAGTGGTCGACCCGTCGATCGGCTGCACCACCGAGGCCGACCAGCTCCAGGGATCTGAGTGCCTGAGATGCGTCAAGACCTCTGGCATCTGCCACGAAAGCGAGGTTCTCTCTGAGGGTGAGTTCGGGGTAGAGACCGGGCGTGTGCCCGATGTATCCGATGCGGTGTCTCACGTCGTACTTCGCTGCCGAGGCGAGATCTGCGCCGAGAACGGAACACTTTCCGCTCGCGGGAGGTTGCAGTGCTGCAATGAGTCGTAGCAGCGTTGTCTTGCCAGCGCCGTTGGGCCCGAATACGCCAACAGCGTCTCCGGGCCCGACGTTCAGTGAAACATTCTGAAGGATACGAACAGCGCCAGCACGAACCGAAACCTCTTCGAGGTCAATGAGCGTCGGAGAGGGAGACATAACGGGAAGTTTACGGTCACGGAGCGGAACATCCCTACTCAGGAATAGGATACCCCCCAGGGTAGTTGAATCATAGTAGTTGAATCATACGAGACCTTACCGAAACACCGAAGCCGAAACGGAGACCAGCAACCATGGCCACAGTAGATATCTCAATGGAAACCCTCGAGTCCACGATCGAGGACCACGACATCGTCCTGATCGACTTCTGGGCGGACTGGTGCGGACCGTGCAAGATGTTCGCACCTACCTACGAGAAGGTGTCAGCGGAGTATCCGAACATCGTCTTCGCCAAGGTCGACACTGAGGCCCACCAGGAGCTCGCTGCCCAGTTCCAGATCCGCTCGATACCGACACTCATGGCGTTCAAGGACCAGATCGGTGTCTTCTCCCAGCCCGGCGCACTTCCCGAGCAAGGTCTGAAGGATGTGATCGGTCAGATCGAGGCTCTCGACATGGACGCCGTCCGCAAAGAGATCGCCGAGCAGGAGAAGGCCGACGCTCCTGCATAACGGCTGACACCACCCAGCTGCAAAAGCCCCTGCCGTTGACGGCGGGGGCTTCTTGCATTCGAGAATTGCGCTCGCCGCCCTACTCGACAAGCGGAAAGAGGATCCGTCTCGCCCGCTCGAGATCCTCTCTCTGCACCATCACAGAGAGCTCATATGCACCCAGCATGCCGGGGTCGGTGATGATTGCCGCGGGGATGCCTGCGTCCACAAGCATCCCCCATGCCTCATCGGCCTTGTCCCGATCCGTGAACTCCGCCGCAGAAACCTGGGGACCGAGCACGTGCATCATCCTTCGGCTCCTCCGGTGAAGTTCCACGAAGCGAGTTGCATCGATGGTGCGTGGATGATCGTCGGCCCGAATTCTGAGTCTGCATACCTCGCGTCGTCACCAATTCCATCGATCTTGCCTGGTCCGAGGGCGTCGACAAAGGACTGCGTGAAGCGCATATTGGTCACCGGATCCGTGACCTTTCCGTTCTCGATCATGAAGGTCCCGTTCCGAGTGAGCCCCGTCACAACAAGCGACTTGGGGTCGAGCACCCTGCAGTAGTGGAACGTCGACACGTATATCCCTCGATCGATACCAACGACCAGCTCCTCAACCGACTTGTCTCCACCTCCGATGAACACATTCGCCGCAAACGGTCCCCACATCTCTGCGCCTTGCGCTGCATGACCGGTCGATTCGGTACCTGCTTTCTTGGCAGTTCGACGTGTGTGCAGCAGGGCAGTCGTCACTCCACCCTTGATCAGTTCGAGATGCCGCTTCGGCGTGCCCTCGACATCGAAGGGTAGATAGAGTGCACCGGGGTCCGTCGGGCCATCCCATAGGTTGAACACCTCGTCGAACTGCTGCTCGTCGAGATTCGCAAAGGACATCCCCTCCTCAACCATCTTCCCGTTGAATCCGTAGATATTCAGGAACACGGCGATCGTTGCTATGCACTCGGGCGACAGCACAACCTGATAGTCACCCGGTTTCGTATCGAACGCCCCGACGCTGTCTCGTGCACGTTGTGCAGCGAGGGCACCAACAACGCCGGCGTCGATGCTCGACATCGCGACACCCGCAGCGTGTCCTGAACCAGCCGAGGACTCAGTCTGGTGGATACCGTCGACGATCGCTGTTGTGAATCGACCATGAACCCTTCGACCGGCCGTGTTCCCATAGGCGTGTCTACGGGCTTCGGTCTGGCAGTACCCGGCCCCGCGGAGACCTTCGCCTGCATCGACGAACGCTTTCACGGCCTCGGCTCGAGCCATCGGATCCGCCGATGCGGTGTCGGCATCCCAATGGTCAACTGCCGCGACTTCTGAAGGGCCGCCCAGGCCTGCCCAGTCCTCGTCGACCGGTTGACCCTTTGCGGTTTCGAATGTCGCGTCGACGAACCGGGCCAACGCGTCTGAAGTTGTCGAGGTGGTTGACGAGCTCGCGACCTTGCCTTCGACAGCGACCTTGAGATTCACTTGTTCAACGTCCTCAGAAACATTCTGGTGGATGAAGGAGTTCGCGAATCGGGTAAGCGACGTTGTGCCGACGTCCGCGAGCACCTCGGCCTCGGCGTGATCGCCGACCATCTCGAGTGTTTCGTTGACGAGGTTCTGTCCGCGATTCATCCCTTCACCCCCACACGTACATTTGCGAACCGGGCGGGGGATGCCGAATGCCCCGTGTGAGCGATCTGCACGGGCTGTCCCTTTCCGCAGTTCGGTGTGCCCCAATGCACCCACTCTTCCTCTCCGGCAAGCCTGTCGAGCGAACCCCAGAATTGCGGTGTGATCCCCGTATAGGTGGGGTTCTTCAGCATCTTGCCGAGCTCACCGTTCTTGACCTCCCACGCGATCTCCGTGCCGAACTGGAAGTTGAGTCGTTTGTCATCGATCGACCACGACCGGTTCGTAGCCATGTACACACCGTCCTCGGTGTCCGCGATGATGTCTTCGAGTGTGCCTTCACCCGGGAGGAGGCCAACGTTCGTCATACGTACCATCGGAAGACGGTTGAAGCCGTCGGCACGCACCATGCCACCCGGCGGCAAGCCCGCAATGGCGGCCGAGTCCCTGCCGGAAAGCACACCTACCCAGGTTCCGTTCTTTACGATGTCGACCCGCTGGGCGGGTGTCCCTTCGTCGTCGTACCCGAATGTGCCGAGTGCACCCGGAAGCGTTGCGTCTGCTGTGATGTTCATCAGATCCGAGCCGTACCGGTGACTGCGAAGCGTTGCGAGTTCGAGATGGCTTGTGCCGGCAAAGGCTGCTTCCCATCCGAGGATTCGATCGAGCTCGATTGCATGGCCTACAGATTCATGGATCTGGAGTGCAAGTTGCGAACCCTCGAGAATGAGGTTGGTCTCGCTCTCGTCCATGTCGTCTGCCGTAAGCAAGGCAACAGCCTGTTCGCCGATTCGTTGCGCGTTCGCCTCGTAGTCCCACGCACGCACGGTCTCGTATCCACCGGTTTCGTATTGGCCGAAGGACTGCGGGTAGGAGCGCCGCTGGGTCTCAGATTCGCCGATAGCCGTGGCATCGTACCCACCACCCGACTCGACGATGTGCTGATGGATACGGTGGCCCTGAGAAGACACGAACCACTTGTTCGTGTCGTAGAACATGAGTTTGCCAGTCGCGATCGCCACACCAACGACGCCCTGCATCGTCCTCGTGACCTCCACGAGCATGTCCACCTTGTCTGACGTCGAAACGGCGAAGGGATCCTCCTCATACGGCGTCTCCCAGAAACCCTCCACGACGGGCACGTCTGCGAACTGCATCGGTGGGCCGGGCACGACGGCTGATGCACGAGCAATAGCTGCGGCACGTTCGCCGGTAGCCCTGATGCTCTCGCTTGTGAGGTCGGCGGTCGCTGCGAAACCCCACGACGATCCGATGAGGGCGCGAACCCCAACACCGGCTGCCTCGGTTCGCTCCATCCGATCGAGATTCTGGTTCCGAACGTCAACAGATTCGGTCTTTGTTATGACCACTCTTGCATCCGCATACGCGGAGCCGGCATCGAGGGCGCTCTGTACGGCCAAACTTGCTTCGTCGAACACTCTTCCTCCGCGATCGGAACACAGCAGACGGTAGACGGCATACAGACGTCAAGCGCCGCCACCGACACCTTTACGGTCTACGGATTCGTACGTCGAGTGTTGTCTGCGCTTCGCGCAGAGTTCGCTCAACAGCTTCGGGCGTGAGCCCCTCGGCGAAGAGGAATCCGAGATATCGATCACCCTCGGGCAGGGGAACGACCTCCTTGCCGTTCGCGATCGTCTGGCTGAAGTCGGTTATGCCTGATACAGCTAGTGCTTGGTCGATGCACTCGATCGAGTCAAGAGTCCCAGCCTCCTGGATTGGCAGCATGAGAACGCCCGAAGCAGCCTTGGCAGAGTCGAGACCGGTCCCCGGCAACCCCAGGGCGCTGCGGAGGATGAGCAGCTCGAGCGATTCACCAAGCAATCCGAAACTGAGCGACCGTCCGCAGAGCCCGCCTATCGATCTCGCAGCGATCTCGATGAGTACCACTCCGTCGGGGCCGCACCTCACCTCGGCGTGCACGGGACCCGATACGAGTCCGAGTGCTTTCGTGGCTGCTTGGGTGACCGTGGCAACCTCGCTCTGGGTCGCCTCGATGTGGCGCGACGGTGTGACGAACATCGTCTCCTCGAAGAACGGGCCGTCGAGCATGTCGGGTTTATCGAGAAGGGCAAGCACATGCAAGGTTCCGTCGATGAGCATCCCCTCAACCGCGACTTCGGGTCCCTGGACAAACGCCTCGACGAGAAGAGACTCACTGGCGTCTCCGCCGGCAACCCTCATGATGTCGCGGATCCTGGCCTCCGCCGTCTCCGCCTCTGCCGCGGTATCCACCCGAATGACACCACGACTCGCAGACAGGCGTCTCGGTTTCACGACGCAGGGGTATCCGATGAGCGAAGCCTCCACTACCACTTGCCCCAGAGCTGCCAGTCGATATTCAGGCTGTCGTACGCCGGCGCTCTCAAGCAGGCCACGCATGTGGGCCTTGTCCCTGGTCGAGGACACCGCGGTCACTGGGTTCGCAGGTATCGAGAGAGAGGCTGATGCCATCGCTGCGATGACGACGCCCCTGTCGTCCGCTGCGATCACAGCGTCTGGGGCGGGCTTGAGGTTCGTTATGCGCGCCGCAGACCACTCCGTGCGTGTGAAGTCGATGAGCAAGGAACGAGACCGACCGACATCGCCCATGGGCACATCACCGTCGGACGCAACGATGAGGTCGACACGCAGCGCACGTGCCGCCTCCACGAAGTCCGTGGTGCGGTAACTCCCCGAGGGCACCACGAGGACGACGACAGGCCGTTGTTTCGTACGCGGTCGTGCATGCGTATCATCACGATCCCAATAATCCACACCCGCTGATAGGTTCACAGTCATGACCACTGATTCTCGCATCCTCACGATCACAGACAACGCGCTCGAAAAGCTACTCGAGATTCGCTCCTCCGAACCGGACGCGGAGTCCCTTGCACTCGTGTTGGCGATCTCAGGAGCGAAGGGGACAGACTTCACGTACTCGATGCACATGTCCAAGGTCGACATGCTCGATGCCGATGACGTTGTCGAGCATCACGGTGAACTCACCATCGCGATGCCTCAGGGAAGCGTTGTGAACCTCACCGGTGCGACGATCGAGATGTCCAAGAACCTGCTGAAACCAGGACTGAGCATCAGTAACCCGAACTCCCCTTCACCTACGATCCTCGGCGAGGGACCGCCGCCTGACCTCTCCGAACCCGTCGCGAAACAGGTTGATCACGTCCTTCGCAACCAGATCAATCCGGCGATTGCGGGCCACGGAGGAAACGCCGAGCTCGTAACCGTTGAAGACGGCGTTGCCTACGTCCGGCTCGGCGGAGCGTGTCAAGGATGTGGGCTTGCAAACGTCACACTCTCCCAGGGCATCGAAGCAACGATTGTTGCGATGGTGCCAGAGGTGGGTCAGGTCATCGATGTGACCGATCACAATTCCGGCGACAACCCGTACTACGAGAAGTCGAAGAAGTAACACAGGTAACGGGTTCAGGTCTCGGAAGCCTGGCTGATTTCGACGACGATCTCTCCGGCGATATCGCCCGTTAGGTGCACTGAACCCGCTGGACCTTCGAGCAGGATCGAGAAGTCGGACCCTTTGCCCAGGACCGTGAGTTCGGCGCCTTCCGTGATCGCTTGAGACCGCAGGAACGAGCCGTTAGAGGTACCGACTGATATCACCGTCGCCGTATCGCCGACATCGATGTCCAACAAGGCAGTCGCCGTGGGTGAAACCGATCCACTACCGCCGGGAATCGGTCTACCGGTGGGGCCCGTCGTTGGATCACCCAGGAACGATGCGAGCCTCTCGGCGACCATGTCGGGGGTGACATGTTCCATCTCACACGCCACCTCGTCGGCTTTTGCCGGCGTGAGGCCGAGACGATCAACGAGAAACCGGCCCCACAGACGGCGGTTGCGCAGCACCGTGTTCGCAAGTTCGTCGCCGATGCCTGTCAGCGTCACGCCCTTGTAGGGCGTGTACTCAACAAGACCAGTGGCTTCAAGCTTCTTGATCATCTGGTTCGCTGATACCGATGAGACCTCGAGGACACCGGCGATCGTCGAGACGGGCACAGGAGGCCCCTCACCGTCCTCGACGGCGCGAGCGACCGTGATGAGGTACATCTCTTCGGCTTCAGATGTCACATGGATATCCGACATACGGTGAGTGTATCGGGCGCCCCTACGGCCCAACAACGGTTCCGATCGGAATCTCGAAGGACTCGCCAATCTCGGTCACAACCAAAACGAAGAACTCGATGGTTGCGGATGTTGGGACGCTACCTCCCTCGGAATGCGGGTCAAAGTCGCCTATGAGTTGACTCCTACCGACAGGCGCCCACAGAGGCTCGGGGGCAACAGTGACTCCCTGTTCGTTCTCCGCGTTGTAGGGCGTAACGAACTGAGGCACCAAGCCCGCTCCAGCGAGAGTGATCACAATGTCGACCTTGGCGGCAACTCCACCCTCTAGATGCCAGCGAAACGAACCGCCGTTGATCCCAATCTCGAGTTCATCAATCACGACAACGAAGCCGTCACCGGCAAGTTCATAGTCAACAAGCCTCGTTGGCAGAGCCGTGTCAACAGTCGTTTCCAGCTCTGCCACAGCACCGGGCAATGCGGCAACCGCGACCGCGCCGTCCGGGGCGGACACTGGCCCAAACTGGACAGTGAATCCACCGGGCGCTTCACGGCTTGAATACTGTGCGACCATGGATTCCTCCCCGCTCGGAGACAACAACGTCCAAGTCGCCACATCCACGGGTGCCAGCGACCGAGGGTCAGACCCAACCCGAGACACAGAAGACACAAGAAGAGTTGTTGCACCTTTGTCGGCAATCATGAAGTCGGCGCTGAATGCAACATCGGGAGAAACAGCTGCAAACCCGGGCGGGAAATCTGTTGAGACATCAGGGGCTATCTGCCCAACGGCATCGGTGGTGCCGGGCTCAGCTTCTTCTGTCGGTCCGGTAACCACGGCAGCAATCACATACGCCGCCATCAGGAGTGCTCCCAGAATTGCCGCGCCGACCGGAAGTTTCCAAGGAATCGCACCCGAAGGGTCATCCGGTTCGTCGTCATAGGGCGACTGCATCAGTTCCTCGAACTTGCCTCCACTCATTTCGAGCTGTCAATCGACACAGGGAACGAACCGACAAACTCCACCCACCGCACGCCTCGCGCTCGGAACGTCATCACCTTCGCAATCGGACCTCCAAGCCATGGAAGGCCGCCTACTTCGTGTCCATCGTTTGTCAAGCTGGTGGGCAACCATTCAGGCCCTACGCCTTCAATGGTGAACGACATGGCAATCGAATCCACTTCCTTGACAGCAAGCTGAACGATCGTGTAACCGAGGCCGCCGTCGCCCTCGGTTCGCGTTCGAACCAATTCGATCACAACACCATCGAGAATCTCGACCGACGCATTCTCCTGCGACAGCTCGAAGGTAACGTCGAACGGAAAGGCAACAAGCGGGTCGATGATGCTTACAGAGGTGATCCCATCGATTCCGACGCCGGTCGGAAACTCGAACCGTGCAATTGTCACATTCCTGCTCGAAGGACCGCCAGAGATCGTTCCTCCGACAGTCTCGATTCTCCATTCACGCGGGAAGATCGCCCGCGTCTTGCCAGAACCACTGGATGCATCCGGTCCGGTGGGAGCGATCGAGATGAGATCGTATTCGATTGCGAGCATTCCGTTTACGTCGCGGACATCATTCGAAACGAGCACCGTCGACCCGATCAGCGTTTCGTCCGGATCGACGTAGTACACAGCCGGTGGCAGGGTCGTCGAGGATACGTTCTCCGGCGACGACGCCGCATCCTCGTCAGCGCGAACCTCTTCGATCACACGAACACCGATACCCGCCGCTGCAAGCGCACCGATGAGGAATGCCACGATGGTGAGTGAGATAGTCCGACCGTTCACAGCACCAGAGGCTACGCCGCTCCCCTCGTTCTTGCGTAACTGACGTCCTGTGGGAGGACGCCAGTTACGCAAGAACGGATAGGGTGGCGAGATGCATGAGCTGATAGGCACATGGAAACTCATTCGTTGGACCGTCCAGATGGAGGGTGGTCGTGTTATCAGGCCGTTCCGCGGTAACGCGACCGGTCTTCTCACGTACACAGACGAAGGGCGCATGGTCGCATCACTGATGCGTACCGACCGCGAACCGATCGGTACGCGCTCATTCGCTGAAGCGAAGGCTCTCGAGCGAGCATCCGCGGCTGCCGGATACTTGTCGTACGCAGGCTCGTACGAGATCATCGGAGACCAGGTTCACCATCACGTCGAACTGAGCCTTTTCCCAGACTGGGTCGGAGGAACACAGATTCGAAACATCGAGTGGATCACCAACCCAGATGGGACCGTCGACCTCGAACTGTCGACGGCACACGCGCCACAGGAGCGTTCGGCGGTCAACAGACTCAGATGGCACCGCATCACAGAGGAACGACCGTGACGAAGACACTTTCTGATTGGACGGAGGCCGCGGAAGCGGTCAGCGCACCCAGCCAACTGTTGATCGACGGAGAGCACACCGATGCACTGTCGGGTGAGCGGTTCACGGCCGTCAACCCGGCGACCGGTGAACCGATCACAGAGGTCGCGCTGGGTGATGCGGCGGACATCGATGCTGCTGTGAAGGCCGCGCGATCCGCGTTCGAAGATGGGCGTTGGTCGGGACGATCGCCACGGGACCGCGGCCAGGCGCTCATCCGCCTCGCCGAGCTGATCCATACCAATGCCGAGGAGCTCCAGCTCCTCGAAACGCTCGACGTCGGGAAACCGATCCGGTATTCGGGCAGGGTGGACGTCAACCAGGCAGCCCATACGTACGCCTGGTACGGAGAGGCCGCCGACAAACTCTACGACGAGATCGCACCGACGGGCCCTGATGCTCTCGGCCTGATCACACGAGAGCCCCTCGGCGTCGTCGGGGCCGTGACTCCTTGGAACTTCCCCATGATGATGAACTCATGGAAGCTGGCTCCAGCGCTGATGGCTGGAAACTCGATCGTTTTGAAACCAGCGGAGCAGTCACCGCTCACCGCCATTCGCATCGGAGAGCTTGCCCTGGAGGCCGGAGTCCCACCCGGAGTGCTCAATGTCGTACCCGGTTACGGCGAGACGGCAGGCCGCGCATTGGGGCTCCACCCATTCGTCGACGGCATCACATTCACCGGCTCAACCGAAGTTGGGAAGCTGTTTCTCGAGTACTCGGGAAAGTCAAACATGAAGCGGGTTTCTGCCGAGACGGGAGGCAAGACGCCGAACATCATCTTCGCCGATGCCCCGGACCTCGACTTCGCCATCGGAGCAGTCGGATTCTCGATCTTCTGGAACACTGGCGAAATGTGCATTGCGGGGTCAAGGCTTTTGGTCGAACGATCGATCTACGACGAGGTTGTCGATCGTGTCGGGTCATCGGCGGAATCGTGGAGTCCCGGGAACCCGCTCGATCCTGCAACGAAGGCTGGACCCGTGGTGGACGCGACACAGCTCGACAAGGTCATGGGTTACATCGAGCGCGGGAGTGAGGAAGGTGCACACCTCGTTGCTGGAGGCAACCGAACGCTGACGGAAACGGGTGGTTATTTCATCGAACCGACCGTTTTCGCAGATGTTCGCAACGACATGGCGATCGCCAGGGATGAGATCTTCGGTCCGGTGCTCTCCATCATCCCCTTCGACGACCAGGAGGAGGCTCTCCGCATCGCCAACGACACTCGTTACGGGTTGTCGGCGGCCGTGTGGACATCGAACCTCGGAAGAGCACACACGATGGCGGCCGGACTCAAGGCGGGAACGGTGTGGGTGAACAACTTCGACACATCCGACATCACGGCACCCTTCGGTGGATACAAGGAGTCGGGATTCGGTGGCAAGGACAAGTCTCTCCACGCCATCGACAAGTACACCCACACTAAAACAACCTGGATCAACCTCGGCCGCGGCGGCGTCTGAAACCCCCGCCCGGATCATGAGGTGCCGTCAACAGGCGGGGCTAGCCTCCGTTCATGGACATCGAGGCAATCAACGATCGGATCGCTGAGGTCCACCGCGATCGCAAATGGATCCTGACGCCCGATGTTGCGGCTGGTGTGACACCGATCGTCCAACAGCTCCGCGAATGGGACGCCGCCGGGATCATGGTCGTTGCCGGCGTGCCAGGTGTCGGTGACGTACCAGAGGCCGACGCTCTCTTCTACACCAACACATCCGGCGATACGATCATGCAGGGGGTCCGGGCCTTTGTTCGCTCGGTCGATGATCCGTCCGACGAGCTGCTCGCCGCGGTCGACGAATTCGATCCCGATGGCGAAGCGATGGTGGTCGCCATGGGTTTCAGCCGAAGCGGTCGCCTCGCCGGCCGTCGTGTGTACGGTGCTCGCGCACCCGAATGGGCAGATCTCGAGGACAAGACCATCATCGACGAGCTCTGGGACCAGGCAGGTGTGATACGCGCACCGTCGGTGGTTGTACCTGTCGCCGATGCAGTGGCCGCGGCCAACGGGCTCGATCGCGGGCTCGGCACCGTCTGGGTAGCGGACAACCTCGAGGGATGGCACGGAGGCGGCGAATACGCCCGCTGGGTGAAGGAGGAAGAACACGTCCAACCTGCGTTGGAGTGGTTCTCTGAACATGCAAGAACGGTTCGTGTGATGCCGTTCCTCGATGGTATCCCTTGCTCCATACATGGGTTCATCACCCGCAATGGTGTCGCCGTCTTTCTTCCGATGGAGATGATCATCCTCCGCAACACAAACTGCCCTGAGTTCTACTACGCACAGGGCGCGAACTTCTGGAATCCCCCTGCCCGTGTGCGCAAGGAGATGCGACAGGCAGCCCGCTTGGTTGGCGCGCTGCTCAAGGAACAGCACGGTTATCTCGGCGGATTCGGTATCGATGGGATCTGTACGAAGAACGGATTCCGCCCAACGGAGCTCAATCCACGCCTCAGCGTCGGCCATGGGCTGCAGTCGCGCGCCGCTGATGTGAAACTCGCCAGCATCCAACGACTCATGATTGAGGGGGTTTTCGACATCGACGCCACAGATCTCGAGCAGGCGATCGTTGCGGCCGCGGAGACGAACCGTCGCGGCGGCATGATTTTCCCGCTCAAAGGCAGCTATCCCCCAGCCAAGACCGGTTTCGTATTCGAAGACGATCGTGCGGTGGCGATCGATACCGACGAACCAAACGATGGGACCATGACGATCGGCCCCGCTGCGTTCGGAGCGATCGTGATCGTGCAGCTCGACCCAGACCGCACGGAAGTCGGCCCTTCGGTCGCACCACTGGCGATCAAGACGCTCGATCTCGCTCGGGACCTCTGGGATGTCGACGCCCCGCAACTCGAGCCGGCCCCCGATCTCTGCTCCTGAGCTGCTACTTCGCGACCTTCACGAACCCGCGGTCGAGCCACACCAGCGGGGCGGTGTCCGAATCGGCAATGTCGGTTGCATTGACCTCTCCGTAGAGCACCCAGTGGTCACCCATCTCAGTGCGGTCGATCGTGACACACTCAAGACGAGCAAGAGCATTCGCGAGAACTGGACCGGCGCCGGGCGTCGTAGACTCGGACCAGTCCGAGTTCCCAAACTTGTCGGCGCCACGCGCCGCAAAGAGCATCACCTCGTCCTCCGTGCCTTCCGGCATCACGTTCACGGTGAACCCCTCAGCGTCGAGCATCGACTCCAACGATGAGGTCGACTTGTCGAGACACACGAGAACGACCGCGGGGTCCGCCGACACGGACATGAACGCGGACACCGTCAGTCCGACAGGACCTTCGGCCCCGGGTGCGGTCACGACCGTGACCGTCGAAGCGACCCTCGACATCACGTTCTTGAATTCTTGGGCAGAGACAGTCATCAGAACCTCACCATCGGCATCATGACGCGCCATCATATGGCGGGCGACATCGCTGATGAAGCACGGGTTTACTCTGCAGGACGCAAGGAGAGCCATGATCGAGCAAGTGCAGATCGTCGAAGTGGGTCCAAGGGATGGGCTCCAGAACGAGTCAGCGATGCTGTCGACAGACCAGAAGGTCGACATGATCACTCGACTCGCCGACACCGGTCTGAACCGAATCGAGACCGTGTCTTTCGCTCATCCCGACAAGGTCCCCCAGATGGCCGACGCCGAGGCGGTGATGGCGAACCTCCCCAGGCGAGATGATGTCAGCTACATCGGCCTCATCCTCAACTGGCGAGGATGGCGAAGGGCCGCCGACACTCCTGTCAACGAGATCAACATGAACGTCTCTGCCTCGAACACTTTCAATCAGAAGAACCAGGGATCAGATACCGAGGACACGATCAACGTACTCGGTCAGGTCGTACGAGATGCATCGGTAGCAGGCCTCCCGGTGACCGCGACGATCGCTACGTCATGGGGTTGCCCCTTCGAAGGCGAAGTGCCGCTCGACCGTCTGACCTTCGTAGCCAGTGCGATCGCTGAAACCGGTGTTTCCGAGATCGCCCTCGCCGACACCATCGGTGTGGCAGATCCCTGGAACGTCACCGAGCGCATCAACGCCGTGAGACAAGCTGTGGGGGGTATTCCGCTCCGAGTCCACTTCCACAACACGCGCAATACGGGGATCGCAAACGCTTACGCAGCTATCCAGGCGGGTGTTGCGACCGTGGACGCCTCAGTCGGCGGATTGGGGGGCTGCCCGTTCGCCCCCGCGGCCACGGGCAATATCCCAACCGACGATCTGCTCTTCATGCTCGAACGAGCCGGGATTTCGACCGGCGTGTCTCTCAAGGACATCATCGCCGTTTCCGTCTACATCGAATCACTCGTCGGGAAACCGCTCGAGGCGATGCTTCCCAAGGCCGGGCTCTTTCCTCACAGCTCAGGCACCAGCTGAGAACCACCTCACAAACGCGGTGGCCACGAGGGCAGCCAACACCGGGCTGATCATCCAGAAGCCCGCAACTCCGCCCATCACCGCGGCCCACATGAGATACCCACCCGCTGTCTTCCTCGCAAGCCCAACTCGACTCGTATCAACCACTTCTGTTCCAGCGTCTGTCCTGGCAACAACTCTGCTTGGCGTCATCGCGAGCATCATCACCGCACCGCCGATGGCAGCGAGGATGTATGCGTTCTGGGTGATCGCAACGTCTGAAGACCCCGATAGAGCAACCCCAGCTACGATCCCACCGACGAGCGACGCCAGTGCGAACCACTTCAGCCTGCCGACCTCTGGGGAGGTGAACACCCATATCACCATCGTGAGGGCCACGATCCACAACACGGACGACGAACCCGAAACGAACCCCGCAAGGGCCAGCGCAAGGACATCGAACCAGGTAACGGCAGCCCCTACGGTGCCGGCGACGAGACGGATCCCGATGAGGGCAACGCCGGTCGCCAGTGCCGAGGACAGATCGAACATCGATGCTACGAATGCGAGCGGCATCGCCCAGGCAGCAACCTGCGGTCGATCAGGGTCGAGTTCCCTTCCGATGGCCCAGCCGAGAAAGACCACGATTCCCGCGATCAGGGCGTCCACCAGGGCACGATCAGTGGCGGCGGCAAGCGTGGCGTAGGCGACCGCGGCAAGTATGGCCCCGGCCGACGCCATACGGTTCGATCGAAGGTCGAGTTCGACGGATCGTCCGATTCCGGTGATGGACGTGAGACCAGCCATGGACGGTGACGCTACAACGACCTGAGGAACAACAAGACCAGCTTCCGATCCGATGCGTTGAGCTTCATGAACGCAACTCGGGTATGCACTGCCTCACCGCCGTGCCACAAAATCGCTTCCTCGATCGACCGCGCGCGACCATCGTGGAGGAAACCCGCGTCGGGATCAACGCTGCGAACGAGACCAATACCCCACAGCGGCGCCGTACGCCACTCACTCGGCCCAGCGGTTCCGTCGCCGCGACCGTCGGACAGATCTTCGCCGGCGTCATCCTTCACCGACGCGACGTTTGCCTTCAGGCCGAACCTACCGAGGGTCGCTCCCCCAGCGGTGAAGACCACAGAGGCAACACCAGAAATATGGTCGCCGTCGATGTCATCCGGATCGGCGTTCGCAATTATGTCCGCCAAAGGGATCGCCTCCAGCAGACCGAGGTCAAGGAGGGAGGGCGCAAGCCGGATGCCTCTCGCCGCTTCTTGGATATCCCCAACCTGCGGATTCTCGAGGGTGACTGTGGGCCTGCGCAGCGAGTCTGACGATCCATCCGGATACTCGCCTGGTTCCTCGAACCACTCGATCCGGATACCCGCTTCCACGGGAACGCTAGGAACGTTGGCCCGAGACCGTCCCTGTCCTCGAATCCGGCGGATGCAGGAGACCATCGCTCGGTGAAGAAGGAATCGCCGATTCGGAAAAGGGCCAGGTCCTGCGCCGATAGGTTGCGAGCGGGCTAGGAATACGCACCGGTACTCCAATTCTGGACGGTTCCATCTCCACCGGGCGCGGCAGGACCGTCGACCGATCCTCCGTAGCCGCTACCGCTGAAACACGCCGCGAGCAACACGGACAGAGCGACCAGCAGAACCGCTCGCAGCACAACTTGAACCGGACGGGATCGCAACATGCAGGTAGGGTATCTGACAAGACATACGTCAGACCTGAACTGCGTGTCGGAGTCAGGAGTCTGGGTAGCGCACCTCGGGAAGATCAGGGGAGACATGGGAACGAGAACTGGCACCGGGAAACTACCGTCCCAGCCGAAACCGAGAAAGGAACAGCGTTCGCTGTTCGGCATGGTCGTGCGCATCGCGGCCTGGATCGTGGTGGTCGGTGCGGTTCTGTT
>BTQL01000036.1:0-22017 GCA_036985855.1 Acidimicrobiia bacterium | reverse complement strand
TGTCTTGTCAACCGGACTGATGGACCACCTCTGCAACGTTGTACCGGATGAGCGGTGTGTCGCCGTTGCTCAGGACAAGTACGTCACCGTCCACGCTGAATGAGTCTGCCGATTCCAGAAGCGAGAGATATGCCGCTTCCTGGTCCATCGTTCCCTGTGGCTCCTGACAGAACATCAATGTTGTGATGAGAGGTCCGATCGTGATCGATCCGCGGCCAGCTTCGTATCCGCCGTTGTATGTGTTGCAGCTGGCGGATCCCCCGATACTGCCATTTTCAAAGACTGCGTACGGTGTGGCTTGAGGGATTGGCGCTGTCATGGTCCCGTCGACAGACATCTCTTGCACGACCCAAGTGCGACCCTCGAGGCCGTCACCGTAATTGAGGGCGAGACCGATGATCGCCAAGAATCCAACTGCGCCCAATGCGATGGCGGCGTATTTCAGCCAATTCTGCTCCGTCATGCTTGGGCTCCTCAATGTGCATTCCGCCGGTACTCGTGCCGGGACATGATAGGCCAAGGGAACAACAGCACCCGCTCATTGGCATCTGCCGGCAGGGGGGCGTCGATGAGACTCCGTGCATCGAGTGAGAGGAGTCTCCGTTCTTGTTACACTCCCGCTACGAAGACGGTGCCACAGATGGTGCCGCCCTGGCACACTTCGTGATTCCAGGAAACCATCCTGCTCCCGCCAATCGTGGGGGCCGTCCGCACTGCGGGTGTCCGAAGGAGGAATATTCGATGCGCTCTTATGAGCTGATGGTGATTCACCGCTACGACATGGCAGAGCCAGATGTTCGTGAGGCTGTGGCCGAGATAGAGAAGGCCATCACCGATCGCGAAGGAACTGTCAAAGACTCCGATTTCTGGGGCAAACGTCGCTTCGCCTACGAGATCAACCACATGAACGAGGGGTACTACTCGGTGATCACTTTCGATGGTGACGTGGAGTTGCAGGATGCTCTTCACCGTTCCTTGGCCCTGCTCGATAGCGTGGTGCGCCACAAGATCGTGCGGAAGGCTGCGTAGGTCGATTCGTGTCACAGTGACCGTTCACACTGGTGCCAAACGCACAGGTGTATCGGTCGAGAGAAGAGAGAAGTAATGAGCAACAACGTGACCGTCGTAGGAAATCTCACTGCAGACCCTGAGCTTCGCTTCACCGCCAGCGGCGTCGCCATGGTGAACATCAGTGTCGCTGACAGCCGCAGATATCAGGATCGCAACGGTGAGTGGCAGGAAGAAACGAGTTTCTTCCGCGGAACTTGCTGGCGTGATCTCGCGGAGAACGTGGCTGAATCGCTCACCAAAGGCGCCAGAGTTGTCATCTCAGGCCGTCTCAAGCAGCGCACGTGGGAGACCAAAGAGGGTGAGAAGCGAAATGTCGTTGAGCTCGACATTCAGGATATCGGCCCTTCCCTTCGCTGGGCCACGGCGACCGTGACCAAGACGCCCCGGTCGGATGGTGGCGGCAACTATGGCGGTGGCAAAACAACCCCTGCCGCACCGGTTGCTCGCACAGATTTCGGTCCCGATGAGGCACCGTTCTAGAGAACTCGAGGAGTACAGAAATGGCTAATCCAAGAACGCCGAACAAACGGCGCCGCCGTCCCGAACTCAACCCGAAGAAGAAACGCGCTGTCTATAGGTTCGCCGAGGGCGATGTCGTTGACTACAAGGACATCGCGCTGTTGCGCAAATTCATGTCGGATCGCGGGAAGATCCGTTCACGTCGTGTGACTGGATTGACCCCGAAGCGTCAACGCGAGGTCGCCCTGGCGATCAAGAACGCCCGCGAGATGGCTCTTCTGCCCTATACCTCACAGAGGTCTGGCGCCACTCAGAGGTCTGGCGGCTCTCAGAGGTCAGGCGGCTCTCAGAGGTCAGGCAGATGAAGGTCATTCTCACCAAACAGGTCGAGGACCTCGGTGACAAGGGGGACGTGGTTGACGTGGCCGATGGATATGCCCGCAACTATCTCGTGCCCAAGAAGTTCGCTGTGAAGGCCTCGGCCGGTGCTCTCAAGCAGGCAGACGCGATGCGGGTCGCTCGCATAGAAACTGCCCGCAAGTCACTCGAGGAAGCGAGGTTGCTTGCGGACTCGCTCGCGGGCACTCGCGTAGTCGTCGCCGCACGCGCTGGAGATGCCGGCAACTTGTTCGGCTCCATCGGCGTCTCCGATATTGCTGAGGCGATCGTGAAATTCACGGGCATCGACATTGACAAGAAGATCATCAAGATCGATGAGCCGATAAGGGAGATCGGGCTCCACGAGATCGCTCTCAAGCCTCACAGCGAGGTCGAAGTAGCTGTCACCCTGGATGTGATCCCGGCGTAATACAGGTGGCCTCAGGAAGAAATGGGAGCACTGTGCGGTGCACCCGGTCTCTGCCACCGGCAGAGACTGCCGCCATCTGACGGCCAGTGTCTGTCTGCAGTTCTTCACCTGAAACGTGAGACCCAAGACCCGACAGCTGCAGAGCGCGATTAACAGTCTTGTCCGCGAAAAGAGGGGACGGTCTGAGGGTCTGTCCGTGTTGTTGGTTCCCGTATGCTCGCCATGCTGGCGCCACAGCATCAGAAAACGTCACACCCGGCGTGTTTGATGACGAGTGCCAGGGTTGACGACGACACCAAGGAGGACAGGTGACAGCGGTCATCGAACAGCAGACCGCCCGATCACTCCGGGTGCCGCCCCACAGCATCGACGCGGAGGAGTCAGTACTCGGCGCCGTGCTCCTTTCGAGCGATGCCGCCAACGTGGCGCTCGAAAAGCTCCACGTCGAGGATTTCTACAAACCATCGCATCAGCAGATCTTCGATGTCATCCGTCAGCTCTTCGACTCCAACGAACCGATCGACGCTGTCACAGTTTCTGAGGGTCTCCGACGTGACGGCTCGCTTGATCGTATGGGTGGCATCGAGGCGCTCACCCGGCTGATCGACTCAGTCCCGTCGACTTCAAACGTCGAATACTACGCCGGCATCGTCGAGGAACACTCGCTCAGGCGTCGCCTCATGAAGGTTGGCGGCGACATCGGTCTCATCGCCGTCAATACCCAGGATCCGATTGCTGAAGTCGTCGATCAGGCAGAACAAGCCGTATTCGCCGTTGCGGAGCGTCACGTTGGTGACGGACTCCAGAACATCGATGATCTGCTCGGCCCTGCGATCGAGAAGGCCGAGGAGCTCCAAAGAAGTGGAGCCGAGATCACAGGGATCTCCACCGGCTACCGCGATCTGGACCGGAAACTCGCGGGGCTGCATCCCACGAATCTCCTGATCCTGGCTTCCCGCCCTGGCATGGGGAAAACATCGCTCATGCTCAATATCGCCCAGAACGTTGCGCTTGCCGGTAACACGGTTGCGATTTTCAGTCTCGAGATGAGTCGCGAAGAGATCGTGACCAGGATGCTGTGTGCAAACGGTCGCATCGATTCTCAGAAGCTCAGGACGGGCCGCTTGACCGAAGCTGACTTCACCAAACTCTCAAACGCAGCTGGTGCGCTGTACAAGCAGAACATATTCGTTGACGATTCGCCTGGTCTCACGGTGACAGAAATCCGTGCGAAGAGCCGCAGACTCAGGCGGCGTCCCGGGCTTGATCTGATCGTTGTCGACTACCTCCAGCTGATGAACGGATCGGGTCAAGAGAACCGCCAACAGGAGATCGCGACGATCTCACGATCCCTCAAGAGCCTTGCCCGGGAGCTGAACGTGCCGATCATCGCTCTCTCACAGTTGAACCGGGGTGTCGAGTCACGCGAGGACAAGAGGCCAAGGCTTGGTGACCTCAGAGAGTCCGGTGCCGTCGAGCAGGACGCTGACGTCGTCATGTTCATCTATCGCGACGAGTACTACTACCCGGAGAAGATCGAGTCCAAGGGCGTTGCCGAGGTTGTGATAGCCAAACATCGCCAGGGTGGTGTCGGCAAGATCGATATGACCTTCCTCCCCGAGTTCACCCTGTTCGCGGACATGGGGCGAGCTGACCCGCCGATGTAGATCTGGTATCAGATGTCAGGTCGGATCGTGGGTAGCTTGCACGCATGAGACTTCCTTCGAATGTCGCGGGGGCTGTCGCTGATTGGAAGGGTGACGGCGGGAAACTCTGGTTCGATGCTCTTCCGAACACGATTGCGGCAGCCGAGCGGCGGTGGGGGATCAACATCGGTACACCGTACGAACCCGGCGGGTACACGTCGTATGTTGCGCCGGCCGTCACGGAGAAAGGTGCCGAAGTCGTGTACAAGTGCACGATCCCGCACGACGAGGCGATCGGTGAGGCCGATGCTCTTGTCGCATACCACGGCGATGGCGCGGTGCATCTCAGCGAATCGAATCCGGACGCATACGAGCTACTCATGGAACGATGCATTCCTGGCGCCGACCTTTGGTCGGTCGACGAAGACGCCGGCCGTATCGAAGTCGCCACGGGTCTCATGGGTCGCCTATGGAGGGATGTCACCAGTGAGAACATCTCGATGCTCACGTCCGTGAGTCCTCGATGGGCGGATGTCACCGAACGTAGGCTCATCACATGTAGGCCTCCCTGGGTGCTCGGCCCGATCGAGCGAGGTATCGACTTGCTGCGAACCCTGCCGTTCGATGCCGAGTACAGCGTTCTCTTGCACGGTGATCTTCATCCTGGAAACATTCTCGCCGCGAAACGAGAGCCATGGCTGGTGATCGATCCGAAGCCGATGGCCGGTGACCCTGCGTTCGAACCGATCCAGCTTCTTGTTCAAGCTGGCGGTAGAACCACTGAACCGCCATCACCAGCGGATCTCGAACAGAGCCTCGCTGACCTCGCGACAAGGCTGAACCTCGACGCGGAACGGATTGGATTGTGGGCGATCGCTCGATGTTCTGAGTGGTCGATGTGGTCGTTGGATCACAATGCCGTCGCCGAGGCAGCGCTAGAGCACAGTTGGGCTCGAACGCTCGACGAGATCATTCCTCTGTGAATCGTGTCACCTGCACCGGTAATAGCATCCTCGGGTGGAATCGACAGAACGCAATCGGGTGATGGCTGTTGCGGTACTCGCGCTGCTTGCAGTCACCTGGGGTGCGATTCCACTGTTCGTCAGGAACGATGTCTCCTCGTTGCAGCTTGTCGGTGTTCGAGTCACGTTTGGTGCTGTTGCACTTGTCGGTGCTGCGGCAGCTGTCGGGAAACTCACGATTCCGAAGGTTCGGCGGTGGAGGCTCGCTCTGTCTGGTGTTCTACTCGCATTGCACTGGATCACCTTCTTCGAATCGATCAAGCTCACAACCGTCGCTGTCGCCCTGGCCGTTCTCTATCTCGGTCCGATTGGTGCCGCCATACTGGCGGGTCCACTGTTGGGCGAGAGGGTCGATCGACGACTATGGATCGCCCTCACCGTTGCCGTCCTCGGAACGCTTCTTGTCGTGCAGCCCTGGGAGTCTGGTGGCGTTCGCATCGGTGGCCTTCTCATGGCAGGTACGTCGGCGGCATTGCTGGCAGTGTTGATGCTTGCCGGGAAGCCGGTCGCCCAGGATCTGGGTGGATTGACGATGGCTACAGGTGAACTCCTGATCGCGTCGGTACTGCTTGCCCCGGCAACGTACCGGGCGCTAGCGGATCATGGCGACCAACTTGTCAATTTCATCGTTCTCGGCGCCTTCTTCACCGGCATCGCCGGGTTCCTCTATTGGGAGATGATGCGGCATCTTCCGGTCGCTGTCACGAGTGTTGTGATGTACATTGAGCCGGCGAGCGCTGTGGTTTGGGCCGCTCTGTTCCTCGGTGAAGTTCCGAACTCCACGGCGTGGGTTGGTGTCGGCCTCGTGATCGTTGGAGGAGTTGTCGCAGCGACCGCTCGCGGGGAGAGTCAGGAGGCGATCGGTGCCCAAGTCGCTCTTTGAAGTCAAAGATCTCCGGGTCGCAGTGGCCGACGATCACAGCCTCACGATGCGTGTCCCAGGTCCCGTTACCGACGATGGCGAAGCGCTGCAGTCCGGATGGGTTGAGGCGTTGTCCGATGTTTCCTATTCGGTCGAGGAAAGCGAGGTTCTCGGACTCGTCGGAGAGTCCGCGTCGGGGAAGTCACTGATGCTGATGGGAGCATTTGGCTTGCTGTCATCCGGAGCGAGAGTCATAGGAGGAACCACGCGATACAGGGACCATGACTACAAACCGTTCCATCCGTGGCTTGGCGAGGACGATGAGCCTTCGCGAAGGGAGCGAAAGCAGCGCAGAACCGCCGGAACTGCTGGAGCCAGATATACCGACGACGAGTTCGCGAGACTCATCGGTACCGAAGTCGGTTTTCTGTTTCAGAACCCCATCGGATCATGGACGCCAGACCTCGTCATCGGCGAACAGTCTGGCGAGGTTCTCGAACAGCATTCGGATCTGTCGGCAGAAGAGATCGAGGACAGGGTCTACGACGCCCTCGGAGAAGTGAACCTACCGAAGTCGAGCAGACTGTTCGGAGCCTTCCGGCATCAGCTTTCGCGAGGCATGGCCCAACGAGCGATGCTCGCAGCCGCTCTCACCAAGGGTCCCCATCTGATGATCGCGGACGAACCTCTCAACGGCCTGGATGCGTCGGTTGCTGCAGGGATCATGGAACTGTTCCGAGAAATGCGTGATAAACGCGGCATGGCGATGGTTTTCATAACCCACGACCTTGCTGCCGTCGCAAGCATCGCCGACCGAGTCGCGGTGGTGTATGGAGGTGAGATCGTTGAACAGGCACCGGTCGCCGATATCTACCACGATCCGAAACATCCGTACACCGCTGGACTCATTGGCTCGATTCCCGGTGCGAGCGAGGGTAGGTTGAGTCACATCGAAGGAGAAGCCCCGCTCCTCGTTGACATCGATCGTCGAAGCTGTCCCTTCGCTCCACGCTGCAAGTTTGCGACGGACATCTGCCGATCTGTTGCACCCAGCGCCTCGATCGTCGGTTCCTCTGAGGTGCGCTGTCACCACGCCGAAGAACTCGACCTGCCAGGCATCACCCGTTGAGTTCATCCCGCTTGCGTGACCTGATCCCGAGCAGGCTCAATACTGCGATCACGATTCCTAGCCCCACAGAGGGCAACAGATTGCCTCCGTAGTTGCCTGAATCGGTGAAGAACGCCGCGGCGAAGGCCGCAATGGGCTCTGCATGGGTCAGGGAGGAAGCGTCATCGCGAGATTCGGGACCAGGAATGGCGATCGGTGGCATTGCCGCGGTGACGGCGATACCTGTCTTGTTCATCATCGTGTCGAGGTCTTCCGCCGGGATATCCCTGCCCGGATCCGAAGGCGGACCTGGCCTGGTTGTTGTTGGTGGAAGTGTCGTGGTGGTCGTCTCGCCCGGTCGTGTCGTTGTGGTTGTGTCGGCCAGCACTTTTTGATGCGGAGCTGATGTAGTGGTTGTTTCGCGCGGCTTGGTCGTGGTGGTGGTCGTCGTTGGGGGCACCGTTGTCGTGGTGGTGGTCGTCGTTGGGGGCACCGTTGTCGTCGTCGCTTTGGGTCCCGTCGTTGTCGTGGTACTGGCGGTTTCGAAGATCGCCTCGATCCTGACGTTGTCGAACATGAGGTAGATGTTGATGCCATCCGCGTCGAAGATCTTGAACCTGATAACGGTGTTCGGCGTCGCCCACTCGGTAATGTCAAGCGTCTCATGAATAATGACACCGCCGTCATCCGCGTCGAGGTCGATCGTCTCGAGCTTTTTCCAGTTCCCTCCTCCGTTTGACGAAACCTGGATCACCGCCTCGCCGGATGACTCTCCCGCGAGCAGCTGTCTGCCGTAGTCGAAGCTCAGTTCTGCCCAAGTCGCGTCGCCCAGGTCGACAGCTCGAGAAGCGCCGTGTCCGGCAACCTCGCTGCTGGTTCCGCCCATCTTGAGGCAGTAGGCACCGTCGCAGTATGAGTGGTCCCACACCCACACGAAACCGGACGTTGGGCCATTCGATTCGGAGATTTCGAGCCACGGCCCTGCGAAGTCGTACGTCCCGTCATTTCCGCTGAAACTCTGGGTAGTGAACTTGTCGAGGAATATCGCGTTGGGAGTTGGAGTTGTGGCGAGTGCTGGAAGAGCAGCGATCACGATGATGAGAGCTGCCATTCCTGGAGCGATGATCCGTCTCATGACTGGCCCGCCAGTACCGGATCTCCAACGGATGAGCGCCGCTCGTTCGGGGTCCGCGTTTCCGGAAGTTCCTCGATCGGCGAACCCTGCCTGAGTGGAAGCGAGACCTCGAAGTTTGTCCATCCACCTGCGCGTACGAATCTGATCTCTCCTCCCATGGTTTGGGCGAGTGACCGTGCGATCGACAAACCGAGGCCGACCGAGCCTGTGAGAAGGGTCTCGTTGCCGTCGTGGACGAATCGATCGAAGAGGCGCTCCTCGATTTCTGGTGCGAGCCCCTCCCCGTCGTCCGAGACCGTGATGGTTGCTCTGTCGAACATGGCTTCTATGTAGATGCCGACCGATGATCCGCCGTGTTTGATTGCGTTCGAGACGAGATTTCGCACGATCTGACGTACTCTGACTGGATCAGCCCAGGCAAGCACTTCGCCGCTCACATTGACTTGCGTCCCTGCACGAACCATCGCACCGATTGATGCCTCGGTCTCTGCGCGTAGATCCACGTACTCATAGGTGAATCTGAGTACGTCTGACTCGAGTCGTGCAGCCGTGAGGAGATCGTCGACCATCCGCGACAGCTCTGCGGAGTCCTTGTTGATCAGCGCGAGCAGTTCCATCGCCTCCTCTGGATCGAGGATCTCGTTCTCCAGTAGATACTCACTGAACCCGTAGATACTTGTGAGTGGTGTCCTGAGTTCGTGGGAGATCCCCGCGATGAACTCGTCCTTTGCGACGCTCAGCTGGCGCTCCGCGCGCAGCTGGGCATCCAACTTCAGCTGCGCCTCCCGGAACTGACGCCTGACCAATCGGAAGTAGACGATGATCGCCGCCGCCGGAATGAGGAGTGTCGCGAGCAGCCGAGCCACCCATCCAACGGTGCCGGCGAACCTCTCGGTGCGTCGAATGTCGTTGACGATCGCGACTTGTCGTGTTCCGAGCGATGCAGCGAGGTCGCTGTACATCGGCTCGAAGAGGTCTTTCCGAACTTTTTCAGCGTCGATGCTCTCCCCGGCGATGAGGAGTTCGAGTATCTGTTGACCAGTTGTCGAGAACTCCTGGAGATCCGCACTGAGAGCGATCGTATCTTTGTCCTCTTTGAGGGCGTCTATCCAAATCTCGGTGTCGGCCAGTGTTGCGTCGGCTTCCTCGATCGCGACGCCGCGAGATTCGGCTGAGGCAACTCCAAGGTCGTAGTCAATGCTGAAGACCACGGCTTGGGAGATTGAGGCCCGGGCCACTGCCGCGGAACCCGCTGCCGCGTTGGCTTTATGGAGCGACCGCGCGCTGGTTGCCACCTGCTGAGCGCCGGACGATGTCGAAAAGACGTAACCCAACGTGATCAGGATCGCAACGACTGCGAGTCCACCGACAACCGCGATGACTCTATTTCGAGTACGCGCCCCATGGCGGCTCTCAGCGGTGTCACGAGCTTCCATTCTTTCGTATCGGCCGCACGCATTGGAATCCGTATAGACCGAAGGAACCATTCTGGAAGGCTCGAACGGACTAGTGCCGTGTCCGCCTTCACGGACCGGAGGCCTGCGTGGTCTGGCATCTACCGTCTACCGTCTACGGTGTGTTTGTTCCGGAGGCGGTGGGACTTAACTGATGAGAATTTTCACGTACATCGGACTTGTGGTCCGACGCGTCTGGGCCAAGAAGGGAATCCTCTTTGGATCGCTTCTCGGTGCAACTCTCGTGATCGCTCTCCTCGTGGTTGTGCCGCTATATGAGGCCTCTGTCCAAGCTGTCGATCTGAAGTTCTCTGTCGACAATGCGCTCGAAGACGAGACGAGCATCTCGGCGTTCTCCATGACCAACAGCTACTCCTCTGATGCGGCCGAGTCGAATCGTCTCATCGTTGCTGAAGCTCGCGAGACGTGGCTTCAGCCTTGGTATCCGATCGACGAGGAGCGAAGCCAGACCCGGGAGTTCATAGTCATTCCTTCCGGTGGCGATGCCCCGAACGATTTCATCGAACTTGGCGAACAGTGGAAGGAAGACACCGAGGCCTTCCTCGAGGAGGACGGCGACCCCACTGAAGTGTCATCACCGCCGTACCCACGACCATCTAGAGAACCGACACAGGTGCGGCTGTTCACTTCGCCGGACCTCGAAGAGTTACTCATTGTCGTCGATGGTGAGTACGACACCACTGTGACCACTGCACCAAATGCGTACCAACCGATCCCGCTGATGATCGGGGAAGACGTAGCACGGCTCATCGGCGCGAGAGTGGGGACCCGTTTCTTCATCAAGCCGTTCTCGGGGTTCCCTTCGACGTTCGAGTGGGTTGAGGTTGTCGCCATTGTTGCACCAGCCGACCCGAACGACAGCATCTGGGGCGTCGATAGTCCTTCCAGGATGGCGTACCTCGATCAGGCTTCGTTTGATCGATGGCTCAAGCAGTTCTCTACGCCACCGGAGATCGATCCTTGGGCGAGGGACGTGAGGGGGCTTCCCGACATCACGGTCACGCAACGATGGAATCTACCCCTCGACAGGGACACGGTGCAGCTCGAGGACGTACCGGAGTTCCAGAGTCGCCTCGGGCAATTCAGGGCTGAGGTTGCCAGAGAGAGCGGAGGAACGATTCCCGTTTTAACGGTGATAACAGCGCTTCTCAGCGACTTCGTGACGCGCTCTGTTGTCGTAGGCGGTCCGATTCTCGCGATGCTCGCTCTCGTTGTTGGGGGCGCCATCTACTTCCTCGTCTACACAGCCGCGATGACCATCGAGCGTGAGGGTGCCGAGATCGCACTCCTCAAATCGCGGGGAGCGTCGTCTTGGCAGACAGTGGGGATCCATCTTGGACAGTCGCTTGTCGTGGCAATAGGCGCAGCAGCGATTGCCCCGTTTGTCGCCCGTTTCTTGGTTGGGATAACCGGACGGGTACCTCCGCTTTCGACGCTCACCGGCGGCGATCCTCTCAGGGTTGCCCAGGTACGGTCTGTTGTTCCCTTCGTGCTTGCCGGCGGCCTGATCACTTTCACAGCCATGGGTGTTGCAGTGTTTCCGTATGCCAGACGCGGCGTTCTGTCTTTGCGGTTGCTCGCTGCGAGACCCAGTACGCAATCGGTGTGGCAGAAGTACAACATCGATCTCTTTGCCATCGCGCTTTCGCTTGTCATCCTGGCGCAGCTGAGACTGCGTGGGTTCATCGACCGTTCATCGGGTGAGGCGGTTCTCGATCCGATTGCGATCGTCTTCCCTGCTCTATTGCTGTTCGCGGGGGCTCTTGTCCTGCTTCGCGTGTTTCCGTATGTATTGCGTCTTGTTGGTTGGGTACTCACGAAGCCGCGCAACCTTTCGATGGCACTCACCGGATGGCACCTCGGGCGAAACCCGATTCCGTACGGCAGGCTCGCCCTGCTTGTCTGGGTTACGACGGGGCTTGGTGCCTTCGCTCTGACGTACGCGTCAACGCTCGAATCGTCTTACACAGATCGAGCCGAGTTTGCCGCGGGTGCCGATGTTCGCGTGGTCGGCGATGCGGCAGGTTATGCCGCCGCCCCTGCCGGGTCATTTGGAACTCCCGTGCTGCGGACGGTTGGTGCGCCGCGCCAGAGCAGGAGGAGGGCCGAAGTGCTCGCCGTCATACCCAATGGTTTCTCTCGTGTCGTGACCTGGCGCTCGGACTTCGGAGCAGAGACTCCTGAGGAAGTCTTCTCCCAGCTGCGTCCCGATGGTGCTCCTCCTGATGTTGGCATTGAGATTCCGAAAGCGGCGTCGGCGCTCATGTTCGAAGGAATCGTTGAACCTCTGAGCCTGCTCGAAGAAACCGAGGCTCAGTCAATACCTGATCGGAGTCTCCGGCTGCTTGCCAAGGTGGTCGACGGCCGATTTCGAATCTGGACGATGGTCGCAGAGGGCGACTTCGTTGATTCGCAGTGGAGGACCGTCGTCGTCGACCTGACATCGGGTACCAACCTGTCGTATACAAGCGGTCCTGAACCTCCGTTCTCGATCGTTTCGATCTGGGTTGAACGGTCAGACCAAGGGAATGGGTTTGTTCTCGATGGAGGAAGCCTGCTCTTCACCGAGATCGGTGCGTTGACCGCCGATGGCGTGATTCCTCTCGACATCTCCGATCTGGTCGGCACTGGAGACATGAGAATCGAACAGGGAGTCTCTGCATCCGTAGCGGTCGAAAGCCGCTACTCAGCGGTGCCGCCGGGTGTTGAGAAGCCGACCGAAGACGAGCTCAAGGCGTCCCCGCTTTGGAAGAGTGGAACCGCACAGCAGTGGTTCCTGCCGAAGAATCGAACAAGATCGAACGCGCGAGTTCCGCAGGCGCGTTTGGAACCTCCTGAAGTTCGAGTCTTACTCGACCGAGAAGCCGCAGCCATTGCCGGTCTCAATGTTGGCGATATCACCAACTACAGCATCGGGTCCCAGGTTGTCATGGGTCAGATGGCGGGTTTTGTCGGGAAGGTACCGACCGCGACCGATCCTCGGCGCGAGGGAGTGATGGTCGTCGACTTGGAGGCGTACAACATCTGGGCAAATGGAACGGCTACCTGGTCATTGGTAGGCGGTCCGGCTGCGGTCGAGAGTCCCGGAGAGCTGTGGATATCGACCGATAGCCCAAATGCAACGGTGCGCGCCGTCGGGTCCCAGATGAGCGATGTCCCTGAGAACGTGTGGACGATCGGTCTTGTCGAGGCAGCCTTTGCGTCGCGGCCCGTCCAGGTCGGTCTGGTCGCGATCCTCTTTGTTGGTGCGGCTACGGGCGTTGTTCTGGCCCTCGCCGGTGTGACGGGATACGTGATGCTTGCGGTCTCCAGGCGCGCGAGGGAGATGGGCGTTCTACGTGCTCTTGGATTCGAACGTACGAGCGTCGGTTCCACCTTCGCTCTTGAACAGTTCGTCGTAATCGGTCTTGGTGCGGCGATTGGTGTGTTGGGCGGCATTGGCTTGGTCGTTGTCATGTTGCCTTTCCTCCAGCTGGGTGAAACTGCCGAAGTGATCGAGCCCTCCATACTGCTCGATGTTCCCGGCGCGCAACTGGTCGGATATATCGCAGTCGTCGGGGTTCTCCTGATCGTTTCTGTGCTCTGGGCGACCCGTCGAGTCTCTGTTCGAAGGATGAGCGAGGTCCTGAGGGAGGTGGAACGCTGATGGACACCATTGTTCAATGCAACAACGTGATCAAGATCCACAAACAGGGCAATCTCGAGGTTGTCGCTCTTCAGGGTCTCGACTTCACGATGGAGCAGGGCGAGTTCGTCTCGATCGTCGGAGCTTCTGGTGCGGGAAAGTCGACCCTGCTCACGATCCTTGGTGGATTCGAGCGTCCTTCGGCCGGCAAAGCGATCGTTGTCGGTACCGATCTGTCCGATATCTCGTCGAAGGAGTTGACACGGTATTACCGCAGGGATGTTGGATTCGTTTGGCAGGACTTCACTCGGAATCTCCTGCCGTATCTCAAGGCTTTTCAGAACGTTGAGTTACCTCTGCTGCTTGGTGGAGTTGGCCGTCGGAAACGCAGGGAGCGTGCTTTGGCACTGCTCGAGGCGGTGGGTTTGCGAGGGAAGGCCCACGCTGCGATCCACACGTTGTCAGGCGGCGAGCAACAGCGTCTCGCATTGTGTGTAGCGCTTGCGCCGGGTCCGAAACTTCTGCTCGCCGACGAGCTCACCGGTGAGCTCGATACCGAGACGTCCCTCGAGATATTCGACCTACTTCGCCGACTTGCCCACGATGGTGGTCTCTCCGTCCTGGTCGTGACGCACGATGTCGTCATAGCCCAGCGGACAGATCGTGTTATTCGCATCGCCGATGGTCGGATCGCGACGCAAACCAGGCGAGGAGCAACTGAACTCGTCGCGATCGACCGGCGAGGCACGGTGCAGCTGCCTCGCGACATGCTTATCGAGGCAGGCATAGCTGATCACGTGCGGGTCAAGATCGTCCCCGAAGGTCTTCTGCTCGAACGTGAGGAGATCCCCGATGACTCTTGAACTGAGAGGCGCCACGAAGCGGTACCCGAACGGGGCTGTTGGGGCGATCAGCGTGGACCTTCGCGTGCAGAAGGGTCAGTTCGTTGCGCTGTTCGGTCCATCTGGATCGGGAAAGACGAGTCAGTTGCACATGCTTGGACTACTACAACGTCCAGATCAGGGTGAGATCTGGATCGACGGTAGCCGAGTCGATGGACTGTCTGAGAGTGCGGCCGCCAAGTTGCGGAGGTCGAAGATCGGTTTTGTGTTCCAGTCTGCGAATCTGCTGCGCTTGATTTCGGCGAGAGAGAACGTTGATGTTTCGCTCAGACTCAGCGGCGAGCGCGGCGCTGCTGCACGGAAGAGGGTCGAGCAGGTACTCGAGCGTGTCGGCATGGCAGATCGCATGGACCATCGTCCCGATGAGATGTCCGGCGGGGAGCAGCAGCGGGTGGCGATTGCCAGGGCGCTCGTACATGAACCCGACTACCTGCTCGCGGACGAGCCAACCGGTGAGCTCGACACCACCACAGGAGCAGGCATCCTCGCCATGCTCGGGGGGATCGCAAATGCCGGAACCACGGTAGTGATGGCGACCCACGATCCCGCTGCGATCGACTACGTGGACACCGCATACTTCGTGGAGTCAGGAACGCTGCATCTCCCGAACAGGGATGAACTCGCTCTGTGGCTCACCGAGGGACGAGGTTTGAGTACATAGGCTGAGTTTGCCACCATGACTGGTCCGGTCCCTCGTGCCGTACCATCCGGACATGGCCCGGGCGACTGCTACTCCGATTGAGCGAGACGTTGTGATCGTTTCAGGCGCGGACGCGGGTGATTACCTCCAATCACAGCTCACCCAGGATGTTCTTGGCATCGACACGGACCAATCCGTGTGGTCGTTCATGCTCGAGGCGAAGAGCGAGATCATCGCTCTCCTTCGTGTCACGAGATGTGAAGCCGAGCGGTTCATCCTTGACGTTGACCCCGGCTGGGGCGACACGGTGCGCCAGACTATCGATCAATTCCTGTTCCGAATGGACGTTGCATTCGAGCAAGCTACGTGGCCGGGCATCGCATATCGCGGTGGCTCACCGGATCCGGCTGGCGAACCGATCGAGTCGGCGACTCGGTGGCAGGATGTAGAAGGCGTCGACGTCGTTGGGCCGGACGTGAAAATGCTTGTTGGTGCGGATGTTGCGAGCCTTGAAGAGCTCGAGCAGGTCCGTATCGCGTCGGGGTGGCCGGCAATGGGCAGCGAGATCGAGGGTACGGCGACACCGGCGATGACCGGTCTCATCGCCGAGACCGTAGCGTTCGACAAGGGTTGTTACACGGGTCAGGAATTCGTGGCGCGTGTCCACTACCGCGGTGCCGAACCTCCAAAGAGGCTGGTTCGAATCACGTTCGACGAGGATGCGCTCGTGACCAAGAATCGTCCGATCGTTGTCGGAGACACCGAAGTCGGTCTCGTGACGTCAGCCGCCAGAGGCGTTGCCCTCGGATTCCTCGAGCGCGGCGTCGACACTCCTGCAACCGGCATCGTGGGCGATGTTGACGTGGAATTGTTTGCTATTTCGCGGGAGTGACGCAGAACTCGTTGCCTTCAGGGTCGGCAAGAACGGTCCAATGGAATCCGCCGGTCTCGTGATCAGCGAGCCGTGATCCACCGAGCGTTTCGACTTTGGCGATCAGCGCTTCAGGATCCTCATGGCTCAGGTCGAGGTGCAGCCGGTTCTTCACTGTCTTGTCTTCAGGAACTCGCTGGAATGCGAGGCGGATGTGGTTGCCTGGCAGCTTCGTTCCGAAGATGTAGCCGGGCCATGTTTGGGCGGTCTCGATACCGACGATCTGGGACCAGAACTCCATCAATGTCTCGGGATCGTGGCAGTCGATCATCACTGCTCCGACGCGGGCGTGGACATCTGTCATGGTGAATCTCCAAAGTCTTGATGCATTTGGGATGGTGTGGGTCCTGTTTGACCCTGGTACTTCGATCCGAGTTCGGGCGACCCGTACGGGTATTCAGCTGCTGTAGTCATTTCGTAGAAGCTGATCTGTCCGATTTTCATGTTCGGATAGATGGCAATGGGAAGATTGGCGACATTCGAAAGCTCGAGCGTCACCTGACCGTTGAAACCCGGATCGATGAAACCTGCCGTTGAGTGGATGAGGAGGCCGAGACGCCCGAGGCTGGACTTGCCTTCGAGGCGCGCAACGACGTCATCGGCAAGGCCAATGACCTCAACTGTGGAGCCGAGTACGAACTCGCCCGGGTGGAGAATGAAGGGTTCGCTATCACTTGCCACCACGCCGACGGTTAGATCCCCTTGTGGTGCCTTCGGATCGATGATGGCGTACCTGTGATTCTCGAAGACCCTGAAGTGCGGGTCGCACCGCAAGTCGATGCTCGATGGCTGAACCATCGATTCATCGTACGGATCGATCGAGATCCGACCACTTTCGATCGCACATTTGATGGTTCGGTCCGAGAAGATCATCGGCAGCCGATGCTAGTGGTGTGTCGCGGAATTGGTGTCTGGGTGTCTCGGTGGCATCGGTGTCATCCGGCAAGGAGACACGACGGAGGCGCAGTCCGGGCCGCGTCGAGGCGGCGCACGCCGCCAGGGACAACGTCCCCGGTTGTGACAACGAGGAGTGCAGAACACTTGCAACCAAGCACTGCGCATTGTGCCGTGTATCTACGCCAGACGCTACCGGGTCAGGGGTAGTCCGGCACGTGCCCATGCGAGGATGCCACCTCTCACGTTGTATGCCTCGATGTCTTGCCCCGTGAGAAAGCGCGCTGCTTCACCCGACCGATTTCCGCTTCTGCAGAAGGCGAGAACTTTCTTGCCCCTGAGCTCATCGAGACGATCGGGAATCGTTTCGAGAACCATGTGGATCGACCCGGGTGGGTGCCCCTGAGACCTCTCTTTGGCTGTGCGCACATCGAGAATGATGTATCCATCGTCTGTTGCCATCTCATGGGCGGTCTCGACGTCGACGCTGGTCTTTTTGCGTCCGAACCTCACGCACGGTCTCCGATACTGTCGTCTTGGGATGGGAACGCTGCCCCGTCCCTCGTAGAATACCCAGGGGGGTATAGTACTCTGAAGTGGGATCAAACGAAAGGGTTCCCCAACATGAACCTCGATCTTTCATCTGATGCCACGAACGCGTACGCGAAACAGATCTCGACGGAAAGCCTCGGGGATCACTCGTACATCGTGGTCGTTGGCGATGAGGCAGTCGCGATTGATATCCAGCGCGATCTCGATCGTTTCGAGGACGTCCTCTCCGACGTAGATGCGTCATTGGTTGCCGTGTTCGAAACACACATCCACAATGATTACGTGAGCGGTGGCAAGCGGCTTGCGGACATCCATGGTGCCGAATATGTACTACCGGCCAATACGGGTGCCCCCTACGATCACACCCCGCTCGCAGACGGCGCGACGATCGATATCGGTGGATGGACGATGCAGGCCATGCATACGCCCGGTCACACGCACAATCACACCTCGTACGTTCTCGTCGCTCCGTCGGGTCCGGTAGCGATCTTTTCCGGAGGATCGATGCTTGTCGGCGCTGTCGGACGGTCCGATTTACTTGGCCCGGACCATACCGAAATGCTCCTGAAGGATCAGTATGCGTCTGTTCACCGGATCGCGGATGAGCTTCCGGATCCCTCCCTGGTTGCTCCGACCCACGGATCTGGATCGTTCTGTTCCGCATCCGCGATTGCAGATTCCACGAGTACCGTGGATCGCGAGAAACTCCAGAACCCGGCACTCGTTGCGCCATCTGTGGAGGCATTCAGCATGAGCCAGATGATGGGTTACGCGCCGTATCCGGCCTATTACCGCCACATGGCACCATCGAACCTCGAGCCGATGGGAGCACCTCCCACGGGTGATCTAGCGCGGATCACGACACCCGATGAGCTTCGAGATGCCACGATCGTAGATGTCCGTCCTTTCAGCGAGTATGCGGCAGGCCACATCCCCGGATCGCTCTCCTTCGAGATGTCGAACGACGATGCCGTTTACATGGGTTGGACCCTCGACTGGGGATCGCCCCTGGCGATCGTCGGTACTGGGGCCGATGCTCAGGAAGTCCGCATGCACCTCCATCGGATCGGATGGGATAACGTCGTTGGCCGAATCGATCCTGCGGACCTGAGAAGCTTCTCTGCCGGTCAACTTTCAGAGACCGAGATCGTGACCTTTGCGGATCTCGGAGTCGAGATCGGGCAAGGGTCGCTTGACGTACGTGATTCCGTGGAGCAGTCAACCGGTGTTCTTCCCGGTGCAGACCTTGCACATCTTTCTGTCGTCGCGGCCGATCCCGAGCGTTTCGCCTCTCACGAACCTCTCCTGATCTACTGCGGCAGCGGCTACCGGTCCGGTATCGCAGCGGGATTCATCGAGCGAGCCGGTGGTGTACCTGTTGTTGTGAAGGACAGCCCTGGCAACTACAAGGGCTCACTTTCCGTTCCGGCTGTCTGACGAAAGTCATCTCGGAGACACTCTGCTTTTCTGAATCTCTATCCGAGGCGGAGGAACATCTTCTCGAGTGCTTCAGCTGTGTAGCCCTGTTCAGCTGCAAGGTCGGGGTTGAGTCTGCACTGCTCCATTGTTGCGGAGAAGAACCGAAATCCTGCTCTGCTCATGGCACGGTTAGCGGCTGCGAACTGAGTGAGCACGTCGTTGCAATCGCGGTTGTCTTCGATCATGGATTGCAGACCCCGCATCTGCCCCTCGACGCGTTTGAGCCGCTTGATGATGTCGTCGCGGTCTTCGCGTCGAAGGTCCATGGCCTCATGATACCCCCAGGGGGTATCAAGTAGGTGCGTGAGTGGGTCGAATCAGATTCCGCCGAAGGACGTCTGCCCAACGAATGTCAGGTGACGAGCCAAGGATCGGGGCGTTGCGGCGATCCCCAGTCGTTGATCTGGTCGCTCAGGTGCTCACGGCTCTGCGATAAAGCTGGACCCCAAGTGGAAAGAACACAGCGAGGATTGCGGCGATCCAAAGGACTGACTCGAGGACGAGGGAACCGATCGGAAAGCCGCCCATCAAGGCGCGCACCGTATCTGCGATCACTGAAACGGGCTGGTTGGTTGCGAAACCCTGCAACCAACCCGGCATCGATTCCGTTGGCACGAACACCGAGCTCGCGAATACGAGAGGAAAAATGAGAATGAACGACGCAGTCTGTGCTGTCTCGGCGTTCTTCACCCAGAGGCCCAGTGCGGCCATCGACCACGAGATGGCGAATCCGAAGAGAAGAGCGATCACTACCCCGAGGGCGGCTTCGAGCACGGTGCCGCCGATGCGAAATCCTATGATCGTTCCAACCGTGAGCATGATCACAGTCACTGCAGCGTTGCGCACAAGATCCGCGATCGTCCGACCGGTGAGAACCGCCGATCGGGCCATCGGGAGAGATCGAAAACGGTCGATGACTCCCGCTGCGAGGTCTTCTGTCAGGCCGATTGCTGTCTGTGTTGATCCGAAGACCGCCGTTTGCACCAGGATGCCGGGCAACAGGAAGTCGATGTATGCAATGTCGGTTCCCTGCGTGATGGCTCCGCCGAATACGTAGGTGAACAGCAGGAGAAAGATGACGGGCTGTACCGAGGAGAAGAACAGCAACTGTGGCAGGCGCATGATCCTGAGCAGGTTCCGCTTGACCATCACGCTGGTATCGCGCAACTGTGTCGCTGCGTCTTGTGAGATCGTTTGAACGAGTGTTGTCATCTCGACCTCCGGCTGCGTGCCATGGGGGTTCGCCGCCCGTCGACCTTGGGGGGCTCGTCTTCGGCGGGGTGGCCCGTGAGGGAGAGGAAGACGTCGTCGAGACTTGGTCGATGGAGTGCCAGGTCGTTCGGCACGACCCCTGCCCGATCGAGACCACGTACGACCTCGGTGAGGGTCACGGCACTGTCCTTGGCCGGGATCGTGAAGCTGAACGATGAGTCGTCCCAGTTGGCCTCGTTGCCTGTGACGCCACTGAGCACCGCAGCAGTGCGATCTCGGTCGTCCGCAGCGACCGCGACATCGATTACGTCACCTCCGAGTTTGGCCTTCAGGTCTGATGCGGTTCCTTCTGTGATCAGGCGGCCGTGGTCGATCACACCGATCAAGTCTGCGAGACGGTCAGCCTCCTCGAGATACTGCGTCGTGAGCATCACCGTCGCACCTTCTTCGACCAGTTCGTTGATCAGCCCCCACATTTCCAGGCGATTCCTGGGATCGAGCCCGGTTGTCGGTTCATCGAGGAACAGGACCTCCGGTCGTCCCACGAGGCTCGCTGCCAGATCGAGTCTTCGGCGCATACCACCCGAGTATGTGCTGACAGGGCGATCGCCTGCTTCGGTGAGACTGATCCTTTCCAGGACTTCTTGGGCTCTGAGCTTTACCTCCCGCGAGGGAAGGTGGTAGAGGTTCCCCACCATCTCCAGGTTCTCCCTACCCGTCAAGAACTCGTCGACTGCTGCGGTTTGCCCGGCCAAACCAAGAGATTTTCGCGCCTGATGAGGATGTTCGACTACGTCTATCCCCGCGACGAAACCTGTGCCGGAATCTGGTTTGAGCAGCGTCGCCAATACCCGGATCAGGGTCGTCTTTCCGGCTCCATTCGGACCGAGCAGTCCGTAGATCGTTCCCGCCGCGACGCTGAGACTGACTCCATCAAGGGCCTTGACTTCACCGAAATGGCGCACGACTGAATCGGCGACGATCATTGGTTTCCCCATTCAGGTCCTCCTCTGTGGCAACGGCGAACACGCCCGAAAAGACGATAGTGGGCATGGGTCTGTCGGTTGACGTCTGATCGGATCGGAGAGTCATGGCAGTCGTTCCACCGATTGGAGAGGCGAAGTGACAGGTTCTGGACCTACCGAAGTGACTCGCATCGACGCGCCCGATGCCCCACCGTCATCGTGGCACCGTCATCGTGGCAATAGGGATCCGCACTCGAAGTATGAGGACCAGATCACGGAAAGCGGTCGACAGGTGTTCGACCAGATGCTGCCCCGATGATCACGCGTGGGACACGTCGCGTTCTTGGGTCCGGATCGCATCTGTGTCGATTCTCGATGACCCGTGATCAGTGCGTCAGCGGCTCCGTTGTGCCTGTGGTCTTAGTGTTCCTGTCTGCGCTGATGGGGGATTCGTGACCATCGGTGTGCATGACTGCGCGCTCGGCCACGAACGCCCAGATGACGAGGGCCACCATGTACCCGGTCATCACGGGAGCGAACACGTTGCGTTCGATGAAGGCGACGATCACTACGAACACTGCGACGAAGAGAGCCATCCCAGCGTCAATCCAAAGCAACGACTTTCTGACGGACATTCCCACTCCTTGCCTCTGTGCCAAATGCGTTGTTCTGCTCTCCGTCATTGTGTCACAATTGATATCGATGGTCGACCTAACGACCATCCCTCGGGTCGTAGTACACGTTTGGAAAGGTCTGGTCACCACGTGGTACCGGCTCGGGGCTGCATCGACGTGGAGGAATGACAACTGCGGCTCAGTCAAGACATCGTTCCACGTCCCATCCGACGCAGACGGGAGGGTGACTCGGGGAGCCCGCAGCTGCCATGCGGCGCCTACCGCGTCGACGGCGCCGGGAAACACGGCGAAAAGGGAATCACCTTCGGTGTCTTGCTCGACGCCGCCGTGTTCAGAAAAAGCCGCGCGCGAGATCTCAAAGTGGGCGGCGAGCACTTCGGCATACTGGTCACCGAGGCTCTGAAGCAGATTCGTGCTTCCCTCGATGTCGGTGAACAGGAAGGTGACGGTCCCCGTCGGTGGATCGGGCATACCCAAAAGGTAGCGTAAGCGGCTCGGCGGAACTCAGCTTCTCGACAAGGGCGGATATCTCGAGCAAACACTCTTTTGAGCGGGTGAGGGGAATCGAACCCCCGTATTCAGCTTGGGAAGCTGAT
>BTQL01000035.1:0-23302 GCA_036985855.1 Acidimicrobiia bacterium | reverse complement strand
TACCGCTGGCCGCGGTGGTATGGGATTGCCAGCGCCAGTGGAACCTGAGACCTGCTTCTGTTGATGACCAACGCAACGATTGTTAAGACGTAGGGCAGTGCCAGCAGCAACTGATAAGGCAACTCGACGCCAACCGCTTGCAACGCGAGTTGCAGGGCATCGAGGAAGCCAAAGAACAGCGCACCGAACAGGATCCATGACACGCGCCAGTTGCCAAATATGACGATGGCCAGAGCGATCCAACCACGTCCAGAAACGAGTTCGGGAAACCACAACCCGGTGGTCGACAGGACGAGGAAACCGCCGCCGAGCCCGGCCATCATCCCACCGAACATCGTTCCGACGTACTGTTTTGCCGGAACGCTGATGCCCCGCATGTCGCAGGCGCTGGGGTTGTGGCCGACGCTGCGCAATTCGAGGCCGTAGCGGGTCTTGTTGAGAAAGAGCCAGATGAGAGGGGCACTCAAGAAGGCGATGTACGTCAACCATTGCTGGGAGAACAGGATCTCCCCGACGATCGGGAGGCCGGAGAGGATGGGAAATTCGGGAATCGTGAATACCCCCACGGATGGAATATCGGCTGAGGTGGTGTTGGAGAAGACTGTCCGGAACAAGAAGAAGCTAAGTCCAATGCCGAGCAGGTTCAGCGCCAGCCCTGCGACGATCTGGTCCACTTTGACGGTGGACGACATGAATGCCATCACCAGTCCCATGAGACCGCCGGTGACCAATGCGCCGAGGATGCCTAGCCAGAGTGAACCGGTGGCTCCAGCCACACCGAATCCTGCCAGTGCCCCGATCGTCATCGTGCCCTCGATGCTGAGGTTCAGGATTCCGGCGCTTTCGGCGACGAGTTCGCCCATGGCACCGAATAGCAGAGGTGTGGCGACACGGATCGAAGTGGCCAGAACCGCGATGACGAATGCACTGGTGACGATCTCAGTCATCGCCGCCAACCCTCCTTACCCGATAACGAACGACAACCGAGCCAACGAGCACGAGTATCAGCACGAGGCCTTGGATGACCTCAACAAGTGCCGATGGTGTACCCGTCGATATCTGCATGAACGTGGCCCCATTGATGAGAGCGCCGAAGCCGATGGCAGCGATGACAACTCCCGCGGGGTGGAGTCGCCCAACCAAGGCAATGATTATTCCCGCAAACCCGTAGCCCGTAGAGATATCCAGCTGAAGCCGGTAGTGGATGCCACCGACTTGGGTTAGTCCGGCCAAACCAGCTAGCGCCCCACTGATTGCCATGACGACGATGATCGTGCGTGCGACGTCGATTCCCTTGAATCGCGCGGCAATCTCGTTCGTTCCAAGGCCACGGATCTCGAAACCGAGAGATGTCTTCCACAGGAGAATGTAGACACCGACCGCTGCGAGGAGAGCCAGGGCAAACCCCCAGTGAAGCCGACTGTCCGCCAGGAACCTCGGCAACCACGTTGCCTCAGGCATCTTTATTGTCTGGAAGTAGTACGTGTCTGGTGATCGCCACGGTCCACCCAGCAACCACGACAGGATGAACAGAATCACGAAGTTGAGCATGACCGTGACAATGATCTCGTTAGTGCCGAAGTAGGCTCGAAGGAATCCCGCGATTGAGGCCCAAGCTGCACCGGCAATCGCTGCAGCAATCACCATCATCGGTAGGACGATCACTGGCGTGAGTGCGTCGCCGAACTGGTTGGCCACCCACCAGGTTCCCATCGCCCCGGCGAAGAACTGTCCCTCACCGCCGATGTTCCAGATGCGTGCGCGGAACGCCACAGCCGCAGCAAGACCGGTAAGAATGAGTGGTGTTGCTTGCACCAGAGTCTCGAGAATCGATCTACGCGACCCTGCAGCTCCCTGGAAGAGAGCCTTGAATGCATCCCAAACGTTGATTCCAGCGGCCACAATGAGGATGCCACTGAGAGCGAATGCGACCAGAGTCGCGCCAACCAGTGTCAGTACCTCACTCTTCCAGCCGACGTGTAGCCGCTTTTCGATCCGCCAACTGGAACCCGGGTCGCCTAGTGACGTGTTTGGCAAATCAGTGAGATCGGGTGGGGACGGTGGAGGCGTTGGATTGGTCACGGCTCGTCGTCTCCTGCCGCATCGGCTGATTGGGAAATGCCGGCCATCAACATGCCGACATCCTCGCGGGCTGTGGTTTCGGGATCGACGGTCCCGATGATTTCACCCTCGTAGATGACGGCGATTCGGTCCGACACGTTGAATAGTTCGTCGAGGTCTTCTGAGATCAAGAGAACGGCGGCACCGCGGTCGCGTTCCGCTACCAGCCGACGCCGAACGTACTCGCTTGCTCCAATATCCAAGCCGCGGGTTGGCTGATGAACGACCAGTACCTTGGGACTGCCGCCGAGAAGCTCTCGAGCAAGGATCACTTTCTGCAAATTTCCACCGGAGAGAACCCGGGTGATCTGCCGTGGTGACGAGGCTGTGATCTCGAATTGTTCGATCGCCTCGTCAGCGAAATCGTGGGTTGCCTTCTTGTCGAGAAACCCTAGATTCGAAAACTCGGATGACCGATGCTTGCCGAGGATCAGGTTCTCCTGGATCTGGGAGTCCATCATCAGACCTTGACGAATCCGGTCGCTCGGCACACCAGAGAGACCTTGAGCAGCGATGTCCTTCGGGCGCATCGCTGTGATGTCGACTCCATCCAAACTGATCGTGCCGTTCGTCGGTGGATTGACACCAACCAGCGTATCGAAGAGGGCACTTTGACCGTTACCGGAGACGCCTGCCAGACCAAGAATCTCGCCCTTGCGTAGTTCCAGCGACACGTCAATCACTGCCCCTCGCAGCGCCCTACCTTCGGCAGCGACGCTATCGAGTTCGAGGACAGGCTTTCCCGGCTGCGCAGGCTCCTTTTCCACAGTCAGGACGACGTCACGACCGACCATCAGCCGCGCCAATTCGCGACTTGTCGTCTCGGTCGTGTTGACAGTATCAACCAAGACTCCGTGTCGGAGTACCGCCACACGGTCGGAGATCTCCATCACTTCATGAAGCTTGTGTGTTATGAGCACGATCCCGACGCCGGACTGCTTCAACTCACGGAGAAACGCAAAGAGACGATCAACGCCCTGCGGCGTGAGAACAGCTGTGGGTTCGTCGAGGATCAAGAGATCAACGCCGGTGTAGAGCGCCTTCAGAATCTCTATCCACTGCTGTTCGCCGACCGAGAGCCGACCGACTTGAACATCGAGATCGATGCTGATCCCATACTGATCACAGAGGCCCTCGAGCTTGATTCGTGTTTCGTCGAGCTCGAGCCATGTTGCTTCTTTGGTACCGATGACGATGTTCTCGAGGGCAGACATCGGTGTGACGAGCTCGAAGTGTTGATGAACCATTCCGATGCCAGCATGGATGGCCTCCTTCGGAGACTTCACATCGAGGTGTTGCCCTCTGAAATAGATGTGGCCTTCGTCGGGACGGATTACTCCGTACAACATGTCTGCAAGCGTGGTTTTACCTGCCCCATTTTCGCCGAGAAGACAGAGCACCTCGCCTGGCATTACATCTATCGAGATGTCGTTGTTCGCTACGACTTCGGGGAAGCGCTTCGTGACATGCTCGATTCGAAGCAGCGGGTTCGTTCCTGGTGTTGTCGGGGCCATTCCAGTGTTTTCGTTCGTGACGAGGGTGTCGGTGATTCCGGGCCGAACCCCGCGCTGGGACTCGACCCGGAACACATCGGTTCGCTACTCGATCGGAGCGTCGTTGAATGGAACTTCGAGCTCCCCACTCAGGATCTTGGCTTTCGCTTCCTCAACGGCGGCCTTGACGTCGTCGGGAACCAGGTCGCTCAGAGCAGCGAGGTCCGTTCCCCCTTTAGACATGAGAAAGAGAATCCTCTCCATGGGAGCGTCATATGCTTTCCCTTCTGTGACGTATGCGAACCACTCGTCGATGAGGGTATTGACGGCGGGATCCCAGATTGCCAGTGTGCTCGTGAGGACGACCTCAGGGGCGAGGGCTGCTTGGTCGGAGAAGTGCCCGAAGGCAAGTACACCGTCCGACTCCGCTGCTGCCTCAAACGGTCCAAGCCTTTCTGCGTAGACGATGTCAGCCCCTGCCGCGATCTGGGCGAGAGCCGATTCCTTGGCTGTCGTTGGATCGAACCAGGATTCTATGTAGGTGACCTGGGCTTCGACATCGGGATTGACTGACAAAGCTCCAGCGATGTATGCGTTGAGTGGCAGGTTCACGTTGGGGAACGGGAAGGCTGCAACGGCACTGATCTTGTTGGTCTTGGTCATCATGCCAGCGATGATGCCGGTCAGGTAGGCGGCCTCATGGGTATACACGTCGATCCAATAGCCGTTGCCGCCGAGTGGGTCATTGCCGGAACCCGAGAAGGCGAACAGAATGTCCGGGTATTGATCCTGGAGGGGCGCGATTGACTCGCCAAAGATACTGTGCCCGATGATGATGTCATATTTTCCTGAAGCGGCCAGTTCGCCGAGGACGCGTTCACCGTCAGCGTACGCGATGCTCTCGAACCATTCGTAGTTCACCTTCAGTCCGTGAGGAGATGCTGCCGAGACCCGATCGAGCGCTTCAAGCATCGTGGAATACCAGGGCTCTTCCTTCACACCGGCGAAGACAACGGCAATCCCGACCTCGGTGGGTTGATTGGTTGCTTCAGTTGTTGTCGTTGTTGCATCTGTTGTCGTTGTTGTATCGCTTGCCTCTGTGCTGTCGCCACTGCTGCACGCAGTTGCGACCAGCGACAGCACGGCAAGCAGTGCCAAGATCTTGATGAATCTCGAACGCATGTTTTGCTCCTATTTCTCGTTGGTCATTTCGTGATCTGGCAGGCGAAGGTGGGTGATATCGATCGCGAGATCGTTGAATGGAAACGTGTGTGTCTCCACAACAGGCAGGGCAAGAGAGTCGCGTGCCGAGGCAGTCTGCGACCAGCACTGTCGACGTGACTCGGCAACACAAGAACCCGAGGATGATGACCCGTCTCGCAGAATCTCTGCCTCCGTCCCTCTCGCCTCTTGTTGCTGACAACATAGCTAAGGAATATTGACTGTGCAAATACGGCGATCGATCGTGACACAACAACTGGGTTGGTGGGTTTGTAGTTCAGATGACGACCGGAGACAGTCCTCGGCCATGAGAATCGCCGGGAGTAGGGCTTTGGCTGGTTGTGAGCAGTATTGTTCTGATCAATACTCGATGCTAGGATGTACAAACACGTTCTATCATTGGAAGCGAGGGAGGGCGAACCTGTGGCCTCGATTCTGGAAGTAATCTGTCCCACCGATGTCGACGGTGTGCTGTCGGTTCTCGGTGAGTCCGACCGAAATCCGAGGGTAGTCGCAGGTGGTACAGACCTGTTGTTGCAATATCAACACTGGTCGGGTCCCGACGTGACAATTGTGGACATCACCGGTGTACGGAGTCTCAGCGAGATCATCGAAGAAGACGGCGGGTTACGCATCGGCGCCACGGTTCGGCTATCGGACATCATCGGATCAGCGCAGGTTGCCCACCATTTCCCCGTTCTGATTGAGGGCGCGGTCGTAGTCGCCGGGCCGCAGATACGAAACCTGGCCACCATTGGAGGCAATGTTTGCAACGCCTCTCCGTCGGCAGACACCGTCGCGCCCCTTCTTGTCCTCGACGCCGTAGTTCGACTCCTCTCAGGCTCTGGCAAGAGATCGGTGCCGTTGTGCGAGTTCTTCGCTGCCCCCGGCCAGACCGTTCTCGAGCCGGGCGAGCTGCTGGAGTCGATCTGGATACCATTGTCCTCGCCAAAGACGAAGGCCTCGTACACCAAGCTCAGTCCGAGGCGCGCGATGGATCTAGCCGTCGTTGGCGTGGCTGTGGCATTGTGGAGAGAGGACTCCAGTTTGCGGACGAGAATCGGCCTCGGTGCGGTTGCTCCTACGCCGCTGCGCGCCTTTTCGGCTGAGGATGTCGTCAATGGCGCTGGCGGGATGGATTCCGTTCTGGCGGAGGAGGCTGGACAGGAAGCTGCAGCCGACGCGTCCCCGATCAGTGACGTACGTGGCAGTGCCCGATACCGCGCGGCGATGGTAGAACGTCTGGTGGCGCGCTCTTTACAAGATCTTGGCGGGCGTCTGAAGAACGGGAATGTGGGGGAGTGATGGACATCGAGCTGAACGTCAACGGAGATATGTTGCACGTCGTCGTATCACCAGGTGAGGTGCTCATCGATACGCTCAGGGAATCTGCCGGCCTGACGGGGTCGAAGAAGGGATGTGCCACGGGCGACTGCGGGGCGTGCACCGTGCTGCTCGACGGGCGACCCGTGACCAGTTGTTTGGTGCTCAGCGTCTCAGCGCAGGGGAAGGGAGTCACAACCATCGAGGGGCTTGCCGACGAAACTGGTCTCCACCCCGTGCAGGAGGGGTTTGTGGCCATGGGTGCCGTCCAGTGTGGATACTGCACACCGGGAATGGTGATGATGGCCACCGCAGTTCTTGCCGAACAGCCGCATCCGACCGACGCCCAGATCCGCGCCGGTCTTGCAGGGAACCTGTGCCGCTGCACCGGCTACGGAAAGATCATTGCCGCCGTGCAGTCGGCTGCGCTCATGATGGCTGAGGAGGCGTGATGGCTGCTCCCGAGACTCGCGATCCTGTTGTCGAGGTAGGGACCAAGGAACCAACCAAGCCGGCGTACAAATACGTCGGCAAGTCGGTGACGAGGATCGACAGCGTTGCCAAGGTGACCGGAGCATCCCGGTTCAGTACCGATTTCTATCTGAAGGGGATGCTGCACGCCAAGATTCTCTTCAGCGACCGACCGTATGCACGCATTATCGATATCGACATCAGCAAGGCGCTTGCCCTCCCGGGTGTCAAGGCGGTGATCACCGGTGACGATGCGCCGATCAGGCGGTACGGTGTCTACCTGAAGGACAAGACGATCCTCGCCAAAGGGGAGGTCAGGTATATCGGTGATCGAGTTGCGGCTGTCGCGGCTGTGACGGAACGAATCGCGGAACAAGCCGTCAGCTTGATCAAGGTTAGATATGAGGATCTGGACCCACTGCTGGACACGACGGCTGCCTTGAAGGAGGGTGCCTCTCGACTCCACCCCGATGTTGCCGAGTACGAGGCCGGTTTTCCCTACATCCGATACGGCAATGTGTGCATGGAAGCCGAACTCGCCCGCGGAGACGTGGCCACTGCATTCGCTGAATCCGATGTCGTTCTCGAAGCGGTCTATCGGACCGGCGCCGTCAACCAGGCACCTATCGAACCTCACGCGTGTGTCGCGGGCTTCGACCATAGAGGCCGCCTCACTGTGTGGACGGCGACACAGCAACTCAGTGTCTGTCATGCCGAGTTGGCTGCCGCTCTCGAGATTCCGATGGTGGACGTCAGGGTCATCCCGCTCGAGTGTGGTGGCGGGTTCGGGGGCAAGCTCGACACAAACCTTGAACCGTTGACTGCGCTCCTCGCCCAGAAGGCCGGGCGGGCAGTGCGGCTCGCGATGACTCGTGAGGAGGAGTTCGTCGCCGCAAACAACCGGGCTCCGTTCGAGATCAAGATCAAGCTTGGCGCAACGAGTGATGGAAAGCTCACCGGTGGTGAGGTTGACATCGTGGCCGACGCCGGCGCATACGCAGATCACGTGGTAGGCACGGCGAGCCATGCCCTCAGTTCTTCTGAAGGTGTCTATAGGTTCCCGTCTTGGAAGGTGCGGACCCGAGCCGTCTACACGAACAACCCCGACTACGGGTGCATGCGTGGGTACGGCACGATCCAGGCACTATTCGCACTGGAAACCCACCTGGATGCACTGGCGCGAAAGATCGCGATCGATCCTGCCGAGTTGCGTTTGGCGAATCTCGTGGAGGATGGGGACGAGCTGATTTCGTCGGCGGCACTCCACGACGTACATATTCGAGAGACGATGGAGACAGCTCTCGATCGTTCCGGGTACTGGGAGAAGAAGGGCTCAATGGGCCCGAACCGCGGAATCGGCATAGCGAATATCGTGAAGACGGTCGGCTTGTTGTCCTCATCGGCCACTGTGCGACTCAACGAAGATGGAACGGTGGCGATCACGACCGCCGCGGTCGAGATCGGCTGTGGCACGCACACAGTTCTGTCCCAGATCGCCGCCGAGGTGCTCGATGTCCCAATCGATCGGGTATCTGTGGGAGCTCCGGAATCCGACAGTACTGCATACGACCTTGGCTCAATCGCGAGTCGCACGGTTTTCGACAACGGAAGCGCGGTTCGGCTCGCCACGGAAGATCTACGAGCGAAGATCGTCGAGTGCGCGGCGAGAGAACTTGGCTGCGATGCCGATGAAGTCATGATCACGGAGGGTCGGGTCCATGACGTATCGAGCCTCGAGGGTGGGATGACGCTCGAGGCGGTGGCCGGAACGTCGATCTACGGTGCCGAAGGTCCGCTGGTCGGGTTTGGCGTCTGGTCTGCATATCGGCATCACGACGATCCCGTCGGAGGTGGCTTTGCTGAGGGGATCTATCCGACCTTTGGCTTTGGGACACACGTTGCTGAAGTCGAGATCGATCCTGGCACCGGTCAGGTCAGCATCCTCGACTACACGGCGTGTCACGACGTAGGCAAGGCGATCAACCCCATGGCCCTCGAGGGCCAGATCGAGGGTGGAGTCGCGCAGGGCCTTGGCGGTGCTTTGTGGGAAGAAATGCTTGTTAGCGATGGGCGGATCTTGAATCCCAATCTTGTGGACTATCGGCTCCCAACGATCATGGACGTGCCGCGGGTGCAGATCTCGCTCGTCGAGGTGCCCGATGCGTTGGGACCGTTTGGAGCGAAGGGGATCGGAGAGCACCCCATCCTTGGGCCCGGCCCGTCTATTGCGAACGCCATAGCAGATGCTTCAGGCGTGCTTGTCAACCAGATACCCGTGACGCCGGAGCGACTCTTGGACGCGATCGATGCCTCCACACCCGGGTAACCGGGTTTTCAGAGGCACGCGAGTGGTTGGTTTCCGAGTTTCCAGCAACGATCAATGGTACGCTCAATACCCCTATGACGACAAAGCAACAACGAATCCGCCGCGATCTCCATTCAACTGCAGACGTGGTCGACGGTGGTGAACTCGCGGTTTCCTTGGGTGAGGCCCTGCGGGTCCGCCGCAAGAACCGTGATCTCACCCTTCAACAACTTGCCGATCTATGCGGTCTCTCTCAACCCTTCCTGAGTCAGTTGGAGAACGGAAAGGCCATGCCCAGCCTTTTGGCGTTGCATCAGGTTGCGGCAGCTCTGGGCACGTCAGCCCAGGAACTCCTTCAACCGTCGGTCGCTGCAGAAGTAAGTCTGGTAAAGGGCGATTCCGCTCGGTGCTTCGAACTCGGCAGCGGAACAACTGCTTGCTTCCTAGTTGAGGGAGCAAATCATCAGATCGAAACGAACCTCATTACTGCAGAGCCTGGCGCTGAAGCTGATGAGCTTGCCCATGATGGGCAGGAGATGATTTACGTTCTCGAGGGATCGTTGTCCGTCTCGTTGCGTGAGCATGACACAGTTGAACTCAGCATCGGTGATGCATACACGTACCCCGCGGACGTTCCTCATGGATGGCGCAATACGGGTATGAAGACTGCGAGATTCCTGTTCATCACCACGCCTCCATCCTTCTAGCCACTCCGACCGTGTCCGATTGGTCGGTCACAACGGGGAACAGACAGCAACTTGCCGCGTCAGAACGCGTTACGGAATCGCTTTGCCATGGGGTCTGGGCCATAGTCGGGGATGAGGTCGGCGATGGCCGAGAACTGGTGTGACATGTGGGGAAGGTTGAGCGCCTGCATGTACTCACTCTGAAACGCAGGATCAACCGGCAGTTCGACGCGCCGGATAGTCCGGGCGATCTCTTGTGCCTCGAGGCGCTTGTGCCGATTCAGTAGAGCGATGCGGGCTCCATCGCCCGCAGCGTTCCCGACAGAGAAGACGCGGTCGAGGGGGCAGTCGGGGATCATTCCAAGCATCATCGCCTTCGTCTTATCGATGCGTGAGCCGAACGCTCCCGCGAGGATGATCTTGTCAGGTGTTTCGATTCCAAGCTCGCGCAGCAGTATGATCGATGCCGTATACAGTGCAGCTTTGGCGAGCTGGATCTGCCGGACATCGTCCAACGTGATCGGAATATCCCGGTTGATGGACGTCTCGTCGCTCCATGCGATGACGTACTCCCAGCCAAGCTCGCCTTGTCGAACTCGTTCCGTTTTGAGATCTGAGGCAAAGTGACCTCGTGGAGTGATGATGCCGGTCCGGAACATCTCGGCCACCGCGTCGATGATCGCAGAGCCACACAGGCCCTTGACGGGTCCACCCTCCTGGATCGAGTCGTTCACCTCGAGCTCATGCGGTCCCCAGCCGTCTGTTCCTATCACCTTGTATCGAGGCTCGAGGGTGTCCGGGTCTATCTCGACCCTCTCGATTGCTCCATCGGCAGCCCTCATGCCGTACTCGATGTGGGCGCCCTCGAAGGCAGGGCCCGTCGGCGTAGACGTGCACACGAGGCCATTGCGGTTGCCTGCGATGAGTTCAGCGTTCGTACCGATGTCGATGATGAGCAAGTTCTCGTCCTGTTTGTGGGGTTCCTCCGCGATGATGACTGCCATGGCATCGGCACCGACAAAGCTTGCAGCGATTGGTAGCACATGGACGTTGGCGCTTGGATTGGCGGCAATGCCGAGATCGCGAGCCTTGATATCGAATGCCCTGTGAGAGGTTGGCACGAAGGGAACCGTGCTGAGATGCTTGGTCGAGATCCCAAGGAAGAGATGGTGCATGGTGGTGTTTCCGACGACGGCGATCTCGTGAACATCATTCGGTTTGATCCGGTTGGTGCGCAAGGCCCGTGTGATCAGCTTGTTCAGACCGGTGATGACCGCATCCTGGAGTGTGGCGAGGCCATCCTCGTTCTGAGACTCGTACGTCATCCTCGACATGATGTCGTCTCCAAAGGCAGTCTGTGGATTCATCATTGAATCGGTCCCCACTATCTCCCCGGTGACCAGATCGCAGATGTAGATGGCGATCGCGGTGCTTCCGATATCGACAGCAATCCCATAGAGATCGTCGTGATACCCGGGCCTGATGTCGATGACCTGGAGGCCCTGCCACACGGTCAAGGATACCTTCCAGTCACCTTCGCGAATGGCGTCGCCCATCGTGCGGATGACGTGGAAGTCGAACCACATGTCCTTCGGATCCGGCGCTACCCAGTCGGTGTCTCCGTGGATTCTCGACATCGCTGCGACAAGGCTCTCCGAAACGCGCTCAACATCTCCGAGTGGATCTTCCAGCGTCGCTGGTTCCAGTTCGAGGTAGTAGCGGCGTACCGCCGGATGGATGTCGATGTGACGGTCTGTGGCCGCCTTGCGGATTATCTGGCGATTTCCGCGACTCGACTCCGGGACGAACACCACCATGTCGCCCTGAATCTCGGCCTGGCAGGAAAGTCGGAGCCGATCGGGGTCAAGACCCATCTTGCGCCAGGTCTTCGCCCGCCGCGTGATCCACAGTTCCTCCGTCGGGCGCATCGAAGACGCGTGGTCCGGCGAAGAGTCTATGTTGCCGAGGTGCCCGTCCTCTATCAACACACGACATTTTCCGCAGGTGGCGACATCGGCACAGATACTCTCTATTTCGACTCCGAGGCTGGTCGCTGCACGTCTGATGCTGGTTCCGGCCTTCACCCTGCCCCGTACGCCGGACGGCTGAAACACGAGCTCGTGCGACCCTGATGGTGTTGCCTCACCCATTGTCTGCACGGGAAATCACATGCCCGCGCCTGCCCGGCGAGTTGTGGTCCTTGATCGAAACTCCTAGTCGAGCGGCAGTCCCGCCTCAATCGCTTCTTGTTTGACTTCTTCGTACATCTGTTGCCATTGTGGTATCGGCTTGAGGGCTGCAACGTCGTACAAGTCCTGGAACCGTTGGCCATCGGGCGGATCCACCAGATCACTCTCGTACTTCGGGATGAACTTGTTGATGATGTCGTTGCCTTGTTCCCTGCTCATCCCGGCCGCCGCCTTGAATATTTCGCCGCCAAACTGATGCTCCAGGGGGGTCAGGTAGTCGGTGAGCCTGCCACCAGCCGAGCGGGTGCCGACAACATTGGTGACGCCCGTTACCGCCATGTTGGTCATTCCGACGAGGGTTTCGTACAGGAGGGCCTTGGTGCCCGGTCCCGATACCTGGTTTGCGACCGAGTGGTACACAGTGTTGGTGTTGCGGGCCATGGCCTGGTTCGACACGCTGAGCGCCCATTGGGCTCTGCGCCCGCTATTGCCCATGTAGGCAAGGTCGAAGGGAGGGACGCCGGCGCGTGAACCCTGGAACACGGCGAACATCAGAAGGGAGTACGCAACGCATGCAACGGCGGTCCCTTCCGGTCCTCCTGCGTATCCGCCGAGCATGATCCATGTGGATGCGGATATGTGGCTGCCACCCGCAACCTGCACCTGAGTCAGTTTGAACAGTGACTCGTAGGATGTCCAGAAGTCGGCGATGGACAGGATGGTTACGAGGTCCTTTTTCGGTCGATAGCCACCCTCCACGCCGTAACCACCAAGTAGGCCGTAGTGAGTCGTCGAACTTCCAATGGCGTCCATCGGCATTCCGACGCGCCCTGCGCGACGAATACCCTCGAACATCAGATCGGCCTGATAGCGACCGGCGAGATGCTCATACGGCGACCCCGAACGCAGCGGGCGACCATAGATGGTCTCGAGCGATGGGCCCTCGAGGCAGTCGACCACGCCGATACTTGCAAGGCCATGGACCATCTCGACGAAGATGTCCTCTGACACGGCGATGCTGAGAGGTACCGTCCAAACAGGTGCCGTCGTGTCATCGAGATTCCGATGCTGGAAGTGGACCCGCTGATCTCCATCACCAAGCCAGAACTCGCTCGGTGCCTCGTCGATCGCGGTTTGCAACTCCTCGGATGTGAACGTGATGGCCCGGTTGGTGTCCGAGCACAGAAGGCCAATCTCAACAGCCGCCTCGAAGCCCGCCTGATAGACACGATCGGCTAGGTCGTCGTCGCTTCCGATCGGGTTCTGTACGTCGACGGTGTTCGTGAGCCCGTACTTCTCCACTTTCGCCGAGATGGTGGCGGCAACCACTCCGAGATTGAAGTCCCGTTCCTTGTGCACCGGCCCGCCGTGCGCCTTGTCGAGTACGTCGAGTATTCGGTCGAGATTCATGGCTCACCCCGCAGCTCTGTAGACGAGGTTGGTGCTCGCAGGGGTCGTCTTGCTCGAAAGCATATGGTCACAGACCTGGACGGCTGCGGCTGCATCTGGAGCCCAGCCATTGGCGTTGATATCGTCGGCGTACTCCATGGTCACCGGGCCGCCGCCGATGATGACCCAGAAGTCGTCGCGCTGGTTCATGGCGTCCAGAAGGTCAATGACCTCCTTCTGGTACGGCATCGATGTGGTCATCAGCGCAGACAATCCAATGATTGATGCCCCGCCACTCTCAGCGGCCTTGATGGCATCCATCGGAACGACGTTGACGCCGAGGTCGACTACTTCGTAGCCGGACGCGCTCAGCATCGTCGCAACGATGTTCTTTCCGATGCTGTGAATGTCACCCTGGACTGTCCCGATGACAACCTTGCCGTGACGAGCAGATGCACCTTCTGTGGCTTCTGACTCGAGGTGCGGTGTGACAACGTCCATGAACGCCTGCATGGCCTCGGCGGCGAGGACCATCTCGGGGAGGAACAGCTCTCCTGTGCCAAACTTGTCGCCGACCTCCCTGATTACGCCTGAGGCGACCCCGACCGGTTCGGTGAGGTCTTGAGCGGCTTCGATTGCATCATGGCCGATAGCCACGGCCGCTTCCCGGTCTCCATCGAGGATCGCCTCTCTGAGGTTCTCGTACTCGTTCGACCCACCCATTGCCTTGCTCCAATCCTCGAGTCAGATGCCAGAGCTGTCCATAGGTTCATCAGCCAACCGCGTGCAGTGTACCACACGCGTATTGCTCTGAGTAATATGACGTCGCGAGTCCCAACAATCAGTTCCGAGATTCGTGGGATACGGAGAGAGAGGGCTGCCTACGTCAGAAAAGCTGCGGCCGCGGCCACAAGACCTTCCGGGTTCTCAACGGGCACGGCATGACCGCTGTCGGTGATCTCGACCAACCGTGCGTCGCTGACTCGGGCAGTCATTTCCTCCATCACGTCGCCTCGGACGAAGCTGTTCGCGGCGTGAAGAAGTAGCGTTCTGGCTCGAATGGCTGCGAGCCGATCCCAATGATCATCCGAGCGGAAGGGCCAACGCTCGAAAAAGAACGGATCGTGTTTCGGAATGAGTTTGCCGTTGGGCCCTGACGCATAACCTGTCGCCGACATCATGGCGATCATGGCGGCCGATGCATTCGGATTACGTTGCGCTTCGGCTAGAGCTACGTCGGCGGTATTGGCATAGTTGGCGGGGCGCGGGAAGAGGTCGGTCTCGTCCTGCTCAAAGGACGGCTCGACATCGACGACGATCAGATTGGCAACCTGATCGGGGTTCTCTGCTGTGTACTGGATCGCGACCAGCGCACCCCAGGAAGAGCCCATGAGATCGACCGATTCCACGTCCAGGTGCGTCACCAATGCAGCGAGGTCGGCCACATGGTCGACCGTCTCGTAGGCTCCAGCGCCCGACCACTGGCTCTCACCGTACCCTCGAAAGTCGAGGGCGTAGACATGCCTGCGGTCGCTGAGTCCTGCAGCAACTTCATACCAGTTCCAGGCGTGACCGGTGACACCGTGCATGAGTATCAGGACAGCTCCTGTGCCTCCGAAATCCAGGTAGTGCAGGCGACCGCCCGCGGAACCGGTCGTGTAGCAGTGCCTGGCGGTCGGCGTGGTCGTCGTCATCGTTCTCCTTCCGGACAGGCAGTAGCTTCTACGTGGCGCTTGGTGAGAACCAGCCTCGTGTGAGTCCGGATAGATCGGCCTCGGCGATCAAGCGCTCCGCAGCCTCGGTTGCCTTGGCACGAACTTCGTCCTCATCGACTTGAGTTGATTTGCCGTTCTCGACGATGATCTCCCCGCCCACGATCGACAGTTCGACATCGATGCCCGTCCCGGCGTAAACCACAGACGCAACCGGTCGATTCCACGGAGTGTGGTGAACCTTGTCGATATCCATGACGATCACGTCCGCGAGACGACCCGGCGCCAGAGTTCCCGCCTCGACACCGGTCATCTTTGCCCCACCTTTCGCCGCGATTTCAATGAACTGCTCGACCGTCGTTGCGGAAGGGTCGAGATTGTGGACTCTGTGAAGCAGAATTCCTGCCTTCATGGCCTCGAACATGTCTTGCCCTGTTATGGCGATGCCATCGCTGCCGAGTGCGACATTGGCGCCTGCCATCTGCAAGGCCTCGAGACGCATGACTCCCGAAGCTATGTACTGATTGGAGACTGGATTGTGCACGGTCGTCGTTTGGTGTTCGCCGATTGCGGACACCTCGTCATCGTCGAGCCATATCGCGTGGGCGAGCGTTGTACGGCTTGAAAGCAGCTGTTCTTGTGCAAGCCACGCTACGGGCCGCATACCGTAGATCGACTCGAAGAATTCTATCTCTGCTGCCGACTCTGAGCAGTGCATGTGCCAACGCACGTCGGAGTCCGCGGCGAGCTGAGCAGAGGCCTCGATGAGTTCGGGCGTCACGTAGACGATATTCTCCGGTCCAGGCCATATCTCGACTCGTGATCCGGCCGGCCGGGCTTCGATGCACTCCCTGGTTATCGCGATTTCCTGATCGTTGGTCCACGGGAACAGCTCCGGGGCAACGCCCATGATCTCGCCACCGCGATTCGGATCACCAAAGATGCCGCGTGCGACAGCACCACGAATTCCGACGCTCTCGATCGCGTCTGCGACCGCAAGTGTGGTCGCCGTGTCTGTGGGGCCGTAGTGGTTGTCGACCACGACCGTGGTTCCCGCAAGAGCGGCTTGCAAAGCCCCGAGACGAGCACCTGCGGTGGCGGTCTCCCCCGAGATCGTCTTGGCGTAGGGGAACATGAATCGACGAAGCCAGGGCACGAGGCTCAGACCATCTCCCATGCCTCGACCCAATGTTTGGAATAGATGCGTATGCCCATCGGTCAGGCCAGGCATGATCACCTTGCCCGAGCAGTCGATCGTTCGGATAGCGCTTGCTCGATAGGGCGCCATCTCGAGAGAATTCCCGATCGCGACGAGACGATCTCCCCGGATCGCCACGGACCCCTTCTCGATGACCTGGTGCGTCTCTTCGAGTGTTATCACGACGCCGCCATCGAGCAACAGGTCACATGTCGTGTCGGCAGTGTCGGGGGAGTGGGTCATCGGAGATCCTTCCAATCGAGGTTGGACAGGGTGTATCAATCGTTCTCGGGTTCGTCGGCCAACTCGTCGGCAAGTCGAATCAGTGCTCGCCGGTAGTTGAGAGAGATCTTGTCGGCGACTTTGATGTGCAGCTCCTTGGTCAAGTCAAGAGGCAACTGCTCTGGTCGCTGAGATTCGACCACAGGCTTGTCCTGCTCGAGGATCTGGCGCTCGAATTCGAGGAACTCGTCGTCGTGCTCAGGCTCGACTGCATAGTTACGACCGATGTACCAGAAACTCCGCGTCTCTTTGCGGCCGATCGGTGAAGGCGCCATGAACAGGACGTAGCGGCCGCCACCGTCGAAGTGGCGGTCCAGGTTCACTGCGTGAGGAAGGAATACTCGGTAGACATTCTCGGCCGTGATCATGTCGCCCGCCGCCCCAAGATGAGCTTTGAACTTTCCCTTGACCGGTTCGTGCACCGTCTGACGCACGTGCATTTCACCACCCTCCATCGACACATCGTGATCAGTTACTTCCGGATGGTCGCGTGATCCGAGGAATCCATCGTGTACCCAGGAGAAGTGACCGAAGTCGACGTAGTTCTCCAGCCGTCGCGGCGACGAGCATCGCCACTCTGTGACGGGTCCGCGTATGAACCGGAACTGTGGGTCGTCCCATTGATGCAACTCCGGAATACCAAAGCGTGGCTCGTTGGTCAGGCAGACCCAGATGATCCCGTAGCGCTCTTCGCAGAGATACGGTGTCAGCTTCGCGTGAGTCAGGTTGGACAACTGGGGACGTGATGGAATCTCGACGCATTGACCGCTCGAGTCATATTTCCACCCGTGGTACGGGCAACGGATGCAACCATCATCCACCTCTCCAAGAGAGATCGCTGCACCGCGGTGCATGCAGAGGTCGTAGAACGCAAACACCTTGCCATCGAGCCTGGCGAGAGCAACAGTCGTATCGAGCAGCACAACCCTCAGCGGGTCTTTTCCGAGGTCCTCGGCAAACATGACCGGATGCCAGAAGTGGCGGAGCGATTGATAGAGCCGTTCCTCGCCGGCCTCGTCGAGCTCGTTGACCAGCTCTGATACGTCTACGTCGTCACCCTGTGTGTCCGCGGCCATCCAGTCCTTCCTCGACCATCAGTATTGATCATATCAAGCTTCTCTGGCTGTGTGTTGGGGCGCACCAGCGCGGCATTCGCTATCGATGCTCCCCTAATACATGAACGAACCACCGTTGACCAGGATCGCCTGACCGGTGATGAACGAAGCGTCGTCGCTCGACAGAAAAAGCACCGCGCCGACCATGTCCTCCGGCACCGACGTGCGCTTGATGGCACGTTGTGCGTTGACAGCTTCCTCGTTTCCTGGTTGATGCTTCCTCAGTTCATCATCGGGGATGAAGTCGGGGGCGACGTTGTTGACGGTGATCCCATACTCGCCCACCTCACGAGCCATCGCCCTGGTGAAGCCGACCAAGGCCGACTTCGATGTCGTGTAATGAAGGAAGCCGGGCACACCTTTCCACACGACGTTGGATGAGATGTTGATGATGCGCCCGCGTCCTTGCTGTTTCATAGCGGGGAGCACAGCCCGTGAGCACAGCCACGGGCCGCGGACGTTCACAGCCATCGTCAGGTCCCATTCCTCGACTGGAATGTCCTCGAACGATCCGCGAGTGACAGCTTTGAAGAATGCCGCGTTGTTGATGAGCACGTCGATCCTGCCGTAATCAGCGAGAACGGCCCGGGCCATCGCCTCGGTCGACGCCATGTCGGCAATATCGACGGACACGCCAAGCGCCTCGCCCCCTTTGTCTCGTACGGCGGCCACAACCTGTGATGTGTCCACCAGATCGGCCACGATCACAGATGCTCCTTCGGCAGCGAACCCTCTGCAGTACGCAGCGCCGATTGCACCTGCGCCGCCGGTGACGATCGCCACCCTTCCATCGAACCTTCCCATTCTCTTTCCCTCTCTCTGGATCGGTTGTCTCGAGTTCCTCGTTGCGACATCCGAATTCAGTTCGTCTCGGCTACTCCGTGTCGCGGAAGAACGGAATAGTCAGAGCCGAGGGTTCGCGTGCCCTTCTGCTTCCAAACGCTACCGCAATGAGAGTCACGATGAATGGGAGAGCGATGAAGAACTCAAACGGAATCGCAGTGTCCAAGGTCTGGAAGCGAAACTGTAGAGCGTCCAGCACACCGAATAGCAGCGCGCCGAGAGCGATACCGGCCGGTCTCCACCTACCGAAGATGACCAGCGCAATGGCAACGAACCCTCGCCCTGCCGTGATGTTCGTATTGAAGAATCCAAGTTGGCCGACGATCAGCAACGCGCCGGCCAAGCCGGCCAGTGCAGAGCCGGCGACGGTGGCGATGAACTGCACTGCGACGACCGAATGGCCTGCGGCGTCGGCCGCACGAGGCTCCTCGCCGACGGCATCGAGCACGATCGTCCAGTAGCTCCGCTGCAGGAACACGATGAGCAATATCGTTATGAAGATTGCCAGATAGGCAACCTGGGACTGGCTGAAGAGACTCTGTCCCAGGAGAGGGATGTCCTTGAGAATCGGAATCTCCCAGGTGCCGGGTATCGGGGCACGTGGGGGCGTGCTTCCACCGCCGTAGATCTCACGATTGAGGAACGCGGTGAATGCGACCCCGAAGAGAGCAAGGCCGAGACCCGTAACGACCTGGTCGGCGCGAAGGACTACGACGAGCTGTGCGAATAGAGCTCCAACGGTCGCCCCGACGATGAGGCCAACCAATAGCCCGAGCCAGGGAGATCCGGTTTCGAAACTGGCGGCGAAACCGGCGAAACCGGCGATGAGCATGACGCCATCGAGTCCCAGGTTGAGAACTCCCGCACGCTCGTTGATCATCTCTCCGAGAGCAGCCATCCCCACCGAGACTGCAAGGCGAACTCCTGCCGCAAGGACAGTTGCCCAGAATGCGATTGAAATGATGTCAACTTCGGCAATGATCACGCGGGTGTCCCTGGGTTGAGTTGAGCTGCAGTAGCCGCCGCGATCCGCTCGGACTCTCGTCTTACGATGCGTTGTTCGATCGCCTCGCCTGCAACAACGAAGATCACGACGATTGCTTGGATCGATTGCGTCAATGCCACCGGCAGTCCGAGCGATCGTTGGGCCGCCTCGGCTCCGACCAGCATCGCTGACAAGCCGATCGCCGCAAAGAATACTCCAATCGGCCGATTGCGCCCGAGGATCGCAACGATGATCGCCGTGTAACCGAAACCCACGGCCGTACCGCTTCCAACCCGCATCTGGACCCCTGCCAGTTGGATGAAACCGGCTGCACCGGCGAGGGCGCCGCTCATGGCGAGCAACATGAAGGGGAGCCTTCCCGGACGGCTTTCGTTGGCGTACACAGCAAACCTGTTCGCACCGTGCGCGCGGATGAGATAGCCGAATCTCGTGTAGCTCATGACCCAAGCTGCAAATGGAACCAGCATGAAGAGGAACAGAACCCCGATGTGAATATCCGTTCCGAGGATGTCGGGCAGCGCGCCGTTTCCTACTGTCCGGCTTTGCGGGAGGAACGTCGCCGGATCTTTCAGGGGGACCCTGACGACCCAGTTGAGCAGCGGCTCGGCGATAAAGACCATCAGCAGCGTTGCGATCACTGCATTCACGGCAAACCTGACGTGGAGGAATGCAGCGATCGCTCCCCAGAGTGCGCCGCCCGCCATTCCGGCGAGGAGGCCGGCGACGATAATGACCGCTCCGGGGAAACCCTGCATGACGCTGACAACCGCGATGGCGGTGATGGCTCCTACGATCAGTTGTCCCTCTGCACCGATGTTCCAGACACCGGCTCGGAACGCATAGGCGAGGCCAATCCCGATGATTCCGAGCGGTGTCGCGAGGATGAGCGTGTCGCGCCACCCCGATGCTTCAAAGAGCGATTGGGTGAGAATGACCCAGTAGACGTATAGCGGGTTCTCCCCGACCCACAAGATCAATATCGCGCCGACGAGAAGTGCCGCAACAACGGATCCGGCCAGCAGGAGCGTTCCCGATTGCAGACCGCGCCGAAGCAGCGTGCTCCCCGGATGTGATCCGGATGTCGTGAGCTCTGTCGGTGTGCTCGTGGCGTTGGGAGAATCTCTCATGCCATGCCTGCCATGGCGAGTCCGATTGCAGCTCGATTGAACGGAGGTTCGAACTCACCGACGATTTGGCCGGAGAACATGACCATGATCCGGTCGGCTACTGCGAGAAGCTCGTCGAGATCAGCCGATACCCAGAGGACTGCGCTGCCGCCCGTGGTCGTGTCGAGCAATGCCTGGCGAAGAAACGCGGTCGCTCCGGGATCGAGACCCCTTGTCGGTTGAAAAGCCAGCATGAGCGCCGGGTTGCTCTCCATCTCGCGTGCGGCGACCAGCTTCTGCGCGTTGCCCCCCGACAGGGCGGCGGCGTCCAACTCGGGGAATCCAACAACCGACCATTTTTCCATGAGCGGCTTTGCGTCTTCGTGACGCCTCGTGAGGCGTGTTGTTCTGCCAAGCAGCAGGTTCTCGTCACAGCGCATCGATCCTACAAGGGCGGTCCTGTCACGATCGGACGGGATATAGGCGATATTGTATGAGATGCGCTGCCGGGGATGTATCTCCGTGAGGACGTTCCCATCGAAGTGTGCCTCGCCACCGATACGTCGACGGGCCCCGATGAGGACGGCCTCGAGCTCTGTCTGACCATTGCCGCCGACACCCGCGATTCCGAGAACCTCGCCAGCGTGGACCGACAGGCTGAGAGGGCCGACTCCCTCCGCTGCGAGGTCCTCCACGATGAGCCTGGGATCACCGAGGTGCTTGGCATCCCTCACCGCGTCGTGAACTTCCTCGCCGACCATCTCAGCAGCCAGTCCGGCGGCAGTTCTCTCACCGACGGGCGCAGCAGGAGAGACCACCCTACCGTCGCGAAGCACCACGACCCGGTCGGCGGCTTTCACAACTTCACGAAGTCGGTGCGTGATGAAGACGATCGACCTGTTGTCATCGTGTGCCAGGTTCTTGACGATCTGCAATAGCGAATCGGACTCAGCGTCGGTGAGCACTGAAGTCGGTTCGTCGAGCAGCAGCACGTCCGGATTGGAGTCGAGGGCCCGTAGCAGTTCGAGACGCTGGCGGGTGCCAACGGACATCTCGCCGACGAGCTGGTCAGGATCGATATCGAAGCCGAGGCGAGATGCCAAAGCTTGCAGGTCGCTGGCCGCCTCACTTCTTGTGGTGCGGGCGTCGTGTCGGTTTCTGAAAAGGAGGATGTTCTCCGTTGCCGTCATGGTCGGCACCAACGCAAAGTGTTGCTGAACCAGCGTGACGCCGGCGGCGACCGCATCGCGAGGGGAACGAGGAAGATACGGCTCTGTACGCTTGAGGAGTTGCCCGGAGCTGGCCCGGTCTAGCCCCGCGAGAATCCTCATCAGTGTCGTCTTACCGGCACCGTTCTCGCCCAGAATCGCGAGGACCTCTCCGTAGCGACACTCGAGGCTCACATCTGTGAGAGCCTGAACTAGGCCAAAGTACCGGGATACCCCGGCCACCGTGATGGCCGGGGTATCCATCTCCTGCTGAGTCAGTTGTGTCAAAACAGCCTATGAATCGGAATCTATCCTTCGAAGATGAACGGTACGTCAAAGGTCCCGTCCTTGATCTCCTTGAGACGCTGCTTGTAGAGGTCCATGGCTTCCTTGCTGATGTCGCCTTCGAGCTTGGGATTGATCTTGACGATCAAACCGTCATCAGCAACACCGATCGAGTAGAACTTTGCGGGAGCAAAGGTTCCCGCGTTGATGTCCTCGATCATCGGGCGTAACAGTTCCTTGGTATTCCAAGTCATGGACGCCAGCACGGTATCCGGGTCGAGGGAACTCATGTCGCCCACATAGCCGGTGGAGTACAGACCCTGCTCTTTGGCGACTTCGATCTGGCCTAACACCGGACCCTCGCCGCAAGCAGCGAAGACGTCTGCGCCTTCGGCCGCCGCGGCGCTTGCTGCCTCTTTCGCCTTGACAACGTCAATCCAGTCGCCGACATAGGACGTTACTCCACGGGCGGCGGGATTGACCTCCTGGGCGCCGAGGTAGAACGCTTCGATCATGGCGTGGCACACGGGGATATCAAACCCGCCCGCTCCGCCGAGAACGCCCGTCTCGCTTACGCCTCCCGCAAGGATTCCCACCAGGTAGTAGGCCTCGTAGAAAGGCTGCGCGTAGTCAGCCATGCTGCCAGTTTGGCCTTCTATGCCGCCTGCCCAAGCGAAAGCTGTGTCAGGGAAGTCGGCCGAGACGGCGAGCGCCGCTTCTCCATATCCAAAGGAGTGCGCGACGATGAGGTCGTAGCCATCCTCGGCATAGCCGCGGATCGTTCTTTCCGAGTCGCCTTCGGGCACCAGTTCCGTATATGCGAACTCACTGATGAGGCCATCCGCCTCGAGTGCCTTGGTGCCCTCGAACATCACCTGGTTCCAAGAAAGATCGTTGATCTCCCCGGGAAGAACCAGGGCAACCCTGACTCCCTCGTCTGCGGATTCGTCGTCTCCTCCGCAGGCAGCCAAAAGGAGAGCGAGCGCCATGCCTACGAGTACCCAAGTCCATTTCTTGCTCACGGAAACCTCCAGATATATATCTTCCGAATCACCAACGCCTTCTCCGCAAGGAACCGCGCCCGCTCGGTTTTGTAGGAGCCTATACGACACGTATTGATCATGTCAATGTGACTGTTACCGATGACGTCCGTTGTCTCCTGGTTTACCACCTTGGTGTCCGATGCCGACCGCTGCGACCGCGGATGAAACCCGACGCGGCAACGAGTGTGGGAAGGATCGAAGCCCACGAAACCGACCATTCGTGGAGCCCGCGGACACTTCCTCTACGGTCTCGACGTAGATGTTCGCCCATTCTGCTGCTGCAGCCTCCTTGTCGAGGCACTTCAA